>DPLL01000549.1 GCA_003542015.1 Microcoleaceae cyanobacterium UBA9251 | reverse complement strand
AAGAATTCTCTCTTGATGGTAAGCTTGTTAGGAGTCTGCAAATTCCTGACCTATTTTTGCCTGACGATAAGGGCAATAAGGGTGTTCGTAACAATCTAGCGTTTGAAAGTTTGACTTTAACGCCAGACCAAAAATATCTATTTACAGCCACAGAAAATGCCCTGGTTCAAGATGGCGCAGTACCTTCGCTGCAAAGTGGTACTCCGTGCCGGATTTTGCGTTACGATGCTGTTAGTGGCAATTTAGGGCGATCGTTTCTTTACATTACTGAACCACTACCACCGGGCGCTAATCCTGTGGGAAAATTTACTACTAATGGTTTGGTGGATTTATTGGCGATCGACGAAAATCGCTTGCTGAGTTTAGAGCGCGCTTTCTCTCTGGAAACTGGAAATACTATTAAGCTTTTTGAGATTTCTCTGGAAAAGGGCGATCGCATCGAAGGACTCGAAAGCCTCAAAACCCGTCTCAGTGAGGTTTCTCCCGCTCAAAAACGGCTGCTGCTGGATTTTGATACCCTGAAAATTCCCTTAGACAATATTGAGGGGTTGACATTGGGCCCGGTTTTAGGCGATGGTAGCAGAGGTCTGATTTTGGTGAGTGACAACAACTTCAGCCCGTTGCAGGAGACTCAGATTTTGGGGTTCAAAATAAAAGTTCAGAAAACCCCTTGACAAATGGTGCGGTCATAGGCATAATAGAAATTGTGCCTGAAAGAAAGGCAAAAACGAGGGACAGTAGTTCAATTGGTTAGAGCACCGCCCTGTCACGGCGGAAGTTGCGGGTTCGAGCCCCGTCTGTCCCGTTCTCTCGTAAATCGAAAGTCTAAGCTTTTGATAAACTTGTTTGTTGATTAAGTTGGTTCGTAGTAAGGACTTTAGTCCTTAAAAATGTAAACAAGGACTAAAGTCCTTGCTACGAAATTATGATAGTTAAATAACCGGACACGATCAAGGAGTGGGAAAATATGCTCGTTACACCCATTAAGCCGTCACCGGAAACAACTACACAGCGGATAGTATTATCTAATATCAGTTGGCAGACTTATGAAAGCTTATTAGCAGAAGCAGGAGACAAGAGATCCTCGCGATTTTCCTATTCTCAAGGAGTCTTAGAAATTATCATGCCATCCGACTTGCATGAAACTGTTAACTGTTTGCTAAAACAGTTTGTGACGACTTTAAGTGATGAATTAAAGTTAAAACGTAAGGGATTTGGTTCGACGACTCTGAATCGTGAAGATTTAAAACAGGGTGCAGAACCAGATTCCTGTTTTTATATTCAAAATGTCGATCGCATTCGTGGCAGAAAAATCAACTTATCAATCGACCCGCCACCTGATTTAATCATTGAAGTCGATCTTACCAGTCCATCTACTAATCGCTTTACTATCTACAAAAACCTGGGAGTTCCTGAGATTTGGAGATATCTCGGAGGGACTATAGAATTTTTTCAACTTCAGAACGGAGAATACGCGCTGTCTCAGTACAGTAACACTTTTCCGATTGTTCCTTCAGAAATAATCAATCAATTTTTGCAGATGGCCGAAACCGAGGATGATATGACTATACTTGATGCTTTTCGAGTATGGGTGAGGGCACAGTTGCGATCGCCCGAAAATCAGCAATAATACTTAACTTAATTTAACTAAATCAATGGATGATTGAGGGTTTGAGATACTAGAGCACCTTACTAAACCAAAGAAACCGGGTTTTTCAAGTGTTAAAGGCTTCGATGTAATATTTTGGTAAAAAAACCCGGTTTCTGCATCCAAAACTCTCTTCTAAACCTCGTCATTTACCCGACAGCGACTCGGATTATCGCACTCAATACGTTTAGTTCGATCGCCCATAACGGTTGCTAAATCCGGCCTTCCTGTCAAAGGTAGCCGCCAATGGGCCCAAATTCCGTACAGCCAATTTGCGATCGCCCCAACAATCGGTAACTTAGTCACAGCATAGATCCAACCCATCCCTAAAATCTCATAGATGCGGCGAAAAACCTCTACATTTTTAATCGTTGTACCGTCGGGTAATACCGCGTGAATCCGCCCCATTGCTGTTTCATAGTCTATTCCGCCGTGGGCTTCGGGGTTGTAGCGATCGTCCGCAATATCCACAAATGCCACCAAACCTCTGCCCCAATCCCGTTTCTTCAAAAAATTGACTTCTCGCACGCACAGGGGGCATTGACCGTCGTATAGGAGCTCAATTTGCCAGGATGGTACAGGCTTAATTTCGACAGATTCGGGAAATTCAGTTTGAGAAGTAGGCATGGGTAAAATGCGATCGCTGGGAACAGAAACAAACTCGCACAAGTATTTTAGATCAATTCTGCTTGCACCGGAATGATATAGAGTCCAAGGCAATGCCGTGTCCCTACCCAAAATAATATTGTAGGGACACTCCAAAAGCCGTCTCCTGATTTCGACTGCTTTGAAAAATCGTCCCAAAGGTGAATTAAGGATCGATCGCCCCCAATGGTATTATCAACAAGATAGGACAAAATATACTAAAATCTGTAGTCTGAGCAACAGCCAAGTCAAGCGCCAGCAAATTACCCCAAATCTCAAAGCAAAAATCTACATGAATGTCAGAGTCCGTCTAGCCCCCAGTCCCACCGGAAACCTACACATCGGTACAGCCAGAACCGCCGTATTCAACTGGCTATTTGCTCGCAATCAAGGCGGCCAATTCATCCTGCGGGTAGAAGACACAGACTTAGAACGTTCCAAGAGCGAATACACTGACAATATTCTCGAAGGACTAACTTGGCTGGGGATGAAGTGGGATGAAGGCCCAATTTTCCAGTCCCAGCGTTTGGAAGCATACCGCCAAACCGTCCAAACTCTCCTCGATAAAGGACTCGCCTACCGCTGCTACACCACTTCGGCGGAACTTGACGAAATGCGGGAAGCACAAAAAGCCAATAAACAAGCTCCTCGCTATGATAACCGCCACCGCAATCTGACTCCCGAACAGCGCGAAGCTTTTGAAGCCGAAGGGCGACAAGCTGTGATTCGGTTTATCATTGAGGACGATCGCACTATATCTTGGCACGACATGGTACGCGATACTGTTAGCTGGAAAGGTAGCGACCTCGGCGGCGATATGGTAATTGCTAGGGCTTCCATCGGCGGCGACATTGGCCAGCCTCTCTACAACCTCGCCGTAGTCGTTGATGATATCGACATGGCCATTACCCACGTCATCCGTGGCGAAGATCATATCGGTAATACTCCCAAACAAATCTTGCTTTACGAAGCTTTGGGCGCGACAATCCCAGAATTTGCTCACACGCCACTGATTTTAAATTCCCAAGGACAAAAACTTTCTAAACGGGATGGCGTGACGTCGATTTCTGACTTTAAAGATATGGGCTATCTCCCCGAAGCTTTGGTCAATTACATGACTTTGCTTGGTTGGACTCCGCCGGATTCTACGCAAGAAATATTTACACTCTCCGAAGCTGCGGCTGTATTTAGTTTGGAGCGAGTTAACAAAGCTGGTGCAAAATTTGATTGGGATAAACTCAACTGGCTGAATAGTCAATACCTGCACAAAATGCCGGTGCCACAATTGACTGATTTACTGATACCTTATTGGCAGAAAGCCGGTTATGAATTTGACATAGAAGCCGATCGCACCTGGCTTGAACAAATAACTACTTTAATCAGTCAGAGTCTGGTGCGCTTAACCGATGCTGTTGATATGTGCAAGGTATTCTTCTCTACTACGGTGGAATACGAAGAAGAGGCGATCGCACAATTGCAGCAGCCAAAGGTATCAGAGGCTTTGCTTGCGGTTCTAGGAGCTCTGGAAAGTCATCCAACGCTAACATCAGCCGAAGCTCAGAAAATCACTAAAAAGCTCAGTAAAGAGAAAAATCTTAACAAAGGGCTAATTATGCGATCGCTCAGAGCGGCTTTGACCGGCGCAATGCACGGCCCCGATCTGATAGAATCTTGGGTAATCCTTCACCAGCGGGGAACGGCTCAAACCCGCTTACAAGAGGCTATTAATAACTTGAATTTGCCGCTGGTTGCTGTCGTGGCCCCAACTGCAACCCCAGAACAAGCAAACGCAGAAACAGCCGCTGAAACTCTGGCCCCTGAACAGCCAGCAGCAGAGGTAACAGCAGTCGAAAAAAAGTCTGTTGAAACCGACCCAGTAGCGGTGACAGCAGTCGAGATATCGGCTGTTGAAACAGTCGAAAAATCGACTCCAGAAGCAGTCGGAGCCGAGGTTTCAACAGTCGAAATACCGCAATTTGAAGCCACAGAAGCTGAGGTTTCAACTGCCGAAATACCGCAATTTGAAGCC
>DPLL01000548.1 GCA_003542015.1 Microcoleaceae cyanobacterium UBA9251 | reverse complement strand
ATTCGTCATTCGTCAGATTTTTTGATGCTTGCTGATGACTACTGACTACTGACTGCTGACTGCTGAATCAATCTAGAAAGCGCGGAGTCAAACAGTACGGACAATCCAGCATCTCCGGCTTCAATTCCGCCTGACAAATCTTGCAGGTCAGCCCCTGCTTGCGTTTTGCCTTCAGTTCAGCCTCCAGCCCAGAGTCTGTAAACGTCACCCGCTCGACTTCCTCAAAAGTAGTCGCGCCTTCCCGCACTAACTGCAAACTGTAAGCCAGCAAGGTTTTCATCCCTTCTTCTACTGCGGCTTCCTTAATTTGCTCTGTGGGAGCACCTTGAGTGATCAGAGTTTGCAGCCGCTCAGTATTTTTCAGGAATTCGTAAACCCCTACCCGCCCTTTGTAGCCTAAGCCTCCGCACTTCTTACACAGTTGGTCCTGTTCTGCCAGTTCCTTCCTCTGCTCAACTGGTATGGTGTTGGCTTTGTAGACAGTAAGATCCACTTCTTGAGAAGCTGACAGGCCGTAGCGACCGAGTTCGAGCGCAGTAGGCTGATAAGGAATGCAGCATTTGTCACAAACGCGCCGCATCAGACGCTGAGCCAACACACCCAACAAAGCCGCCGAAACCATGAACGGTTCTACGCCCATTTCGTCCAAACGGGCGATCGCACCGGCCGCGTCGTTTGTGTGCAGCGTCGTCAATACCAAGTGTCCGGTCAAAGCAGCTTCCAGAGCCGTTTTCGCCGTTTCCTTGTCCCGCGTTTCCCCCACTAGCATGACATCAGGGTCTTGTCGCAAAAACGCCCGCAGAATGTTGGAAAAAGTCAAGTCTTTTTCCCGAATCACTTGGACCTGGGTAATTCCCGGCAAAGCATATTCGATCGGGTCTTCCGCCGTACAAATGTTAATCGCCGGATCATTCTTTTCCGCCAGAATTGAATACAGCGAAGTTGACTTACCCGAACCAGTCGGCCCCGTCACCAAAATCAGTCCGAAAGGGCGGCTGGCAGTTTCTCGAACCAAAGCCAGAGTTTCCTGATCCGAGATTAACAAACCCAGACCCAACTGAGTGCTGGAACTATCCAAAATCCGCAGCACAATTTTTTCGCCATAGCGGGAAGGCAAGCTATTTACCCGGAAATCCACCGTCCGTCCTTCAAATACCCGGCGGATACGACCATCTTGAGCTTGTCTACGTTCGGCAATGTCCAAATTGGCAATAATTTTGAAGCGAGCAGTAATCCCTTGCACCACTTGCTTGGGAAAACGGAAATACTCTTGCAGCACCCCGTCCTTCCGCATCCGAATCCGCATGAACTCTTCTTGAGGTTCGACGTGGATGTCAGAGACCTTTTCGGACAAAGCTTTAGCCAAAATGATGTTGACCGCTTTGATTACAGGAGCTTGCTCTACAGCGTTTATGGTGTCAGCTATATCTTCTTGATCGGAAGAAACCTCTTCTAAGGAGAGTTCGCCAAAATCTCCCTCCCCTAGGGAAAGCTTTCTCTCCTTTTCGGCTTCAGCTATTTTGGCTGCTATCTTAACTTGCTGTTCTTGATAGGCAGAAGTAATGTCCTGATAGTCATCTGGGGTCATCACCCGTCGCTGAAAACTCAAGCTGTGAGGCTGCAAAATCCGTCGCAAATCTTCTTGAGCGTTGAGATTGTCCGGATCGACCATTGCCACCAAAACCACCGGAGGCTCAGTTTCCGTCTTCGCCACAGGTAGAAACCGACCTTGGTGACAAATGTCGATCGAAATCTTTAACCCATCGAGCATCACTCCGAGCTGCTCGTTAGACATTTGGCTCATCTCCGGGTCAAATGCTTCAACCCCGTACACAATCTTGAGTTCAAACATCTGCTGCTTCTTGTAAAGGCGCAGCAATTCGGTCGGCAAAGGCAGCCCGGTAGTAGCTTCTAGTACCTCAGTCAAACGCTTGCCCGACTTCCGGCTTTCTATTTGAGCTTGCTTCAGTTGGTCGCCGTTGACGTAACCAGACTGAATCATCTTGTTGAGAGCCGGAGAAAAATTGCTCTGAGCAACTAGCGATGTGGACGGACGCCTCTGGGATGTGTTAGTCATTTACCTGAATTAACCCGCAGGATACTCCCGTTCTAGGGTCAGGGCACACCACAGGGGGATTGCCCGTACCGGGAGAGGAAAGCGGGGCGGGGTGTGTCGCTATCCTTGGATAAGTCTCTCTTCCGTTCTACCAAACTTACTCAAATCTGTAGGCCCAGACTTTTGGTTGAATATGACCGCAGGATGAACAAGTTTTAGAGGATGGATAGTTGCCAGATATGGAGAAATTCCTGAAAAAATCTCTCTAATTCACCGCAGTTGCTTTAAAAGTCGGGGAACCCGCCCAGCGCACTGCCTTCAGTTCATCAGGTGCGATCCTTAACGGCCAAACTACAATGGCCCGTATCCCCTGAGCTTCCAAAGCATCTGGGAATACTTTTCTGACGATCGGAGCGCAGCCCGTTTCATCAGTATTTATGCTGATCCCAAGCTGAGAGCGGCACAATTCTCGCTCCACTCTTTTTCCCAAATATTGTGCTTGTTTGCCTGGAAGTTGATTGTCTAAGAAAGAACACTTAGACGTATAACTCTCTTCTGTTATGATAACTCGAATCTCTACCAACTCAGCTTGATAGATAAGTCGCTCAATTAATTGGGCAGTCGGAATTGATGCAAATTTTGGGTTTCCGAAGCCAAATTAATCTGTTGCTTCCCCGCCGAATTTTGACCAATGACTAACCAGCCCATCAGGGACGCTCTTAATTGATCGTCAGCCCCGAAGCATTATGTCAATAGTTATTAAATTTACAGTTGCGCTTTTCGGTTAACTTTGCGGACAGAATGGAGAGAGAGATTGGAATGGAGGCATTAATATTTTGTTCAAATCTCTCAACGCATTGGTTGACTGAAAGCAATGGGGTCTCTTGCCCCGGATTCATTCCTTCGCAGACTGACTGACGGGGGAGCCTCTCAAATCTCAAATCTCAAATCCATTGACCTCAGTCCCAAGCTAGATGATGCTCAATACACAGTAGATTTGGCTAATTGTTGCCAGAATTTACTGGGTTAAAATCATCTGCTAGAATTGATAGGGTTCTGTAGCGCAGCTTTTATGATTGAAGAGGAAAAACAGCAGTATCAAGATCCTAACTCAACTGGGGAAACCCCAGAGAGTTCGAGTCCGGCCAGCGAAAATCCAACGGCATCTGTCAATTCGCCAGCCAACTCCAACGCTGCAGCCGATTGGGAGCTGGAACTTGCTCAAGCTTACCAAAGTGCTCAGACCGATCGCTCGCCAGAAGCCACATCAGGGGCGCCTGGCATCGGCAGTGACCGCATCAGCCTGGTGGCTGATGCCCAGGAGTTGTTAAACAAGGAACTGGCACAAGCAATAGATGAAAAAGAGGCTTTAAAAACTCAGTTGCAAGCCTCGAAAGCTCAAATAGAAGATCTGAAAAATCAAAATCTGCGCCTAGCAGCAGATTTTGACAACTTCCGCAGGCGCACGCAAAAGGAAAAAGAAGAGTTAGATGTACAGGTAAGGTGTGCCACTGTTAAACCGCTGTTGCCAGTAATCGACAATTTTGAGCGTGCTCGATCGCACCTCAAGCCACAAACCGACGGCGAAATGAATATGCACAAAAGCTACCAAAGCGTTTACAAGCAAATGGTAGAAGGCCTCAAGCAAATCGGGGTTTCTCCGATGCGCCCCGAAGGCGAACAGTTTGACCCCAACCTCCACGAAGCTTTGCTCAGCGAACCGACTTCTGATCGCGAGGAAGGAACAATCATCCAAGAATTAGAACGGGGCTATACTCTGGGCGATCGCGTCTTGCGGCACGCCAAAGTGAAAGTTGCAGCGGCTGGGCTATCCGTGGTAGCCTCAGATGAAAATCCCGATAGTTCGGAAAGTTAATCGGGATACAAGCTACTGCACGTCCTCAAGATGAAGCAGGGGGTCTGGTTCAAAATAAAGAAACGTTGCAGCGCGATCGTCCCTAAAAAATCGATTGCCTCAACGCTTCAAATTGCACACGCACCAGAGGCGCTATGGGAAAAGTCATTGGGATTGACTTAGGCACAACTAACAGTTGCGTAGCTGTGTTAGAAGGCGGTAAACCCGTCGTGATCGCCAATTCGGAGGGCGGTCGCACAACTCCGAGTATCGTAGGATTTGGGAAAGGGGGCGATCGCTTAGTAGGTCAACTGGCCAAGCGGCAAGCTGTAACTAATGCAGTAAATACTGTCTACAGCATCAAACGATTTATCGGACGGCGGTGGGAGGACACGGAAGAAGAAAGAGCCCGGACTCCCTATACCTGCATTAAAGGCAAAGACGACACCGTTAACGTCAAGATTCGGAACAGGGTTCATACCCCCCAGGAAATCTCGGCAATGATACTCCAAAGGCTGAAGCAGGATGCAGAAGCTTATTTGGGGCAAACTGTCACCCAAGCGGTGATTACTGTTCCGGCTTACTTCACAGACGCCCAGCGGCAAGCTACTAAAGACGCCGGTACGATCGCAGGTTTAGAAGTCCTGCGGATCGTCAACGAACCGACAGCGGCCGCCCTTTCCTACGGCTTGGACAAGCAAAATATAGAACAAAAAATCTTGGTATTTGACCTCGGCGGCGGTACTTTCGATGTTTCGATATTGCAACTGGGAGACGGAATTTTTGAGGTCAATGCCACAAGTGGCAATAACCATCTCGGAGGGGATGACTTTGACAACTGCATAGTCCAGTGGCTGGTTGAAGCTTTCCGCACTCAAGAAGGCGGTGACCTGTCAACGGATAAAATGGCTTTGCAGCGCCTCCGAGAGGCTGCGGAAAAGGCGAAAATAGAACTTTCTAACCGGGAATTGACTTCAATTAATTTGCCGTTCATTTCCTCTGACGCCAAAGGGCCGAAGCATCTGGAAATGGATCTCTCAAGGGATCAGTTTGAACAACTGGTGGCTCATTTGGTGCAAGCGACGATCGACCCGGTGACTCAAGCCCTCAAGGACGGAGGTTTGACGCCGAAAGATATCGATCGAATTATTTTAGTAGGAGGGTCAACCCGGATTCCGGCAGTTCAAGAGGCTATTAGCAAGTATTTTGGCGGGGTGTCTCCCGATAAATCGGTCAATCCTGACGAAGCTGTGGCGGTAGGTGCGGCAATTCAAGCGGGGGTGTTGGGCGGCGAGGTGAAAGATTTGCTGCTGCTGGATGTGACTCCTCTCTCCCTGGGTCTCGAAACCTTGGGCGGGGTGTTCACTAGGGTAATTGAGCGCAATACTACTATCCCAACTAGCAAAACGCAAATGTACAGCACGGCGGTAGATGGGCAAACTTCAGTAGAAATTCACGCGCTTCAAGGCGAACGGGCATTAGTCAAAGATAATAAAAGTCTGGGCAAGTTCCTGCTCAAAGGCATTCCCCCAGCCCCCCGTGGCGTACCTCAAATTGAAGTTACCTTTGAAATCGATGCCAATGGCATTCTCAAAGTGGCTGCGGTTGACCAGGGAACCGGAAAGGAACAAAGCATCCAAATTAGCAGCACGGGCGGATTGAGCGAAACGGAAGTCGAGCGGATGCGCCAAGAGGCTGAACTTTACGCTGATGAAGATCTCAAGCGCGCCCAACTGGTCGAACTCAAAATTCAAGCTGACTCGCTGATCTATAATTGTGGTGTCACCTTAAAAACCAATGGGCAATTGCTGGGCGACGACCTCAAAGCCAATGCCCAGAAAGCGGCTTTAGCCTTGCGGGCGACTTCTGCTAATCCCGACATTACTGGGGATGAACTCGCTCTTCAAATCGAATCTTTCAAGCAAATGCTGTACTCCCTTGGCTCTGCGGTTTACGAGCTGGTCCGCAGCGGAGCAGTCCCATCCTCGACTGCGGTTGAAAGTGAGATGATGCCAGAAGTAGAGGATGTCGCAGCTACCTCCGACAGCATCTTGCTGAAAGAGATCCTTCCCAAGGGTGAGGAGGTGATGGTCCAGGAACCACAGCCGGAACCACAGCCGGAACCACAGCCGGAACCACAGCCGAAACGACAGCCGGAACGACAGCCGGAACGACAGCCGGAACGACAGCCGGAACGACAGCCGGAACGACAACCGTCAAAACCAAAACCGATGGTTCCCGAACCTGACGTTGACGATATGAATCCTTTCGTTTAGAAATTAACTCCTAAATTTTAAAAGTTAAAAATTCCGATCGCTCGATCGTTCCTGAATTTTTAATTTCAAGAAAGGTGAATAGTTTCTTTTCCGTACTCTTTTTGTTATTTACCTCCAGGCAAGCAGCTCTATGGCCGGCGATTATTATGAAATATTAGGCGTTGCTCGCAGCGCAGACAAAGAAGAAATTAAGCGTGCATACCGCCGCCTAGCTCGGAAGTATCATCCAGATGTCAACAAAGAATCTGGTGCCGAGGAGCGGTTTAAAGAAATCAACCGCGCCTACGAAGTTCTCTCAGAACCGGAAACCCGCGCCCGCTTCGACCGATTCGGCGAAGCTGGTGTGACTGGTGCAGCGGCTCCGGGCTTCCAAGACTTCGGCGATAGCTTTGCCGATATTTTTGAAAGCTTCTTTCAGGGTTTTCAGGGAGGGGCGGGCGGCCAACAACAACAGCAAGGTCGCAATCGCAGCGGGCCCGTGCGCGGAGACGACTTGCGGCTGGACTTGCGGCTGGAGTTTCGCGAAGCAGTGTTTGGTGGGGAAAAAGAACTCCGCATCAAACACCTAGAAACCTGCGAAACTTGCAGTGGTACCGGTGCCAAACCGGGAACTAGACCCCAAACTTGCTCGACTTGCAGCGGCGGTGGCCAAGTCCGGCGCGCTACCCGCACGCCCTTCGGCAGTTTTACTCAAGTTTCAGTTTGCCCTACCTGTAATGGCACGGGGCAAGTGATTGAGGACAAGTGCGAAACTTGTGGCGGCCGGGGCCAAAAAGAAGTGATGAAAAAGCTGAAAATTACTATCCCGGCGGGGGTTGACAACGGTACTCGTTTGCGCGTTTCCAATGAAGGGGATGCTGGCAAACTGGGCGGGCCGCCTGGGGATTTGTACGTGTTCTTGGCTGTGAATGAAGACGCTCTATTTAAGCGGGACGGGATTAACGTTAACTCGGAAGTTAAGATTAGTTACTTGCAAGCAATTTTGGGCTGCCGCTTGGAGGTAGAAACCGTAGACGGGCCGACGGAATTGTTGATTCCAACGGGAACTCAGCCGAATACTGTTCTGACTTTGGAGAAAAAAGGGGTGCCTCGGTTGGGAAATCCAGTCAGTCGGGGCGACCATTTGATCGCTGTGTCTATTGATATTCCCACTAAGGTGACGCCAGAGGAGCGGGAGTTGCTGATGCACCTTGCTAAGCTTAAGGGCGATCGTACTGGGAAAGGTGGCTTGGAAGGATTTCTGGGACATTTGTTTCAGAAATAAGTAAGCAAAAAAATGTGTCCAATTGGACACATTTTTTCCCCAAATAATAATCTGTTTCCATCCATCCGTTATCTCGTTTCCGGTTGCATCGGTATTGTTCAAACAGTCAACCCTTCGACCCTTCGACTACGCTCAGGACGGCGATCCGCTCAGGGCGGCGCAGTTAACAGTCACCTGACAATGCAACCGGAATTGATCTTACATCCGTTACATCCGTTACAGAATCCGTTGCCGAACTTCCTTCAGCTATATGAATTCAACATCGAAAATTGAAAATCCTAAACCCCCAGATGCTCAGCTCGATCTGCGGGGTACACCCTGCCCGCTCAATTTTGTCCGTACTAAACTGCGGTTGGAGCAAATGACGCCGGGTGCGGTTTTGGAGGTTTGGCTGGACGCTGGAGAGCCGATCGAACAAGTGCCTGATAGTCTAAAAATGGAAGGCTACCAGATTCTGCAAACGCAATTTGTGGCTTCTGAGGATAATTCGGGCTTTTTTGCGATGAAAGTGCAGCGACCTGAGCAGGAAGAAGGATGAGCCGGGATTCCTCCTTGATTACGGGTACTGTTGTGGCTGTTCAGGCTAACTTCTATCAAGTGAGGTTAGATCCCAATGTCAGCACTGACAGGGAAAATCCTCTCTTGACAACTGTTCCAATTCTCCTGTGTACTCGCCGCACTAGACTGAAAAAAATTGGTCAACAGGTGATGGTGGGCGATCGCGTGGTGGTAGAAGAACCAGACTGGAATGACCACAGGGGTGTCGTTTCTCAAGTGTTTCCCCGCCAAACAGAACTTAACCGCCCGCCTGTAGCTAATGCCGATCGCATTCTCCTGGTTTTTGCTCTCACTGAACCCGACTTAGACCCCGCATCATTAACTCGGTTTTTAGTCAAGGCCGAATCTACCGGTTTAGAGGTGAGTTTGTGTCTCAATAAATGCGATTTAGTCACGGCCGAGCATTTAGAACTTTGGCGCGATCGGCTTTCAAGTTGGGGATACGAACCCATGTTTATTAGCGTCCGTAGCGGCTCATTAATCAACAAGGAAGCCGCCACAAACAGTCAAAATGAAGTTTATGCCTCGAAATCGGCTAGCCCCACTTTATCAGGCAAAATAGATAGCTCCCTTCTGCCTTCTGCCTTCTCTCTCCAAAGTCACCTGGAAGGCAAAATAACGGTAATTTGTGGCCCTTCTGGGGTGGGTAAGTCCAGCTTGATCAACCAACTGATTCCGGCGCTGAATCTGCGAGTGAGCGCTGTTTCCGGCAAACTCGGCCGCGGGCGACACACGACTCGCCATGTAGAACTGTTTGAACTCCCCGGTGGCGGGCTGTTGGCCGATACTCCGGGGTTCAATCAGCCGACACTTGAATGCGAACCGTCTGAGTTAGCGGCATATTTCCCAGAAGCGCGCCAGAGGCTGGCTTTGGGTAGTTGCCAGTTTAGCGACTGTTCGCACTCCTGTGAGCCTAACTGTGTCGTGCGGGGCGATTGGGAGCGCTATGATTATTATTTGCAGTTTCTGGAAGAGGCTCTAGTCCGTCAGCAACTAGAGCAAAACTCTAGTAGTGCGGAGGCGAGTTTGAAGCAGCAAACTAAGTCTGATGGTACGCAGCAATACGAACCGAAGCTGCAAACTAAAAAGTATCGCCGATCGAACCGTCGCTTTGAACACCAGTCGCTGCAAGATATGTGTCAAGACGACTTAGATCAGGTTTGAGGAATTAGTCGATCGCGATCGGTCGATCGGCTCCAGAACAGGGTAAATTAATAGGTGACATACTCCCACGCTGACGCAAGCTTACAGCGTGGGCTGCTGGGCCAATCCAGCTATTGCTTCGGAGGCGCTGAGCTTTGTTTTAAGTCCACGGAATGCCCTACCGCAGACTATGCAATTTCTTACCTTGTACCCTACAAATTTTACTGTCCTGGATGAAGTGCTGGCTGATTCGCGCTATCGGACAAACCCGAAGGGAATTTGTATTCATCAAGATGTGCCTACTTACTTTCATGCTGTGCAACGGAGTCGCTTACTAATAATCATGATGCTACTGGGCAGAGGCTTATCAGACACCAATGAGGGTGAAGTTAACCAATACTATTGTATCAGAAAACACGGAAGATTAATACTTTGCTCGTTTCCGACCTGTTCCCCTGCATCGAGGAAAGCATTGGTCGGGGAACTGTCGTCAACTCGCTCGTAATTCATCTCATCACCTCCCTTCGGGTAGGTGAGAGGCTTCTTACTGTTTCAGCTAAAATTAAATGACCTTAAATTTGTTAAAAAAAGTACAACAGAACCAAAGCTTAGCAGGTTATGCGGGAGTAAAAATACTGTGAATATTCAAGAACTGTTTCAAAAAGGTGGGCCCGTCATGTGGCCGCTGTTGGTGCTGTCCATTCTATCTGTAAGTACAATTATCGAGCGCTTGTGGTTCTGGGCGAGCCTCCTCACCAAGGAAAAGCAAATAGTCAACCGCATCCTAGATGCCGCTCGCAGCGATTGGGGCGTGGCTAACGAGATTGCTAGACAAGCTAACCGACAGCCGATCGGGCGATTTCTGTCTGCACCCCTGCGGCTGTACAATCCTGAACCAGAATTATTTCGACTCGCACTGGAAGCTGCTGCTGATGAAGAGTTGGCTTCTATGCGCCGCGGCGACAAAATGTTAGAATCGACGATCGCTCTAGCGCCTTTGTTGGGCTTGCTGGGAACAGTTTTGGGTTTGATTAACTCCCTGAGTTCGATCCGGCTGGGCGACATCGGCACCTCGGCAACTACTGGGGTGACATTGGGGATTAGCGAGGCGCTGATTACTACAGCGACGGGGATGGTAGTAGCAATTTTTACCTTGGTGTTTTATCGGATATTTCAAGCTTTTTTGTTCAATCAGGCAAAAATATTTCGCAAGGCGGGAAATGAAATGGAATTGCTCTACAGGCAATACTGGCCTACTGCTAATGCTAAGGGTCGATCGCCCGGTGCTGAAGACAGCAATTCTTCCTTTGGTTCAGATGGCTTGAACAGGCATTCCCTCAATTCTAAAGAATCTGGACAAGGGAATCGAGAGCCGAAATTGAAAGGTTCCGATCCGGCGGGCGATTCCACTTCTAATAATTAAAACATCTCGAACTAATGAAAATTAATCTAGACACTTCTACTGAAGAAACTCGGATTGAACTGGTGCCTTTAATTGACGTGATCTTTTGCATTCTGACGTTTTTTCTGCTGGCGGCTTTACAACTAACTCGCCAGCAAGCGATTAATGTCGATTTGCCTAAAGCCAAAACGGGACAAACCCAGATGCGAGAGATGCTGATTGTCAGCATTGACGATTTTGGCCAAACTTATATTGACCAATTGCCTGTTAATTACCAACAGCTCGATCGAGTTTTAAAGAGTTTCCAAACCAAAAATCCTGCGGGGTTGATGGTGCTGTACGCTCCTCAAAATGCTAGATATGCCAAAGTTGTCGAGGTTTTGGACAAATTGCGAGAGGTAGGGGGCGAGCGAGTGGCCCTAGCAACTCTTCCTAGTTCGGCTTCATCCCCGCAACCAAATCCCTCGTTTCCCAATTCTGGCATTCCCGCCGCACCCCCCACGGGCAATCCTAATCAACCGCTGCCGTCTCCTCTGGTAAATCCCTTGAACCCTAGCCAACCTCAGTTTCAAGTACCACCGCAGCAGCAGCAGTTCAATCCAAATCAGTTTCAATCCCCTCTCCCGGCTCCTGGCCAGCAGCCGAGTAATTCTGGGGCAAATTAGTCATGGGGCAAATTAGTCATGGGGTATTAATCTGCCTAGTGACTAATGACTACTGACTAATGACTTCTTCCTTCAGGATTTTGTATAAATGGCTGCAATTATTTTGGTTCATAATGAGCCTTTTTTTTTCACAAGTAGATAGACTTGTATATAGCTACCAAAAAAATGGGCATATATGTAAGTGCGGTTGTGAGATGGACAGAGATCATAATGCCGCAATTAACATCCTAAATCGCGGGAGCGGTACGGTAGGGCATACCGGAACCTCGCTACAAGGGTAGCGTAAACGCTTAGGGAGATTGGATCTCTGGGTTAGGTGCGGCAACGCTGCTTCGTAAAACTTACCCAA
>DPLL01000386.1 GCA_003542015.1 Microcoleaceae cyanobacterium UBA9251 | reverse complement strand
TGACATACTGAGAAACCGGGTTTCTGAGCGTCAACAGACAAAAAGTTATAGGTGACGACAGAAACCCGGTTTTTGTGGCCCAGGATCTGAAACAGGGTCACGCTCAGCTTCGCGTTGCAGGCGATAGAAATCCAAGTGTTGTCAAAATCGGCAGTGCAGGAGTTGAACCTGCCTGGGGCGAATTATGAGTTCGCTGCCTAAACCGCTCGGCCAACTGCCGTTAAATCGCTTGGTGCGATCGAACTTAAAATGAATGATAACATAATTTCTCAGTCCGTGCTAGAACTAGAGAACAAAAATCAAAAAATTTTAGATCTGCCGAGTCCGATCGCCACAAAGAAGCGCAAGCTAGAGTCGATCGGGCTCTCAAAGCAGTTCTAGGAATTGGCATAAAACTTACAGGAAATGGTACTGAATTCGACGGTAGTGCTGACTCTGATTCTGCTAACTCTGATGTTCGGAGCTGGTGTGACGAGTTCTGTTTGGGGATTTACTTTAGGTCGCGAAGCTTTGACAGGAACGACTCAACCCGACGTTCGCCCCAGCAGTAATGCAGGCGGCAAGCAGGGAACACCCGCTAAAGGCGACCAAGTGAGCATTTTGAAAGAAAAAGACATTCTGAAAACCGTCAAAGCGCGGATAGAAGGTCGCGATCCAGATAAAACAACGGCTCAAGGGAAAAACAAAGCAGACAAGGCTAGCTCTAAATCAGCTACAGCCAAAAAAACAGCCCAGGGGCAAAATGCCAGCGCCAAGTTTCCCATGAACAGTCGCGACGGGGGAATCACCCTGGAAGTGACTGCGGCTAATCAACGAAGCAACTCTATGCTGCTAGACGTGAGCATGAAGAACGAAGGCACCCAAGCTGTACGGTTTCTCTACAGTTTCTTGAACGTCACTGACAATCAAGGCCGGGTTCTGAGCGCGACTGCGGAGGATTTGCCGGCGGAACTGCCCCCCAACGGGCAGATATTTTACGGTACGGTTAGTATTCCGACAGCTTTGCTGGAAAATGCTAAAGAACTTTCGCTGACGCTGACAGATTATCCCGGTCAAAAACTCCAGTTGCAAATAGTGGGCATTCCAGTGCCGAAGTAATAGCAAAAAGCAATAGCGTCGCTGAATTAGTAATTGGAAAATATTTGCAGATGCTTGCCCCTGTTGTGTTCGTGTTAGGGGGATTGTCAACAATTTTAGCTTGCTGCGGGGGAGGCCAAATCGACCGACTGGTTCTCAGGCTCGGCCGAGAAAGTTGTTCTAGGCAGAGCTGTGTCACTCCCAGGGGCATTCGCCCGGAGAGTTTAGGAGATGGCTGAGTTGCCTGGGATGACTTGGACAGATGTGCTGTCACGGTTGCTGTCAGTGCTGCTGCTGATTGCGATTAATGCTTTTTTTGTGGCGGCTGAGTTTTCGATGGTGACGGTGCGCCGATCGCGGATTAATCAGTTAGTTGAGGCCGGCGATGCTCCGGCTCTAACTGTTCAATCTTTGCTGCAAAGTATCGATCGATTGCTTTCGACTATGCAGTTGGGAATCACTCTTTCTAGTTTAGCTCTCGGCTGGATTGGGGAAGATACGATCGCCGTGCTGATCCGAGTTGCGATCGGCGGTTTGCCGCTGCCAACTTATATCCAGGAGTCGATCGCCCATTCCTTTAGCATATCCATAGTAACTTTTTTCCTACTAGCTTATCTACAAATCGTATTGGGAGAACTGGTTCCCAAATCTGTCGCCTTACTTTATTCCGAAAAATTAGCCAGAGGTTTAGGCACTCCCAGTTTACTGATTGCTCGTTTATTCAATCCATTTGTGTCGTTGCTCAATCAATCAACTCGATCGCTCTTGTGGCTTGCGGGCATTGAATATGACGTCACCCATCGGCCAGTGACTCCCGAAGAACTGCAATTAATTATAGCTACTTCCAGCGAGTCAAGCGGCTTTGGGGCCGATGAGCGAGAATTGCTCAACAACGTGTTTGAATTTGGCGAAGTTTGGGTAGAAGAAGTGATGGTGCCGAGGCCCAGCATTGTCGCGCTTCCCAAGACGGCCACTTTTCAAACTTTGCTCTCGGAAATTGCGATTTCCAACCATTCCCGCTATCCGATCACGGGAGATTCTTTTGATGACATTATCGGCATTATTGACTTCAAACAACTTGCTAAACCCCTAGCTGAAGGTTTGTTATCACCCGACACGCCAATTATAAATTGGATGCGTCCGGTGAGGTTTGTGCCGGAGATGATGCTGCTGGGGGAATTGCTGCCTTTGATGCAGCGTTCGTCGTCAGAAATTGCGATCGTCGTCGATGAATTTGGCGGCATTTCCGGGTTAGTGACACTGCGGGATTTGATTGCGGAAATTATCGGCCGCAGCTACGAGTCACCCGACAGCAAAGAAATTGCTGTGCAAGTATTGGACGATCGCACTTTTTTAGTACAAGCGCAGTTAAATGTAGATGATGTGAATCAAATATTGAATTTGGATTTGCCAGTAACTGATGAATACCAAACCATTGGAGGTTTTTTGAGCTATCAGTTGCAAAGAATGCCGGCTGTGGGGGAAGTGTGGCGCTGCGAAAATGTGGAACTGGCGGTGGTGAATGTTTGCGGGCCGCGATTGGATCAAATTCAAATTCAGTTGTTGGAAGAGGCTACGGGCGATCGAACTTTAGGTGAAGTTGGACAGACGGATGGGGAAATTGTGGGAAAAGGGCGATCGAATAGCGGGTTGAGAGGTGCGGCGAAATTTTCTAGTTGAGCATATTTTAGCTAATGCCTACATAATCTACTCGCTCGAAGTCGCTGCGTACTAAATCATCTAACGTCGGGCCTTTAGGGCGCAAATTAATGCGATCGCCAGCCCTCACATTTTCGTAATATACGTAGGGAATATAGATATCTTGCTCCTCCATAAAAGCGTAAGTAAAGCGAAAGGCACTGTCAATGTCCTCAGCTTTAACCTCACGAAAGTCAGAGAGGAATAGGAGATCCATTTCTGCTTCAAAGTACAGCATCTCTGCAAATGCACCTCCGTCGTAGCAGTTATAACCAATATAACCGCAAGTATCGCTGCATTTGTAGTAGATGGCGCGAGTGGACAGGAAGTTGGAAAGGGTGATCGCATCTCCTTCTCCAAATACAAGTTGATATGGCTGATATTTCACTTGTTCAACGATCGTCCACGGGTGTCCCCGGAACTGAAAGATAATATAGCTTTCGGCGGTAATTTCGATTTCGCGATCGTAGATATCCCGTTCCCAAACATCCGCACGTCTCGCCCTACTAAGCTTTTCGGCTACTGACTCAATAGGAGCGCGAACGAGAAGTAGATTTTGGTTTCTGTCAATTGTTTCAATACCCCGGCGCTGTTCAATAGACATAATTTTCACCATTAAGTAAACTATGAATGACCCAAAATCCGGGTTAGATATCCCCTTTATGGCTAACCTCTCCGTGATGGCGAGTGAAACGAAGCAATCATGGTAAACATCTATAATAAATAATATTTAAACAGTACCAATAATGCTGAAACACCCCTACTTAATTTCTGCTTTTTCTTCTGTAATTATTGCGTCTCTACCTGTTTTTCAGACTGTAGTGAATGCCCAGGAACAACCAGGGTGCTTTATAATTGATTCATCAGGTCAAGTAAATAGACTCGATCCTTTATGCAAGCGCGATGAACAGCATAAATTAAAAAATATTATGAAAGCTCAAGAACTTTATCAACAAGGATTAGACCTCGCTCGCAAAGGACAATATAAAGAATCAGTTGAACTTTTAACTCAAGCAATTAATCTCAATCCTAGCTTTCCCGAAGCGCATATGGTTCGCGCTGATGCTCAAACTTTATTAGGAAACCTACAGGGTGCTGTTGAAGATTTTCAGAAAGCGATAGATATCTACAGGGTTAGAGGACAATCGCAAATAGCTGATATGCTTTTAGTCCCATTGAATTCGCTGCAAAATGAAATTAAGTTTAATCAGGAAGACCAGGGTCAACCGGAAGTTGAGGATGAGCCGGAAGGTAAATAAGCAATCGGATGATTCAAAACTAACAGTCTTGGACACACTGCGATACTGAGAAACCGGGTTTTTTACCATTTCGGCGGGCGGAACCGAAGAGACTCGAAAAAACCCGGTTTCTGGACCGCCGCGCGCCAGGAATGTTTAAGCATAAGGCACCGGATCTTGCAGTCCCAATTCCTCAAAAGCCGCCAGCCGCAGCCGACAAGAATCGCAAACGCCACAGGCATTTTCCCCACCTGCATAGCAAGACCAAGTTTGCTCCCAAGGCACTCCTAATTTGTTGCCTAATTGAATAATTTCTGTCTTTTTAAGTTCGATCAAAGGTGTTACAATATTAATAGGTTCTCCTTCTCTGCCCTGCTTTGTTCCTAACCGAAATACTTCCTGCATGGCTTGGATGTAATCGAGGCGACAGTCGGGATAACCGGAATAATCTAAAGCATTCACGCCGATGTAAATTCGCTGAGCTCCTAGAGTTTCGGCGTAGGCGAGGGCAAAACTAAGAAAAATCGTATTTCTAGCTGGAACGTAGGTAATAGGGATGTTTTGGGACATTTCTGTGAGACTGCGATCGATCGGCAAATCGATCTCATTATCTGTCAATGCCGAACCTCCCCACAGTGTGAGGTCAAAGTTGACTATCTGATGTGCTTTAACACTGGCCGAAAGTGCGATCGCCCTTGCTGATTCCAACTCCCGCCGGTGTCTTTGCTTGTAGTCAAAGGAAATCGCGTAACACTCGCAGCCATCGGCTTTGGCTTGATACAAAACTGTTGAGGAATCCAGCCCTCCTGATAATAAAATAACTGCTTTCATTTAAAACATCCTCAATCGAATTAGCTTTTATATTTATATCAAATCTTTTGTGAATTGACAAGATAGCAATTCTCAATTTGAACGAACCGCGAAGACGCTCATGACGCGAAGGAAGAGCAGAGAAGAGAAGAGAAGATAAGAGAAGATAAGATCAGAGTAAGAGTTCACCTTTGATGGGAGGATTGCTATACAGCAGATTCCACATTTATGAAGGACACCGCGCGATCGATCTATCCCCACCCTAGGGACACTCAAGGGTGCCCATTGCTGTCAACTTAAGGTCAAACCCTTGAGAAATCTCGTTTTTACGCTAAGTCTAGATACCCCTAAATCCCCCTTAAGAAGGGAGTAGGGTGTGAGTAGGGGGTGACGAAAGNNCCTTATTAAGGGGGGTTAGGGGGGATCTGGACCTAATCGTCAAACAGCAGTCTGTGACTGGGTTAGAAGTTAAGTTGACACAAAGAAGGCACCCTTGAGTGTCCCTACTTACAAATCATCCAGTTCGCGGTAATCGGGCAAGGTTGTATCAATTTCTATACCTTGTCGCAAAACTGTGCGCTCGCGCTGTGACCTAGATAACAATTCGCTGAAATTTCGGGCCTTAAACAAAATCAAATCTGCTGGTAAACCCACTGCAATTTTTCCCAATTTAGGCAATCCCATTAAATCTGCTGGTGTCTTTGTCACCGCACAGGGTCAATCCCCATAAGGCATATCTAAATGAGCGATTCGGACTGCCATATTGAAGACTTCCAAAACATCGCGATCGCCAAATCCATAAAACGGATCGCGACAATTGTCGCTAGCAACTGCAAGGGGAATTCCTGCTGCTTTGAGTTCGTGCAATAGCGTCACTCCCCGCCAGCGTGGCGTACTCTGAGATTGTCTGTCTTGTAGGTAAAGATTGCACATCGGCAAGCTGACAATGCCGATATTTGCTTCTTTGACTAAGGTCATGGTTTTTGTTACTAAGTCTGACGGTTGTACGGTTAAACTACAGCCGTTTTTACATATAATTTGACCTGCAAATTGATGGTATAAACGGTAAAATAGCGTAGTCAAAGTGTTGCTATTTGTTGCAATGTTACTGATTCTAAACTGTCGTTTTTGTCGTGTAAAAATCGAGGTTTAAGCCTCGTTTTTGGGCTAAGGTAAAAACTCTATTGAGTTGTTTTTTTCAGTCGGAATTTATGTAGGTAAAACCGCCGATAATGCCGCAAAATTCAGCAATTTTGTCGGCTAATTTTTCCCCTGCTGGTGTCAGGAAATAGTCGATGGAAACTAGGCTAACTGCTTGCAAGATTAGCCGATCGCCCCCTTTGGCTCGCAACTCTTGAAATACTGCTAAACTAATGGTTCCCTGTTCGCCTGCTGCGTCGATGTGGGTGCGGATGGCTTTGGTACCGTGGGCATAACTGCACTCGATCCCGAACTCCATGCGCCGATAAACATCGTCTGCATTCCAGTTTTTTTGAGCGTCAGCGCCCACTGCTTCGATCGCACTGGCGAAAGTTCCATCGGGATTGGGCGATCGCTCCCAAGCATGACCTTTGTCTAAATGGGTGTGCATATCCACAAAGCAAGGAAAAACACAAACCCACCCCGCAAATCTACAACTGGGATATCTGCAATTTGGGATGGGGCTTCTGTACCTGCGGGGGTAATTTGGGCGATCGCACCTGCTGCAATTTCCAAATCCACTAAACACAAACCCTCGCCAGTCTGTCTGACTGCGACTGGATCGGGGTTAAGTGCGATCGATTGCGTCTCTGAGAGAGACACGGGCACGCCAGCATTTTTTAGCAAATAATTAGATGTACTTGGCAACATTCAATTTATGAGTTAATATTTTCTTGATAATTCAGTGCTATCATCTGTAACTATAGCAACCTTTGCAGGATTTGTAAACATCTATTTTTCCCTCTTTCTCTATTTGTTAATTTTTCGGTTACCTCTGTATTTGGATTCAACAAAAATATCCACAAATTAGATGATTAAAGCAGGAGGGCATTTGGCGGTAACTAAAATCGCGATCGATCCCCTGTGGTATTTGCCAGGAATTGCCCAGGGATTTGGTGTTGAAGAAAACGATTTTCATCGCGTTCTTTTTCAACAAACAGGGGGAATGTTTGCGGACTTAGTGAGGCGGCCTGACTTGCAGGTTTTCTTGCCACCAATTGGCGGAACTACAGTCTATATTATTGGGGATGTCGCGCATATTTCTGACCCACAGAAGCAGTTGGCGGTGCTCTTCCACGACGAGTGCAACGGTTCAGACGTTTTCAGTTCTGATATTTGCACCTGTCGCCCTTATCTAGTAAAGGGGATTGAGGTTTGCATCCAAACGGCACAGGCTGGCGACTCTGGGGTAATTGTTTACTTCCGCAAGGAAGGGAGAGCTTTGGGCGAAGTTACTAAGTTTTTGGTGTACAATGCTAGAAAACGTCAGTCAGGAGGCGATCGCCCGTCAGGCGTATTTTACTCGCACTGAATGTGTCGCCGGAGTTCAAGATATGCGGTTTCAAGAATTAATGCCAGATGTGTTGCACTGGTTGGGGATCTCTCGAATTGACCGTTTAGTTTCCATGAGCGATCAGAAATACAATGCGATTAGTAATTCTGGCATTCAGGTAGTCGATCGCATTCCCCTTCCTGAACATTGGATTCCCGCAGATGCACAAGTTGAAATCATCGCCTTCATAGCCGCTGGTTACTATACACCAGACAAGGGGCCAGATGCTACCATACTTGCAGAAACATTCCTGACGAGATTTAGGAGATCGATCCGGTAAAGGCGCGAGGGATCGGAGGCGAATCGGCGCGTCTTTGCCAAAGAAAATTAATTGCTTGTTTTTTTATAAATCAGGGCAGGTTATGGCTAATTTGCGTTCTACTGTGATCGTAAAAACAGATATTTGCGGATATACCGCCAGAGTTAAAAAATTATCTCAGTCGGACTTAAGTAGCTTATTAAACGATCATAAAATTTTTATTGCAGATATTAGCACCAGAAATGAAGGAAGTGTGATTAAAGGGGAAGGTGATTCATTTTGGATGATTTTTCCCAGCGTCACAGCAGCGGCTATGGCCGCCATAGAAATGCAGCAGGAATTGAGGGCTCAGCAGTCTAGCAAATCGAGCGACGAACGATTGGCTATTCGGGTGTCGATTACCTTAGGAGATGTCTTGCACCAAGATAAAGATATCTTTGGGGATACTGTGAATTTAACAGCTCGCATAGAATCTGTCACGCCCCCTGATGAAATATATTTGTCCCAAGCAGCTTGGCTGGCACTCAACAAAGCAGAAGTGCAAACATCCTTCGTGAATGAGTTTGCTTTGAAAGGGATGAGCGAACCTGAAAAAGTCTACAAAGTTGACCAAAGTTATAAGACGCGAATTGTCAAAAATCAAGCAATAATTAAAGCTGAATTGAGAGGTTTTATTGCTTATCAAGAATCCAACTCAATCAAAGATGTTGAATACTTGCTCACAAACTTCGATAATTTTGAAAAAACAATTTGCGAAGAATACGGCGGCACAATTCGGAGTATCGTTGGCGATTCGCACCTTTTAACTTTCCCGGAAGCTCATGCGGCTTTAGCGGCAATGGAAAGTTTGTGCGAAAATTGGAAACTTTTTATTCACAGCAATCAAATACCTTGCGGCTTGTCTGTGGGAGTTACTAAAGGAAATTTATATATATTTCGCTCTTGTACTTACGGTAAAGATATTAACATAGCCGATCGACTGGAACATTTAAGTAAAATAGTATCTCCGGGCACAGAAAAAAATTCGGTGATAGTTTCCGATCGCATCAAACGGGAAGTCAGCGGCTCGAAATGGGAATATAAGTTGATCAAGCTCGATAAAAATGCGATCCTAGATAATATTTTGGATTATAGTCAGTTTGACTTTTTTAAAGAAAATGATGTTTATCGGTGTCTAGTTTCATGAAATTGAGTAATAGTAAATTGGAGACTGTGGAAGATCTGATCGCACCTGGTGCTATTCGCCAAAATTGCGAGGGGAGAGGGGGAGAAGGGAGAGGGGAGAGGGGGAGAGACGGGCTACCAAGGCCCTATGCCCTATGCCCCATGCCCCATGCCCTATGCCCTATGCCCCACTCTCGACATCTCTAGCGACAGGTGCGATATTTGATGTGATAAACCAAACCACGGTGAGCCAAATCAAAAGAGTCAACGGTGGCTGTACCAGCGCCACTGGCCGTCATCGCAGCATTCACGCGCATATTTATACTGTCACCGCAACGAGACCAAACATCTGCTACGGTTGCTAAGCTATCTCGAACGTTATAGTTAGTTTCGCCGTTGAAAGTCCGGGAAAAAACTGGGCCACGGGTGCCTGCGAAAAAGTATTCTGCTCGTAGATTTCCGCTGGTTTTTGGTGCGACATAACCACGATAATCAGCATCGTAGAGAGAAATTTGGAAGCCTTGAGGTACTTTGATCGGAATGCTCAGATTACAGCTTTTCCGCTTTTCTGCTGAGACATTTCCCAGGGCTGCAAACTTATCAAATAGAATGGTTAGTTCTTGACCATCGGGGCTGACGCTGACACTGGCGGATCTGTCGGGGCAACCACTACCACCATAGCTTGCGCCTAAAATTTGAACTTGTTGGGCCAAGGCGGGGCTAATCGAAGCAGACATTAATGCTGCGGCCAGTAAGAGTTTTACAAACTTCATGGATGTTCTCCTTAATCAATTAAGTTTTGTGTTAGAATCACCCCGATCAATTGAAGCAGCAAAATTTAGGTAATCCCTGTTAAAATAGGAGATTATAAGTCTTATTTTGTAATCTGAAAAACTAGGACAACCTAGAGGATGAGCTAAATGCTAGTACCTAGCTCAGTGCTTTTTCGAGGAGTGTAATTAATCGAAAAAGATTGATTTTTTGCTTTGACTTTCTAAGATTCATGCCAGCTAAACAATGTTCCGGAAAATCCGAGGCCAAAATCCGGCTCTTCCTGGAAAGGAAGAGCTTAGGAAGCTGAGAACTCTCTCTGGAGTTTCGGGTGACTCAGACGGTAACAGAGCGAAGTCGCAGTGGATGATTGTTGAGACGAATACGGCTATGTTGTACCGGGAATTGGAGATGCTGGCGATCGGCTTTACGCCAAGAAGGGGATGGGGTTGGGGGATGGGGTTGAGGGAAGTACAAAGGTAATATCAAGAAAGAATGTTGCTCAAGATTAATCATTAAATATTAACGCCCCGGCATTAATTGACGAGCTTGTTTTTTGCGGTCTTGCTCCTTTTTGACCTGTGCTCAAATGATTGTCTGCTGTATAGGTAAATACATTCATTTAAATATCAGTGTATTAACATAAGTCTTGGTTTGATAGTGTTTTACAACCTAAATTGTAAGAATCAAACTTCAAGAAAAACCGATCGCACGCACAGATTGCAGGAAGTTTTCAAGTGACATTCGGAAATTGCATTGATTAAATGTATTTACTGCATATGTTGGGTAAATATTATGTATTTACTGCTAATACTTCCTGCAATTAGTTCATAGAATAGATCTATGATGCTGACCGTTGGCGATCGACTACTAACATTTTGTGGACGAGGAAAAAAACATGGAGACTACAGTACAGAAGGAAGCCCCCCACCAACCTGTTGAGGAAGTTAAAATTAACACCACCAACAGTGTTGATTTTGAGCTTTGGGCTAAAGCAGTTAAACGCCAGATGATTGCGGCACTCTCTAAAAAGGGCGAGAGCTAAGATCTCAAGGGTTTTTGTGTGCAATTTTTGTAAAGTGAATTAACAAAATTGTTGTTTACTTTGTTGTATGCGAGGACGAGATCTAGCTGGTTTATGCTATTTTTTGTCCTCAATTGAGAGGGTGAAAGAGGGGGAAAGAGGGAGAGAATAAACTCTCAAATCTCCCATTGTTAATGTTGAATGTTTAATTGTTAATTGCTTAGGATCGCTGGTCAACAGCAGCGAGCAACCGCAGCATTCCGTCTTGAATTTGCAAGGCTTTCACCGTTCCGACGGCTACTCTTTGTTGACCGTTAGCCATCGCCACCTCAATTTTAATCTTCGGGTCAGATTGCAAGCCTAGTCGCCCCCAGAGCCACTTGACTTGACTAGCAGGAAAAGAGCGCAATTCTACATCTGCAAACGGTGAACTAACCCAGCGGTTCCCGTCGTAAAAACTTGCCACTTGCACCTGATACCAAACTTGTTTTTCGGTCAATTTCAACTCATTTTTAGATGCTGGTTCCAGCCATTCATTGGGATTGATAGTGTTAATTAAAGTAGCCGAACCCATAATTTGACTTTTGTGCTGTTCTAAACTTTCAGCCAGAGAAACGGCTTCGTCAAGTTTATTTACCAAATTCCGAATTCGGTTCCTGGTTTCGCTGTCAGTATCTGGTTGTTGATCGAGCCAATCCATCGCCTCGCGAGTCCCGTCTTGAGCTGCGACAATTAGCGCGCCCCAAGCTTTGACATCAGCGTCACTCGCATTCACTCTCAAGGCTGCGTCTACGCGGTTCAAGAGCTTCCCGTCGTCATTTTTGAGTGTTTTGGCAATTTCAGAACTGTTGCTTGGATCGGCTTCAAATACCTGCAATGCTTGGCTCCAGCGACCGTCTATCAACTCTGCTAGAACTTGTTGACCGGGACTGGCCCAAGAGGCGATCGCCTGAGCCTTAGTAATTTTAGCGTGAAATTCGATCGTATCTAGCTGAGCTTGCGCCACAGTCGGCCAATTGGGGCCGGCTTTTCCCTTAGCAGTACGCATCACATTTAAAGCTGGAGACCACAGGCCGCTTTTCGCCAGTCGTAGGCCATTTTTGTAAGTCTCGTCATTCAAAGCAAATTCTTCTAAAGAAATGGGGTTCAACTGAACAGGATTGGGCACAAATTTGCGCGATCCAATTTGATAAATAATAAATTGCGGCTCCAAACCAACTGTTTGATCGATCGCCAATTGTGGAGATGACCCCTTAACAATTTGCTGCCAATTCGGGGGTTGTCCGGCCGCACTCACCCAATCTAATAGGGAGATTAAATGATTTTGGCTGGGGTTGTAGCGAACCACCTGTCCGTAGGGAAGTTTCTGATCGCCCCGCAACAATTGACCGCTGACATTAAACCAAATTCCCGATGTCGGAGCATTCCCGTCAAAGCGGCGCAGTTCTGTCAGCGGTAGCGGCTGATTCGAGCCTTGATTGTTTGACTTGGAGTCTACTAAAGAAGCGAGTACAAAAGATTCCGCAGGGCCTTCTATATTCACAGAACTTGCTAGCTGAAAATACTGCACAGTATCGGAATCTCGATCGGGAACTTGCACTCGCTTGTATACCCGAAGTTCGACAATTTGACGACAAGGATTTTTGCAGGATGTAGAAGCGTTAACATTCCTCTCCACCATCACCGGTAATAGCAAATCAGAAACAGAATTATCAGCGGATTTATCGACAGGAAGTGGTAGAGGTTCTCCGGTGACAAATCCCAATTTGCGGACGCTAGCTTGAATTTGATCGAGAGTTTGGATCGAATCTCTGGTGGCGAGGGGAAGGCGCGACCATTCTGGGACAAATTTAGTGATCCATTTGTTGCCGTTGGGATCGACAATCAGTTGATAACTCAGCCAAGCGCCGCCGCCCATCAAAGCGGAGAAGCCGCACAAGACGCTGAGGGCTGTCAAATTAGCGATCAGTCTTTTCCAGGGATATCTGGCGACGGATGTTGGGGTAGGAGTTTTTGAGCTGCGGGTTTTAGGTTGAGACTCTTGAGGATTTTGGGGGCGTCGGGCTCCTCTGCGGCGTCTTGTCGGAGTCGGAGCAACTTTGGCATTTTCTGGGGGTTTGGCTCGACCTTTGGAGGGGTTAATTTTGTGTTCCATCGTCCAATTTTGAGAATTTAGAGTTGAGAATTTAGAGTTTAAAATTGCAATAGTTGCTCGTAGCGCCCACCTGCGATATCCCAGGTATATTCGCTTTCGATGTGCGATCGAGCATTTCGAGACAATTCGTGTCTTAGGTGTGGATTTTCAAACAAACTGCTAATCGCCTCAACATACTCCTGAACTCGATTCGCCCGCAAGGCCCTGAGCGGTTGTGGGCCACCGCCGACGGCTAAACCTTCCAAACCTCGATCGCTAGCAACAACAGGAGTTCCCGCAGCCATCGCCTCCAAAGTTTTATTTTTAATCCCAAAACCAATTCGCATCGGCACCACACAAACAGCAGCCTGATGCAAATATTCTGCCACCTTTTGTACCCTGCCTACTACTTGAATTCCCGGTAGTTTCCCCAAGGCCGAGACTTCCGGGACTGGCGAGGTTCCGACTAAAGTTAGAGTAGTATCGGGATACCGCTGCTGTACGATCGGCAATATCTCCAAACTCAAAAATCGCGCCGCGTCAATATTGGGCAAATTATTCATGGCCCCTGCAAATATTAAGGTATGGCCTCCCGGATCGATCGAGCGATCGGGAAATTCGATTAAATCAACTCCGTTAGGAATTACCTCAATAGTTGGCATTGAGAAATATTCTATGCCTTTTCCGATCTCCCCTGGCGACAACAATTCGAAAAGTTGTCGCCTGTCTGTGGATGTTGTGGCCACAATGCGGGAGAATTTGGAACAGTAACGTTTTTCGTAGCGGGCTAGCAGGGGTAAATTTAGTCGATCGCGCAGGGGTTTTTCAGATGTGCTTGTTTCTAACATTTGCTGACAAGTTCCCCAAACTGAACTGTGAATATTTACAACTGTCAGGACTTTTTGCCGCCATTCTGGACGAACGTAAATCTCATTAACGCTGTGTTCGCAAGTAACAGCATCACACTTCTCTGCTGCTACTAACTCATCTACCCAATTCTGCATTGCTGGCGAGTACCTTGAGAGTACATTCGGAGGTGTCCCGGACCATAAAAATCGACCAAAACGCTGGATTTTGTCGGTGATCCTCGGTGAAACAGTGCCAAGATTGTCGAAAACGGCTAATTCTGCAACTTGCTGGCGCAATTCGTCAATTTGTGCATCTGTCACATCGGGCGATCGGACTGTTCCCAGAATTACATCATGGCGCCGGCTCAAATATTTTAATAAATTAAACGTCCTTACCTGGGTTCCTCCCCGGCTTGGGGGATAGGGAAAAGTGGAGGAAAGCATTAGAATTTGCATGGGCTGTTTGATAAACAGGACTTACGCAAAAACCCGGTTTCTTAGCCTAATTGTGTCATTTTAGGTTGCTGACGATCGCGATCAACCGGGTTTTTAGGTTGATAGTGCATCCAGGACTAATAAATAAAGTTGCCGCCAAGCGATAAGATTGATTGATACAAACCTTTTTAAGAATCCTCGCACCTATGGACGAATTATCTGTTAAGGCGTTGCTCGAAGATTTGAAAAACTCCGACGAAAGCGTGCGCGATCGGGCGACTACAGAACTCTGGCGCAGTTGGTTTCACCAGAAGGGAGAGTACGGGATGCAAATTCTCAGGCGATCGCAAGTTTCCCTAGATGCAGGGGATGTTCGCCACGCTTTGGATTTGCTGACAAAACTGATTTCTCAAGAGCCTGATTTTGCTGAAGCTTGGAATCGGCGCGCCGTACTCCACTATACCCAAGGAAATTATAAAAAGTCGATCCACGACTGCGAAATCGTCCTCAAACTCAACCCAATTCATTTTGGAGCCTTGCACGGTATGGGTTTGTGCTACGCTGCCTTGGGAGAATACATAAATGCGATTCAAGCTTTTCGCCGAGCTTTGGCAATTCAACCCTTTGCTTTGGTGAATCAAAAGTTAATTCTCGAATGTACAGCTCGTTTGAGTTAACAATAGGGAATAGGGCATTGGGAATAGGGAATAGGGCATTGGGAATAGGGCATTGGGAATAGGGAATAGGGCATTGGGAATAGGGCATAGGGCATTGGGAATAGGGCATTGGGAATAGGGCATTGGGCATAGGGCATTGGGCATAGGGCATTGGGCATAGGGCATTGGGAATAGGGCATAGGGCATAGGGCATTGGTGGTTCTTTTCCCTGGGCTGAATTGCGAAATTTTTCCACAATCTCAAATCTAAAATAGTATAAATTTGTGCCGAAAATTAGCGTTTGCATTCCTACTTGCAATCGAGTGCATTTGCTGGCCAGTGCGATCGCCAGCGTGCTAGATCAAACTTATACAGATTTTGAATTAATTGTCTGCGATGACGGCTCTACTGACAGCACTGCGCTGTTAATGTCGGAATTTGTAGAGCCAGGGATTCGCTACATTCGCCACCCGCAGAATATCGGTAAAAGCAATAATATGCGATCGGGCTTTGCGGCGGCTAGGGGCGAATATTTTATGAAGTTTGACGATGACGATCGCCTGACTGCACAATTCCTAGAACGGACATCTGCTATTTTAGATAAAGACCCCAGCATCGATTTTGTCAGTACCGATCACTGGGTGATTGATGTTAAGAATAATATTGATAAAAACGAGACTAAACTCAATTCGCACAGGTGGGGCCGCAGCTCGTTGTCGGCGGGAATTATTGAAGATTTGCTCTCCACAGTTTTTGTGAGACAAAGTTTGCAAATAGGTGCAACTTTGTTTCGCCGCAGTGCGTTGCAAGAAGTAGGGTTTCTGCGGCAAAATTGGCAAAATTGCGAAGATAACGATTTGTTTGTCAGACTTGCGATTGCGGACAAAAAGTGCTATTATTTGCCGGAACTTTTGATGGAGTATCGATTTCATGCAGCACAGCAAGGGAGCGATCGGGCTATTCCCTATTTGACAGATAAATTGCGCTATTTGACAAGCTATGAGTTTGATTTGGAGAAGTTGGAAACTGTCAGGCTCAGAAGGCTTGCAGAAACTCAATTAGCGCTGGGTTTGCGACTGATTGAGGTGGGTGAAACTGAAAAAGGGCGGCGGATGGTGCGGGCCGGAAAGTCGGTTTCTGAGGCGAAAATGTGGGCTGGTTTGGGGCTGTCACTGTTGCCTGTGGAGTGGCGGGGGAGGGCTTTTGCGACGGTGCGAGAGTTGGTGAATAGTGTTGAATTCTGAATTTTAATATTTATTATTATTGCTAGTGCTTCCGTCGTTGTCTTGTCTAGCCTTAGTCCCGCAGTAACAGCCATAGTGACAGCATTGTCAGCAGGAAACTGATTGTAATAATTAAGCATCAAATCCCTTGACATTACAGAAAGGCGATCGTGAGCTATTTCATAATACTCCTGATTCTAATTGGTCTAAATATATAAATTCAGGAGCTTTAACTCCCGCTTCCTCTCTAATTTTAACCAGTCTCGGAGACTCAAAAAATGCCCTAGCATCTGCGATTGATGTCCAGGCGGAGAAATGAACAATTTTGTTGGGTTCTTTTTCATACTTCAAGACTTGATACGATCGCTCTCCAGCTTCTTTTCTTAGGTTGGCTGCACGATCGAATACCTTTTTCCAGGCTTCATAATTTTCTACTTCGTGAAGAATTAATACATATTGCATAGTAGTCAGATTCTCTGAGAATTTCAAAACTTCAAAGGATTAATATCGTTTACGGTTGTTTCGGAATGATTAAACCGCAGAGACCGCAGAGACCGCAGAGTCAGAAAAGAGAGATAGATCAATAATTTCTATGCCAATAGATTTAATATTATATCGTATTTATGCAAATCAAACACACCGATGGGGGTTAAAATCAGGTTTATAGAAGACCGCTTAGTCCACTCGATCTCAATTTTTCCTAAATATCGTGTCTATATTTTCTGAAATTCCGACTGTCTGGCTGCAAATTTCCCTCGTGGGTATCTGGTTGGGTTTGATTTTAGCGGTGGCTGAAGGGTTAAATCGCTTTACTTCTGTTAATCCAGAGGTTTCGCGGAAGGTGGTTCACATCGGTACTGGGAATGTGATTTTGCTGGCTTGGTGGCTGGAAATACCCGGTTGGGTGGGGATCACGGCGGGAATTTTAGCGGCGGCGATCGCCATAATTTCCTACCAAGTGCCGATTTTGCCCAGTCTTAACAGCATCAATCGGCACAGTTGGGGGACTTTTTTTTATGCTGTTACTATCAGCATTCTCGTGGCTTGGTTTTGGCCAATACAACATCAGGAATACGCTGCTTTGGGCATTTTAGTGATGACTTGGGGGGACGGATTGGCCGCTGTCATCGGCCAGAAATACGGCAAACATATTTATCGAGTTTGGGGAATGAAGAAAAGTTGGGAAGGTTCTGCGACTATGTATTTGGTGAGTTTTATTGTTAGCAGTTTAATTTTGCTAGCGGTTCAAGGTAATGTTTGGCAAACTTTGGCGGTATCTGCCGTTGTGGCTTTGGTTGCTGCTAGTTTGGAGTCGGTTTCTAAGTGGGGAGTTGACAATTTGACAGTGCCGATCGGCAGTGCTGCGATCGCCTTTTTCCTGAATCAGTTTTGGGTAATTGGGAATTGGTAATTGGGAATTGGGTAATGGGTAATGGGTAATGGTAATTGGTAATTGGGAATTGGGGCCTGGGGTTTCGATTCCCTTAACCTAACCTACTTGATATTAGTTGCAAAACAGCCCAACTAAACAAAGTTTAGCTGGGGTAAATTGAAAATATTTAAAAGTGCTTGAAAAAGTTACTGTTGTTGTTTGAGTTATTCGAGGCGATCGGCTTGACTGAGTTAAACTGAACTCTTTTGCCGATCGCCCGATCGCCCGCTCAACCCTTTGAATGATCTCATAAAAAAGCTCGGTAAGTGGGAAACTCAG
>DPLL01000327.1 GCA_003542015.1 Microcoleaceae cyanobacterium UBA9251 | reverse complement strand
CCCTTGGTAAGGGGGGAGGAAGAATTAGAACCCGCCTTTGTAGGGGCGGTGCCCCCGTGCCCGCCCCCTGGGGGAGAATTATCGATTGTCATAGCTATTGGGCCGGAGGGTGGATGGACGGATGCTGAGGTGAAAAGGGCGATCGAGTTTGGTTTTGAGCCTGTTTCTTTGGGGAGTCGCATTCTCAGGGCGGTGACTGCGCCGATTGTGGCTTTATCGTTGGTGGGCGCGGCTTTTGAGAAGTGCTAATATCCACAAAAAAGTACGGAGACTTGCTCGGTTTGGCGATCGCAACTAAAATATAAATGAGTAACTATCAGAGGAGTAAAATGTTACAGTCAGTAGAGGGTATATATCGAAATGGCAAAATTGAGTTATTGGAAACACCAGCCGACATGGAAGAAGTGCAAGTAATTGTTACTTTTATGCCAAAATCAGGGTTGGTAAACTTGCAATCTCGCGGTATTGACCAGGAGCAAGCAGCAGATTTACGGGTTCGGCTGAGGAGATTTGCTCCTGATTGGGAACTACCGGAAATGGATGCTTACGATGCCTTATAATCGCGGTGATGTAGTTCTGGTTTTGTTTCCGAACTCGGACTTGCGTACTGCGAAACGCCGTCCTGCTTTGATAGTTCAAACTAATAATCTGGGGACTGGTTTAGGGCAAACAATTGTGGCAATGATTACGAGCAATTTAGCCCGATCGGGACACCCAAGCCGGGTTTTTGTTGCCCTAGCAACACCGGAAGGGCAACAAACGGGATTGCTAGCTGACTCGGTAATTATGACAGACAATCTTGTGACGCTTCTAGAAGTTGAAATCGATCGCAAAATTGGTGTTTTTTCAGATATGGTGGCAGTAGATGCAGCACTCAAGCACACTTTGGGAATCTGATAAAAAAAGGGGTTATAATTCAGTAAATATAAAAAAATACTTAAATTAATCAAATCAACTCTGTCTCGTGTTAAGAGGAATTATCAGATAAGTGGGTTGACGAGCCAATGAAAATAGAGTTGAGGAAAGGTCGATCGCTCTTTTGGTCGATCGGGCTTTTGGCAATAGTCGGTACAATATCAGTTTTGGCACAATCTGGGCGCTCTGTCATAGCTCAACAACTTAATTGCGATCGGCCTCAAGGAGATGTAGAAGTCAGAGCCTGTATTCGCTTAAGGTATGAACTCGCAGACAAGCGGCTGAATGATGTTTACAAACAACTGATTGCTAAGTTGAATGGGGAAGAGAAAGCGCTACTTTCGGAAGCACAATTAGGATGGATTAAACAGCGAGATAATACTTGCGAGTTTGAAGTGTATAGAAATCGCGGTGGTACGGGTTATCAAGGTTTTTTGAATGAGTGTTTGGAGCGATCGACTAAACAGCGCACGGCCGAATTAGAGAAGTATTTTAAGGAAAGATGAAAAAGGGCGATCGAATATAGCAAGTCTCGATCGTTTAGGGCTGACGCACGGGGGTTCAGAAACCGGGTTTTTTTACGAAAATACTGCGTTGTCACCCGCAGATTCGGGAAAAAACCCGGTTTCTCTGTCGGAGTGCGTAATTCCTGTCATTTATACAAATTTGTAGGGGCGGTGCTAAGAGTGCCCAGCCAAAAATGCCTACGCCTCATCCATCGGGGCTTAGCTCAAAACTTGGCTCTGTCAAGGTCTGGCAACTTTATGTAAAGTTTTATTACAAAAAACGAGTATTTTGCATAAAACTTGGGGATTGACTCTGATAGATAAATAGAGACTCAAGACTGTGGCGATTTTTGCGGTGGAGGGATGGAATGGTGTATGGGGACAATCCAGCAAATAGGACATCTTAGCAAACAGGGAGGAAAAATGATGAAATATAGAGGTATTCAATGAACTATTTGATATTGGGATTAATCGCCATTCCTTTGTTGTCCGTGAAGGCGATCGCACAACCAATCAATTATCCTGTCGTCGATTCGGTAACAATTGCAGCTAACAACGCGCCTGAAAAAGCGATCGACGAGTTCACTGACTCTATTTTCTATAGGCTGCACCCACAACTGAACAGCCGCAAAATCCGCTCTAACGAAACGCAGTATATTAACGAATGGGCTGCTATCAGAAAAGTAGTGCGCGATAACTTGGTGTACGAATTGGAGTGCACCAGGCGTTTGAGTTACGACTGGCTGATTTCCAAGTACGACGGTCAGGCTAGGAACGGGCTAATTTTATCCAGCCCCGTACTCAACAAAGTAGCGGATGTCGTATTCTACACCCGCCATCTCGAATTGGGCTACCGCAGGATACACCCCTCAGAAACGTCCCTGGCGTCGGAGTGGTCGAGAATTCGGCGGGCGGTCAGCTTGCTGCACCCTTGCGATTGACACTCCGCGCGCTGTCGGTCAATTGCACACCAGGCTTGGTTATTGTTTGTAAAGCTTTGTAACAATAATCGATATTTTGCATAAAAGTAGCGGGTTGAGACAGAGAGATAGGTGGAGGGTTCTGAGTGTTGAAATATTTACAGAAATAAAGGAGCAAGAGCGATCGATGCGAGAATTAAACAGTTCAACTAAATTTTTCACCTTACTAATTGGCACACTTATCATTGTTGCGGTTTGGGTAACATCAGTCAACGCTCAAGCGCAACTGACAGAGAACTCGAAACTAGCGCTTAATGGTATTGGTCCGATCCGAGTAGGGATGACAGTTGAAGAAGCCTCACAATCGGCTGGAGTTAGATTAGTACAAACTCAAAGTGGCGGTGAAGAGTATGGATGTTTCTATTTTAAGCCACAAGGAGAACCCAAAGGGATTGCCTTTATGGTAACAAAGGGTCGCATTGCCAGAGTTGGTATTAGCAATGAGCGCATAACTACCATCAAAGGTGCAAAAATCGGGGATACTGAAGACCAAATTATTTCTCTCTATCCAGGGCAGATTCAAATAACTAAGAATCCTCTTTTTGCTCGACCGGAGGCAAAGAGTAAATATTTAACTTTTGTTCCTAAAGATGCGGCTGACAAAAACTACCGGATAATTTTTGTGACTGCTAATAATCGAGTTATATCTTTTAGGTCAGGAAAAATTCCTGAAGTTGATTATATAGAAGGCTGTTTGTAATCTGGCAAGTAATTTCTGTTTGTGATTTCAACTACAAAGGAGACAAAAAAGATGATCAGAAAAGGAAGAGTATTTTTCGGCGCAGTCGCAACATTGGTGATTTTAGGAGTTGGCTGTTTCGTCGAATCAAAGCACAGCATGGGGTCAACTATGAAAACCCAAAGCTCACTGGTAGCACAATTAACGAGCGAGTTGAAAATGGCTCAATCACAAGATCCATGTCCAAGAGGCCCTAGCGTTGCTCCAGCTAAAGAGACTAGAAAGATAAGAGAGGACAAATTTCAGTTTTCGTTCAACATTCCAACTAACTATCGGAATGAAAAAAGGCAGTATAATAATAGTTTATCGATATTTGTTTATAATCCTGCTGATACTAAATTGTTAGAATGCTGTCGCATAAATCGGATATTATTTGATTGTGGTTATGGAACTTTACCTGTGTGGGTGAGAGTAGAACCAGCCACACCTGAAACTCGCCTTATTCCTGAACCTGATGCCACTACTCTGAGAGTAGAAAACATTAGAGAAACAATAATTGCCAAGCAAAAAGCTTTCGTTTATATTCGTAGATATACCCTAAGCGGAGACCTAGCTAAGGCAGATACTTATTTGGAAGCTAGCTTTCTTGCCCCAGATAAGCGAAACCAAATTACTATTTCTATTATTAACGCCCCTAAAAAAGATATTAGTGGTTCTATTGAGGAGAAGGTGTTTAACACAGTGATTTCGTCATTTACTTTTGTGAGATAATTGCGTACAAAGAGAGGAAAGATTATGAAAGGGCGATCTATTTTTGGCTTAATAATAAGCTTGGCGATAACATCTCAAAGTGTTTTCACACAATCTATAGCTGTAGAATCTAAAAGAGATAGCGTTACCCCATCTCAACAGGAGGCAAGTGCAATCCTTCAAGCTATCTGCGGTCGAGATGATGTGTTTCCTAATCGCGATCGCGGTGGTAAATTAGCTTGTAGAAAATGTCCCTCATTTACTGGAGTAGGCAGTAATAGAGGTTCTTTTACTGGAGTAGGCAGTAATAGAGGTTCTTTGAGTCTATTTACTCTTGAAAAAGTTGTGTATGGCAGTTTTACCCAAGCTGGTACTCGCGAGGCTTTAGCTGATTTTGATGGTTGCGAATCACACGGTCAATTTTACGGAGGAAGTGTACTGCTGCGACGATCGAGTCAAGGGTGGTCAGCATTGCGATATGAATCGGGGTTGCGCTCGAATAACTGCCTCAAATTTCCTAGTAAGAACGGTCGAGACTTACTCGTATGCCAGGGCTACTATGCACAAATGGGCCACTCTTATGATTGGCTAGATGCTATACAAATTGGCTCATCTGAAACCAAAAAAAGTCAGCCGATCGACCCAGTTTCTAATACGGCTAATTACAAACCTCCCTTTTACGAGACGCGGATTGAAGACTGGATAGCACAGGACATTGACAAAGATGGTCGCCCAGATTTGAGCATTAGAGTAAGAGAGGCAAAATCTGCGACCAAACCCCCAGGCTTTGAAACTAGATATGATTCTCACCTTCCAAATCCTACCTTCCATCGACTGACATTTTTATTCGATGGTCAGTCGTTTCGTGCAACGCCAGATACAGCACAACTCAAGCAGCGTATCGAACGTAAATAGATTTTTAGCAAGCTGAGAGGAAAAAATATGAAAGGGCGATCGCTTTTGGGTTTGATAATGAGTTTGACGATTTTGTGTACTTGTTCTTTAGCAGTATTTGCAAATTCTGACCGATATCCGACCGATGCCGAACTTAAGAAGTTGAGGCTGGATTTTGAGAAACAGATTGATTCTTTCCAAAAAACGAGCCGAAAAGATACTTCAGAAATTAACCAGTTGAGAGCTTTTAGATCGGCTTGGTCAAAAGTAGATCCGGGTGTGGTTCCTTTTCTGGGTGCGTACAGAGCATTAGAAGAAGGAAAATTTATTTATCCTTCAAATACCAAGGGTCGTGTTTGTATCATCGATACTTATCTTATGGGTAGAGGAGGAAGCACAGCAGAATCCAACGGTATATTATTTACGGTTGGTTCCGTATCTAATGGAACAATCCGCACCACTAACAATCATGTATTTATTCAAAAAGGAGATTATTTAGGAGACACATACGTTCAAAAAGACGAAGCAAGGCTTTACGGTTATAATCTGATAGGTTCATTAAAACCTCCAAGCGTTACACATATTCCTGGGTTCAACATAAACTACTTACCCGATTGGGTAAAGCAGGAAATAATTCAAAAGTTTAAGGAAGCTGGCTGTACTGCTTCACTGCCAAACAGACGGTAGTATTTATAACACTGAAACAATCAACACAAAAATGAGGATTAAGTTTATGAAAGAGATCTCGCTTTTTGGCTTGATGGTAGGTTTTGTAATTTTTGGTGCTGGTTCTGAATCAGTTTTGGCACAAACAACGATCGCAGTTCCAGCTATAAAATTCTGCGTTGATTCGGGAATCAATGTATCTAGAGGAGATTCCTTACAATTTTCAGCAAGTGGTCAAGGAAGTTACGGTTATGAAGGCTCGCCTGTAAATAGTACCCCCCTAACTAATCCTGATGGCGACAGGTTTGTGAATGGAGTCAATATCGGTAAAAAGGATGACCCTAATGCTATATATAAAGGTTTTATTGGTGGGCTTGTAGGTAAGGTTGGTACAAATGGCAATTATTTTTTTATAGGCTCAAATAATCAACTATCTATGGGTCAGTCGGGAAGGCTATTTCTTTGCTATAACGATGTAGCTAATTCCTTCAATAACAATACTGGAGGTTATAGAGTCTCTATTAATAGAATATCCGATCCAAATCAACAAAATACAGCAGGGCGATCGCCCTCTGCAAGCCAACAGACTACCACAGGGCGATCGCAACAGTTAACCAGATGCGTGAAATGGTCTACTTTTACTCAAGGTTTGACAACGACGAGTGGAGGTAGAGGCGGAATATGGCTGGCATTTAATGAACTTCCTGATGGTTTCAAGCAGGGTTGCATATTTTTTCAAAACAATAATGCTATAGATGTGGCGTATGTTTTGAAAGATGGAATAGAACCGAGTACCACACTGAGTAATGGTCACCACCATAATAATTATGGTGGTGTACCAGCTTTTGGTTACGATGGAGCCGTATCAAGTTTGCGTGGTGAGCAGTCACAGCAATCATTAGAGGATTTGATGCGTCGCGGTCAAGCACTTATGATTACTTGGCTTACTCCTACTAATGGTTCAATTCCATATCTAAACTCAATTCCCAGGGGTAGAGCATTTGTTAGAGACGATGGAATGGTTTGCTATTCTACAGTTTGCATGAGCTCGCGTACAGTATCCAACCAAGAATTAGCTCGGATTTTAGAAGCTGGTCAGAATGTAAATACAGCAGGGCGATCGCCTTCTCCAAACCAACAGACTACCACAAGGCGATCGCCTGCTTCCAATCAACAGACTGCAACACGAACAGTACAACCAGTTAGACAAACTTTTAGTAGTGTTAAGTCCTTGGGAATGGCACAGTTTTTGTGGGAAAGTACAGAGTTAAAATCGGCTCAAGAAACATTACAAAAAGCTGCAAGAGGTGAGTATAATACTATTACCAATGGTCAGAAAATAGACTTTTTTGAGGAAGGCATAACAGAAATTCGCCCCGTTGATTGTAGAAGTTTTGGTTTCTCTTGTGAATCCAAAGAAATTACTTACGCAGACTATCTCAATCTGAAACTTAAAGTGTACTTGCAGGTAGGTGTTTTCAAGAATGGGATGAAAGTCTATGACGAAATTCCTAAGTACCAGAATAGACTTTTTCAGGAGCGGCGATACGGGGGACTTAATGTAGGTCAAAATCTTACTTCAGAGTGGGAAAAAAGATGGAACAATGTGAAAGAACAGCAGAGGCTAAAAGACAAGCAAGCCAACTTACCAATTACAGAAAGGCTTGGCGTAGTTATGGAGCAAACTATCAAGGATACAGCTAACTTTTCATGGGAGTTATTCAAGACATCTACTAAGGTAGCAGCCACTCTTGCACAAATCAAAGATTTAGCAGACACCATCACTTCCCTCACATCAATTAACCAGTATAACTTAAATCGAATTTCAGGGGGACCTAAATATACTATTGCTGCCGTTAAAATTCTCACAGATGCAGGAAAAGCTTTACAGAGCTTTGACACTGACAAGCTTAACGAGCTTACTCTTAAAGCTGCTCAGGAAACCATAGAACTAATTAATGCTCAAGATCGGAAAGTAGCTGGCTCAGCCAATGTCATAAAAATTTACTTTGCAGCCAAAGATATTATAGATAAAAACAAGCTGCTCCGTCAACCTCAAGCTACTAATGCTTTAGATGAGTTCGATAGATTTTATATTGCAGCAGCTATGTACTCCAAAGCTGTTGATGTGATTATAGGCGGTCTTTCCATTCCATTTTCAGAAGCTAAAGTTGTTGATACACTCCTCAAGAAAGCAGATGCTGTCAACACAGTTTTATTTGAGGCTTTGGAGTTCACCTATAAAGATAGCGTGCGGAGGCAGTACGTTAGATTGCAGTATGCTTACAATCGCAATCAAATACAAGTTGTTGGACTATCTTCGTTTATCGATTATGCTGCGGAGGAAGTAGGTAAATATTTACTCAAGGCAAGACCTGATCTCGTAACTCAAAGACCAGATGGCACAATAGCTGTTAGTGTTGATGGTGTTGTGTATCCACCCTAATCTAAGTTCCCAGCATAGTGTTGACTCAAGTCATCCTCCCAAACAGATTTCTGAGAAAGAAATGGATAATGACACTAGCAAAACTCAGCCGATGATTGATTGCGTACAAGTACAACCTAAATTAGTAGGCTTACGTCCGGTATTCAAAGCAAGGAGAAAAATATTATGAAAAGGAGCTCGCTCTTTAGTTTAATGACAAGCTTGGCAATCTTAAGCGTTGGAACATTAACCAGAAATCAATCTGCAATGGCGGAACCGGCATCTATCTTCAGACCGCTGCTTCGGGATATTCAGGCTCAACTCCCTAGAGATATGGTGATGCGATTACCTGCTTCGATTCCTTATCGTTCTTTGCCACCTGCTAATTCTAACAATACACTTTACCCATACTTATATTCAAAAAATGGTGAGTTGGGTATTACACTATACTATTTTCCTGGATGTAGAGCAAATTCCTGTTTTGCGGGTGAATTTTCTGCGTCAAACTCAGACACACGCATGGCCGAGTTAGAAAAACAGGCTAAATGGCCTTGTGCTAATGCCGTTTCTGTAAATATCAAACCGAGAATTAAATGTGTTTACACTAATATCAGATGCGGTGGAAGTGGTGACGGCAGTCAGACTATTTTCTGGAAACAGAACGGTTTAACTTTCTCGGCTCAGTTACGCGCTGCCGATAACATCAAACAAGAAATGCTTGAAATTGCTACTTCGATGGCTAACGAGCCTCCGATTAAAAGTGTTAGATAAAAAATAAGGAGAGTATTTATGAAAGGGCGATCGCTTTTAGGAATTATGCTTAGTTGGACGGTATTGGGAGCTTACTGTCTGACAAAACCTCAAACAGCAAATGCTGAACCCGCACCTATGTTTAGACCCATTCTTAGAGAGATTCAAACTCAGCTTCCTAGAGGATGGGTAATGCGCCTACCTTCAAGTGTTAATATCAGCGACATTCAACTTTACCCACAAGTCATTACAACCATCCCAGGAGAGTTTGCCGTCTGGCTAAATTCACAACTGAATTGCACGAGTAGATCCTGTCAATTTGGAATTATTACAGTAGCGCAAAATTCTACCTATGATAATAATCTGCGTTCCAAATCCATTTTTACCCTTAAGGAACTTGAAAGAGTTAACGAAATTAGAAGGCGTGGTTATGAAAATTGGACAGAAGCTGATAAAAGAGACTTGATCCGCTCAGAGATGGCAGTCCTAGAAAGGACACCTATCACTTTAAAGCAAGGTATTGAGGGTCTTTTCGTCGTTCAAAATTCTGGAGGGGCTTCAACTCCACCTTCTTTGAGCGTGATTTGGAAGCAAGATGGTCTAAATTATCGGGTAAGTCTAAGAGGCGGATTCGATCGCGATCGCAATATTGTATCACAACGCGATAAATCAGCATTGATTAATTTAGCTAGTTCTATGGCTAACGAATCTCCGATTCAAAATGTCAGATAAAAAATGAGGATAAAGTTTATGAAAGTGCGATCGCTTTTGGGTTTAACAATAGGTTTGACAATTTTGTGTGCTTGGTCTTTATCAGTATTTGCACAGTCGAGACAGGCTACGGGTAATTCTCAGATGATAAGCTGGCCGCAAAATGTTGCTCAACAACCCAAGTCTCAGCTTATAACTTGGAGAGAATTTGTAGAACAAGGTGGGGGACGTGAGATCCGTACTGATTACGACTTACCTGAAGAATTTAGGAATGGTTTCGTTTACTTTAATTATAAACTTAGTGCGATTCAAGCCTATATTTTTAATAGCGGTTTATCTAGCTACCCACCTCTAAATGGTGGAATAGAGTCAATTGACGCTGCTCTAGGAGAGAAGTATGTAAAATCTGGCAAAGCAATTAAGTTTTACTGGAATTTAGGTAACTCTGGTTTGAAATATGCAAATGACACTCAAGTTAGATTCTCAGAGAAAGGAACTGGTCGTTTTGGAAGTACCTATTTAACAGCTCCTTTTATGACTAACGAGCAAATTAGCCGCATTCTGCGTTCAGGAAGACCGATTCCACAAAAAAATTGAGGTAAATATGAAAATGCGATCGCCCATAATCATCCCCATCATCACCGCAATCCTCGCAGCCAGCATACAATCTGTAACAACGGCCCAGCGGCCAAATCAAGGGCAATTGCTAGCCAATGCTCAGCTATCTGACAAACAAACAAATCAGCTTAAGTCTCTCGGAGTTAAAGTTGCCATTCCTAGCTATGTTCCCGCCGGATTTCAGGTGGCGAGCGTTCAAATTAAACCTTGTCCTTCAGGAGTCCGCCGTTTTTGCCCTAACTACGCAATTATCTATCGCAACCCCAATAACTCTTGCTTTGCTATTGAATCCACCGGTGGCGGTATTGGCGATATGCCATCGGCTGACTTGGAGCAGAGTTATCCAGTCAACAATTCAATATTGGGCAAAAGTGAAGTGTTAAAATATCGTAAAAACGATCGACTTTCTGGCCCTACTTTAACAGGATCTTGGATGGGGAAAGGCCCATTTTACAGATTTACTGGTGCGGGTTCTCGTCTTTTCTTAGATACTGCGCCTCCAGAGTTATCTAATTGTAAGGACATTAGCCCCCAAGAAGCTGTCCGGGTTTGGGAATCTCTGCGATACTTGCCCTAAAACTCTCAAATAATAGCAGCATAGTGTTTTCAGTCTTGGGCGATCGCACCAGCAAAGGTACTTACACATTAAGCATTAATTCCAATCAACTTTAACTAAACTTAAACCAACCGCTAAGCAAACTCAAAAATAGGTGTTTCAATTCATATCTATAAGTTAACACAAGAACGAAAATTGTTAACCAGTGGCGGAACCAACCAAACATCAGCCAAGATAGAAACAACACCATTTCCACAACCGCCATGACAGACATCACCGAAATAGCCACCGCCCTAGAAGACAAAGAATACAAAGAAGCAGCCCAACTCATCAAACAACTACAAACAGAATCACCCGAAAATCCCTGGGTGAAATACTACATGGCGCGCTACTACGAACTCACCAATCACCCAGAAAAAGCCGAAACCACCTACAAACAAATACTCCGCGACATCACCAACCCCAAAATAATCTCCCAAGCCCGCCAAGGGATTCAACGCATCGAAACCGCAGCACAAGACAGACGCAAACAAGCCATAGAAACCGCCAAAAATGACCCCAGCAACCTCGAACCAGCACTCCTAATCCTCGAAGCAGTCAGCCAGTCAGACAAACCCGCAGCCATACAAAACATCAGCAGAATCTTCAAAACCGACACCTATACAACGCGGATGCAAGTTCAAAGTCGCGGTTGGAGACTCTACAAAACCGGCCCCATCGCCGAAATCCAAATTTACGGCCAAGAAATCCTCAACGCCGGAATTCCCGTATTCTGGGGAACCCTAGCCGACATTCAAAAAATCCAAATCTTCCGAGTTCAACACTTCCAATCCCTGTCTCCCCCCGCCGTCGTTTGCAAAAATCAACTGAATCAGCTAAGTGCGATCGAATTTAACTGGTCAGAAGTCAGCCAAAGAGTAGAAGGCTTATTACCCATGTTTATGGAAATCATGGACTACTCACCCCACCGACGAACAGAGCAATTTCGCCACAAAGAAATCACCCAAGATTACGCTCAAATCTGCGATTTACACATTCCCAGCCGCAACTGCATTCTGCGAATTTGCGACCAAAGTTACCAATTTCAACAAGGCGTTGACTTCACCAAAACTTCAGCAGATATCCCTGCTTTAGCCAATCCCAAAAACCCAAAATCTCGTTCCCAAAAATCTCAACAAATCCCTCAAAGTACCACCAGAATTAACTGGAATCACTTACTTGAAATACTTGACCAACAGCTTGATGTGACAGTTTGGTCGGAATTTACTCACTTTGCCGAGACAGTTCTCGATTATACTCAGATGTTAAGCAAGATCGATGCTCATATAGATGTCGATCGCAAATCCGAAACCCCTTGGGACGCAGCTTTCCAGCTATACAGCGGATTAGCCTTCCTCAGAAATCAAAGTAATATAGTTGACAGTTGACTGTTAACTGTTGACTGTTGACTGTTGACTATTGACTATAGCGGTTTTCAAGGAATTAGGTACTGACAATTCAATTCGCAATTGCGATCGGGAAAAGGAACCACCAATGCCCTATGCCCTATGCCCTATGCCCTGTGCATCGGGATCACCTAATTTACCTGAGAAAGGCTATATTAAGTTCATCCCCCGACTCAAGTGCGGGGGACGAGCTTAACAATTTCCTACTTAGTTTTCACCTGACGAGCCATTTCCCGGAAACTATTCATGCTGGGTCCAGGAGTTCTGCGGCTGGCATTTGGTGTGGGCATTAAATTATTAGGAGCAAAGGTAAGAGTCGGTTCACTGGAACTCGACGATTTTCCGTTAGTTGCGGCGGCTGCTGCTACCTTCACAGGTTCCTTTTCTGTCTGAGACTTTTTGGATGTTTCCGCCTTGGCTTTCTTCGGCGATTCAGACTTTTCAGACTTAGGAGAATCAGCTTTTGCTGGTGCTGATGCTGCGACTACAGGCTCAGGCTTTTTAGCAGCAGCCAGCTCAACTTTAGGTGAATCCTTGACATCAGAGTTGCCCAAATCTAGAAAATATTCAGACTTTTTAAAGCCCAACAATCTAGCAAAAAAGCCAAAAATACCGCCGAAGAAATTTTTGATAAAACCAAACATTAGATGTACTCCTTTTGTTCTTTTAGAGAAATTTGTACAAGTTTACCAACAAAGTCAGACTACGAGGTAAAGAAACTTTTGTCTATATTTCTTAATCAAAATTTACATTTTTCGATCGCAAATACTGACCTTATAGTAATTTTTACTCATTAACAGTAGTCTGATCTTTGCACTTATTTACGATTATCTCAGAATTTATGACAGATTTCCGACTCCACCCATGATATCTCGATCCGATTCGCTAGCTGTCCCACTAGGGGTCACACTCCCTAGGGGAGTGATTTATGCTGTAACTGACAAGCAATTTTCTCTTCAAATGAACAGTTCGAGCGATCGCAATCCAGTCATACTGATACACGGCATCTGGGACACCAAAACCATTTTCAACAAAATGTCCGCCCACCTCACCCAACTCGGATGGTGTGTACACAGCCTCAACCTCACCCCCAATGACGGTAGCCTCGGCCTCGACTCACTAGCGAAGCAACTCGCAGATTACATTTCTCAGACATTTCAGAAAGAACAGTCCATCGACATAGTAGGCTACAGCATGGGCGGGCTCGTCAGCCGCTACTACGTCCAGCGACTCGGAGGAATTAACCGGGTAAAGCGTTTCATCACCATATCTTCGCCTCACAGGGGGACTCTCACCGCCTATTCTCTGCCCTTAGCGGGATACGTCGATATGCGTCCTGATAGCAGTTTCCTGCAAGATTTAGATCGAGATGTCGCCATGCTCAAACAAATAAATTTTACATCAATGTGGACACCCTTTGACGTGATGATTTTACCCTCGCACAGCTCTCAAATGCCAGTAGGTCGAGAAGTTAAGCTCAACGTTTGGCTGCACCGCCAAATGGTGACAGATACTCAAAGTATTAACGCATTAGTTGAAGAACTAAAAGCACCCATTAAAAATAAAATTCCCGTTAAAAATGAATAGCAATTGCAGCCGCAACCCAGTCTTGCTGATTCACGGCATCTTCAGAAAATCGGGCATTTTCAACAAAATGTCCGACCATCTCACCCAACTGGGATGGTCAGTATACAGCCTTAATCTTACACCCAATTGGGGCAACACCAGCCTGGAAGAATTAGCCCAACAAATGGCAGATTATATAGACACAAACTTCGACCCACAACAGCCTTTAGATCTAGTAGGATTGAGTATGGGCGGTTTAGTAACTCGCTACTACCTGCAAAGGCTAGGTGGAATTAAGCGAGTGCAGCGCTTTATTGCCATATCTGCTCCTCACAGCGGCACTTGGACTGCTTACACTATGTGGGGAAAAGGCTGTATTCAAATGCGCCCCGGCAGTGCTTTTCTGGAAGATTTAAATCGAGATGCTAGTGTCTTAGAAAAAATTAATTTTACTTCTATTTGGACACCTTGGGATTTCATCATCGTGCCTGCTTCTAGCTCCCAAATATCAGCAGCAAAAGATGTGAAATTGTCAGTATTTGCCCATGCGATGATGGCGAGAGATTCTAGTAGTTTAAAAGCTGTTGATGAAGCACTTTCAGAACACTTAAATATGGATAAATAGGTTGCTTCTCTCTTCTCTTCCTCTGCGTTCTCTGCGCTCTCTGCGGTTAAAACATTCCAAAACAATCAAACAGCATCGCCCACTTCAGCATATTCGCTCAGCCCAAAAATTGCCTCAGCTTCACAGTAATACTTAAATTCCAGTATATTATGAGAAGGGTCTTCTAAGAAGAAAGTGCGGTGTTCTGTAGGCAAACCAACAAACCGCCGTCTTGGTTCTTGATAGAAATTCAAGTTATTTTGTTGTGCCTTCTCTAACAACCCTTCCCAGTCAAATTCGGAAGTAAAAATTAAGCCAAAATGCCGGGGATAGATGCCTCGCTGGGGTGTCAAAGGTTCGTGGCTGACGTGGGCGACTATTTGATGGCCACACAAACCCATAATCACCGAATTCGGGGATTCGCGACCTAATTCGCAGCCGAGCCCGTCCACATAGAAGGCTTTTGTTTGGTCAATATTGCTGACGGGAAAGGCAAGATGAAATAAGACTTTGTTCATGGAGGTAAAAAGATGACAGTGCAGAATTCAGAATTGTTCTTTAATTATTTATCTTGGTCTAATCCTTGGTTAGTGGCGATCGCCCTGAATACAATTTTACTGGCGATCGCCACTATTGTTCCTAAAAAATTGCTCACTCCCGCAGGGCAATTTCACGGCTGGCTGTTGGGTGTGATCATCTGGGGCTGTTTGGGATGGCAAGGCTATGCTGTGGTGATGTTCTACTTTCTCGTCGGATCGTCCGTTACCCGCATCGGCAAAGCCCAAAAAGAAGCAGAAGGCATAGCCGAAAAGCGTTCCGGCGCACGAGGCCCGGAAAATGTCTGGGGTTCTGCTTTAACCGCTACTCTTTGTGCTTTGGGAGTTTTGGCATTGTCTATTTTTTTAGGAGAGACAGGCAATATTTTAGGAGAGACAGGCAATATTTTAGGAGAGACAGGCAATATTTTAGGAGAGACAGGCAAGATGCTTGTCCCACAAGATGTTATTTCCTGGTTATTGCTGGGCTATGCGGCGAGTTTTTGTACTAAACTTTCCGACACCAGCGCCAGCGAAATTGGCAAAGCTTACGGCAAACGGACGTTTTTGATTACTACCTTGAAGCCCGTACCTAGGGGTACCGAAGGGGCTGTGAGTTTAGAAGGAACTCTCGCAGGTATTGCAGCTTCGATCGCGATCGCACTTTTAGCTTGGGCTGTCGGTTTAATAGACTTGACAGGAGTTGCTTTTTGTGTTATTGCAGCTTTTATTGCTACTAACATCGAGAGCGTGATTGGCGCTACCGTCCAATCAAAGTTTGAGTGGCTCACCAACGAGGTGGTGAATTTTGTCAATACTCTGATTGGAGCGATCGCAGCCATCATCTTAGCCTTGGTCTGGAGAGCTTTTTTAGCTTAGTTATAGCAGATGTTGAAGGAAGAAGGAAGAAGGAAGAATTAAAAATTACGAATTACGAATTACGAATTATTGACTCGTAATTAGGAATTAGGAATTCGTAATTCCCTACTCGTAATTTTTAATTCGTAAGAAGCATTAAAAATTACGAATTACGAATTATTCACTCGTAATTAGGAATTAGGAATTCGTAATTCCCTACTCGTAATTTTTAATTCGTAATTCGTAATTCGTAATTCCCGTACTCTTCGGCCCAATGACCAATGACCAATGACCAATGACCAATGACCAATGACCAATGACCAATGACCAATGACCAATGACCAATGACTAATCTTCTTGCGGCCCAAAAACCATTTGTAAAATCATCGTTGGTTCGCCCCGCTTGTGATAGCGATCGGCCCAATGGCGAATAATCTCATCTAATTCCTCAACAGCTTGGTCGAGCCGTTCCGGCGGGATATCCAAAGTTTCCATAACTCGCATCACTTTCGGTTGTTTTTCGGCCCAATCTTGCATTAGCCGGAAATATCTAGCTGTATCTTCAACCATAGTGAAAGTGCGCTCTTCCTGCTCTGCGGGAGAGTAAGTAGCGCGGGTGAGGGCATAAAACGGCATTCCCCAAGGAGAATCAATACGAGTCACGGTTCCCGAATAGATCAAACGGCGTTTGATGTGTTCTGCTAGAGCTTCACTCAAAGGCATCCGTCTTTCTGGAGACATCTCTTCTTGCGATCGCCGGTGCAGAAACTCGATCAACTCCATAAACTGAAAAGAATTGATCAATTGAGCATCAGGCGGATGAGGAGGAACCTTTCCTTCCAGATATTTTTTTTCATCCGCAGTCAAGCTGTTCCCAGGAATGCGAGGGCTTCCCGGAAGCCAAGGATACTGTTCCAGCCAGACATAAGGAAACTGAATCAAATATCTAGGTTCCTGAGAACCCAGCATTTTCAGCAATTTTCCCGTTGTCAGAGCTTCCCGAACTTCCTCAACAATCACCTTCACCCGTTTAGGCTCAATGTGATGCAAGTGTCCAGTCATTCGCAGGTTATGGTCCTGCTCTATATAGGTCATATAAATGGCACACTTAGCCGCCGTTGCGGCCGCGTCTAGAAACGCGCCGTGTCTGTGCCCACTGGTTCTCATGGCGCTAAACGCCAGATAGAGCATGATCTGATCCATCGCACTAGGGCTGAGGCTTTTGACCAGATCCAAAGAGTCATTTTTCATATTTATTCCCTCAGAGAGACCCCCACCATCGCTTGACTCAGCGCTGGTTGGGGAGGAAAAGGGTGACAGGGTAAGAGCAACATATCAGTTGTTAAGTCAAGCAGGAGTTGAAGAAACCCGTTTCGGAGCAAGGTGAGGAGACATGAAAGCACCATCTGCTTGCACAACAGATGAGAGGCTTCCGATACAGTAACCCACCTCGGCTGTGTAATGAGGGTGAATACCCCTCGGATTCAAGCATAGCCGACTGTCGTCAAAAAGCTTGCCAGCAACCCCACTGTTCATCCCAGTTAATTTCCCTTTCTGTGACGCCAACGACGAAGGCATCCAGGGCGATCGCACCCCGTCAGCACTCAGAGTTGATTGAGCTTTGAATTACTGTATCCGTACAGAATATGAATTATTGTAAATTCGCTGAATAATCCGGTAGTAATTAATATCTGAATTGTTCTCAATACAAAACCGCCCCACCCAAGAGTCTATCTCTAGGTAGATGGCGGTTAAAAGTTTATATGCTATCATTACTCACGCACAAAAGAATCTCCTAATGACTGTCAATAAAAAGTGCAATTGTCGTTGAAATGGAAAAACGATAATTCTATTTCATCAGAGCGAGCGGATTAACGGCCCGAACCAAGTGAGTTGGGGAACTGGCTTTCGTCCAATGCCATGAAAATTATTGTAGCGGATGAGTGGAAACATCAGACTCGATGAAACCTTTGCGACTTCCGCCTCTCTCAGGAGAACGCTCGCCCTTTTGTTGAGTTTGCGCTGACAACATATATTGAGCGGTGGGAGTTTCTAGCTGTTCGACTGGGGATTCAATGGATAGAGCGCAGGTAGCACTTAAGAAGAGGCCAGACAGACTCATTAAAGCAATTGCTGTGTAGGTTTTCATGGGTAGTATCCGTGTCAGTGTCTATTTAGAGATACGGAATTTACCCAGGCCGATCAGGATGAATTTCCCTGAAATTATCAAACTATAGAATCAGGAATCTGAAATCAGGAATCAGGCATCAGAAATCAGGATTTAGTTAAGCGATCGCGCCTTTAAATAGTCTCCGAAAATCCTTGTATAAAAAGCGTAAAATTCTCTCCCCCGTCCAGAAGCAACAGGCACTTTAGATGGGGTAGCAGCCGATCTATGAGAGCAGTCAGAAGTCGATGTGAAATGGCATAAAATCTCTGGTTTCAGTAAAAACTTCCTAATTGCACTACCCAGAAGGTAGCAATAATATACAAAACCGCCAAAGACGAGAGTCAATCTCTCGATCGATGGCGGTTGAAGTTTTATCTGCTATCATCACTCACATAAAAGAAGATCCTATTGACTGTAAACAAGAAGTGCAGTTGCCTTGGGAACCTGAAAAACTAGCATCCCAGAAAATCAGATTGAGCGCTCGACACGGGCGGTCAAAACTAACTCAATAACGGAAATCGCTTGCGTCCAATGTCATTAAAATGCTTGTAGCGTATGAGTGTAAAGATGAGGCTCAATGAACTCTCAGCGTCCGCTGCCTCTTTCTGGAGAAAGATCGCCCCTTTGTTCAGTTTGGGCGGATAAAATGTATGGAGCGGTGGCAATTTCGAGCAGTCGGACGAGGGATTCAAAGGCTCCATCGACAGTGGCGCTCAAAGTAACGCCCAAAAGACTCAGTAAAGCAATTGGTGTGTAAGTTTGCATGGGGTTAGTATCCGTGTCAGTGTCTATTAACTGATACGGACTCTCCCCAATGGATCAGGATAAATTTCTGTGAAATTTCAGGACTTTTGCAAAAAACCAGATTTCCCTAACTCTGCTGCTTCTACCAGCAGCCAAGCACCGGCCAAATTCAGCCTCCCCCATACTGTCAGAGGCTTTTCGGTTTCGCAACTCTGTAAAAACTGGTCGGTTTCAGGCTCTAAAGTCACGAGTTGCCAAGTTTGTCGGGCATTGGATGTCAAATCAGTCAGCGTCAGGGCGTAATCTTGTTCACCTCGGCGGTGGAAAATGCCAGAAAAGGGGCTTTGAGTATTTCTGCTGTCAGTGCTTGGTTTCTCTACCGACAAAGGACAATTACCGCTGGCTGGATAGGAGGAAGGTCGATCGAGATAATAGCGTTGCCAGTAAAGCCAATCCGATCGATTAGGTGTCAAATTAAATAAAGGAATAACTGCCGCACTCGCCTCGAAATCTTGCAGCAAAGCCTCCTGCAAAACACTGACCGGCAAATCCCGCGGCTGACATCCCCGCCCGACACACAAAGCCGCCGCCATCCCCGCCGCCTGTCCAATATTCATTACCGTCGGCTGTAAGCGAGTCGCACCGTTAGCGATGTGAGAAACAGAAATATTTTTTTCGCAGACTAGCAAACCGTCTGTACTCGCAGGAATTAGCGCACTGTAAGGAATTGTAAAAGGAGTTCCGGTCCAGCGGCCGCCCCAGCGGATAGATTTTGGCTGTAAGGGGATGTCGCCACAGGGGTAGTGGTGATCGTTGGCGTAGTTGCCGATCGCAATTGTTTCACAAATTCCCTCAGAATTTATGGGCAACTTCGCGACTCTGCCGCCGGTAATGGGCAAAATATCTTGTTCTCGGATTGTTTTTACTCCTTGCAAGCGGCGGCTTTCTCGGTAGTAGGGATGCAAGGCGAAGGAAGAATTTAGCAGTGTAGAATTTTGTTGATTTTTGATGGGAAAAACGTTCTCTGCTAAGCCGTAGCGGCGGCCGAGTTGGGTTTGAATGAAACGGGCGAAACTTTGGCTGTGCCATAGACTTTCTTGGAGGAATTCTTGTCTTGATGTTTCAGAGCCAATTAGTCGATCGACCTTTTCCCCATAATCATTACCACGAATCGGCCAATTAATCATGAGCAGTCCACCGGGAAGTCGGCCGTAATTAAGAAATTGTTCGGGAGTGTAATTATCCCAAGCACCGGTAAAGCGATCGGGATTGTCAAGAGGCGGCGCGGGAATTTCCGGGGCTACAGCACCTTCCCCAAAGTCCTGCATAATTGCGACCCAAGTCGGAGCTTGCACCGGATACTGCTGTGTAAGATCATTAGGAGCGATCGGCGCACTGGGTTCTCCAAATTCCCCTTGAAACTCCCAACCCCAACGGTGAGAAACCTCACCCAAAGCCAATAAATCTCCCAGTTCAGTGGCATCCAAAGTGATTTTGGCCCAAACCGTAAAATCTGGGAATTGAACGCCAGCAATGCGATCGGCTTCCCATAGCACATCTTGAGGTATTTGTCCAGAAATCCAGTGCAGATTCGGTAAACATTTAACCCAATCAGCAAAAATTTCCGCACCGATGCGGGGATCGTAAGTAAAAAAACTGACCCAGCCCCAATCCAAACCTCCCGGCTGCCGCTGCTGAAGTTCCCGGAGAAAAGCGCCCCACAAACCAGTCCCAAAAGCTGCTAATTCGTTCCCGTCGGGAGCCGAAACCCCAGCAGAAGTAAGCATTCCGCCCAACCAGGGAAATTCACTCACCAAAATAGTTTTGGCACCACAGCGGGCCGCTTGTACGGCGGCAGAGGTGCCACCGGTACCGCCACCAACTACTAAAACATCGGCTGTTAAGACAGAAGACATGAGAATTTTAGATTTTAGATAGGACTTACGAATGGGGGCCCAGAAACCGGGTTTTTTACCGAATCTGCGGGCTGCAACGGGTCTTTTCGTAAAAAAACCCGGTTTCGAGGAGTCGGAGTGCCTAAGTCCTGTGAGATTGGAGAATGGCGATCGACAAAAGCCACATAAAATATAAGTAGAAACACTTAAAAAAAACGAATACCCAGATCCTTGATTTGTTTAAGAAATCGGGTATGTAATAGCGATCGATCGCATTTTACGTTTAATGAGGAACGAGTTACTTACTTTGAGATCAAATATTTCTCCTCTTCCCTCTTCCTCTGCGTCCTCTGCGGCCTCTGCGGTTAAAAAAATTAGTTATTTTTAGAGTTAAGATCGCAATTCAACAGGACTTACGCATGGTAACAGTGTGGCAAAAGTTTGAGATTCTTCGCGACCCTCAGAATGACATAATTAGGTTATTAGTGCGTCCAGGACTATAAACAATCCGAAAATGGGGAACCGCGACAGTAAAGTCATGCGTCGCATAAACGTCACCATAAACTACTCACAAAGCAATTGAAAATGGAAAAAGGTTTTATTTTGTGGTTCACCGGACTGAGCGGTTCGGGAAAGACAACCATCAGCAAAGCTCTTGAACCAGAGTTGAAAGCCAGAGGTTGTAAAGTCGAAATCTTGGATGGAGATGTGGTGCGTACCCACTTGTCAAAAGGTTTGGGATTTAGCAAAGAAGACCGAGATACTAACATTCTGCGGATTGGATTTGTGGCGAACCTGCTGAGCCGCAATGGAGTTGTGGCAATTACGGCTGCTATTAGCCCCTACCAAGCAATTCGCGACGAAGTGAGAGCAAGGTCGTCTAACTTTGTTGAAGTATATGTCAAAGCGCCGCTAGAAGTGTGTGAAGCGCGGGATGTCAAAGGGCTGTATGCTAAGGCAAGAGCCGGAGAAATTAAGGGCTTTACAGGAATTGATGATCCCTATGAAGAACCCCCCAATCCTGAGATTATTTGTTACACAGATGGGGAAAGTGTGGCAGAAAGTGTTACAAAAATTCTGAGTAAATTAGAAGAGTTGGGTTACATTTGATGGTGATGGGGTAGGAAGAGGATAGGGGCGAAAGGCGATGGTGATGAAAAACTATTCAGGACTCAATACTGTCAAAGGTTTAATTGTCAACTGTTTAACAGTGTCAGTGCTGGCTGTGGGTTCATCTCCGGCGGCGGCCCAGTTTTTGCCTCCTCCTCCTCCTCCTCCTCTTCCTCCTGATTCTTCTGTGCCCATACCGGTACCCGTACCCGCAGTTCCAGGATTTCCGGCTGTTCCGGCAAATACGCCTGCAAGTGCGCCTACAACTGTACGATCGGAAGTTTACACTTTGGGAGCGGGCGATCGCATTCAAATGGATATTTTTAACGTCCCGGAATACAGCGGCCCCAACGGTCAACACCAAGTGCAAGCCGACGGTTCCTTGAGTTTGCCCTTAATTGGCAGCGTTTCGGTGTACGGGATGACTTTAGAACAAGCTGCTAACAGTGTGAAAGAGCGATATGGCAAATACTTAAAACGTCCTTGGATTACGCTGAAACTGCTGGCCGCGCGTCCTTTGCAAATTGCGATCGCAGGCGAAATCAACCGACCCGGAGCCTATACAATATCCTCAGCAGCAGGACCCGGAGGCACAACAGAGCAAATGGGAACTCAAATGCCAACGATATCGCGGGCTTTGCGAATGGCCGGCGGAATTACGCAGTCAGCAGACGTGCGACAAATCAAAATCCGTCGCCCCCAACGCAACGCACAGGAACAAATTATTAACGTTGATTTATGGGAATTATTGCAAGCTGGCGACTTGCGGGCAGATCTGACTTTGCGCGACGGCGATACTATATTTATTCCCACTGTAACTAGCCTAAATCGCCAAGAAGCACCTACTTTAGCAGTAGCCAATATTACCGGACAAAGCACTCAGCCAATTAATATTGCTGTGGTGGGAGAAGTAGCTCGTCCCGGTACTTATACTCTGGCAAAAGATGTTCAAAGTAAGGTACAAGAGAATGAATTGGGTGCAAATTCTGGTTTATTTGGTGCTAGCGAGACTGCGGGTGGCGAAACTGTTTTGCAGCAAACAGTAACGAGGGCAATTAAAATGGCTGGCGGCATTACGCCGATAGCTGATATTAGACAAATACAAGTTCGTCGCCTGACGCGGGCTGGTACGGAACAAATTATTAATGTCGATTTGTGGCAACTTTTGCAGACAGGGGATGTATCTCAAGATTTAACGCTGCAACAGGGAGATACGGTGATTGTTCCCAAAGCAGAAAATATCGACGAAACTCAAGGTGCACAGGTAGCTAATTCTAATTTTTCACCGGATACAATTAAGGTCAGCATTGTGGGAGAAGTTGTCAAACCGGGGGCAATTGCCTTGTCCCCAAATACTTCTTTAAATCAAGCGCTGGTAGCAGCGGGAGGTTTTAATAAAGCGCGGGCAGAAATGGATTCGGTGGATTTGATTCGCCTCAATTCTAATGGCACTGTTTCTAAGTTAACTGTTAAGATTAATTTTTCGGCAACAGCTAATGATGAAACTAATCCCAAATTGCAAAATAATGATGTAATCATGGTAAGGCGATCGGGTCGCGCTACGTTCTCGGATAATGTAGGTGGCACTCTCGCTCCTCTTAATCCTTTATTGGGAATATTCAGGTTGTTCAATATTTTTCGGTAAGTTGAATAGACTAGCACTCAGGTCTCATAAACCCGGTTTCTACAAATAATTTCAGTTTGGTAACGAGATATCTAGTCAGAAACCGGGTTTATGAAACTAATAGACTAGCACTGCCGTACAGACGTTTAAACTAATAAGTTGTAGGATAAAATGAAACCAGGAAAAAATTCTCAGATATCACTGTTTAAGAAGAATCAAAAAGCAGCAGGACAGCGACAAATATCTTCCGTGCTTTATCAAGATGATGAATTTTTAGAACGGAAAAAACCCGAAGCAGAAGAGTTAAGTTTTTGGGAAGTTTGCCGCAGTAGATCGATCTTAGTAATCGGCGTAGCAGCGGCTGTCACCACAGGAGTTTTTAGCTGGACTATCAATCAAAAAAGCGAGTACGAAGGGCGCTTTCAGTTATTAGTAGAATCCCCGGTAACACAAAATACTTTAGCAAAAATCTACTCCGGTGAACTGAAACTGCAACCAGCCCCAGCAACGCCAGAAAATCCTGTTTTTGACTACGAATCGCAAATTCAGGTTTTGCAAAGTCCCCAGGTAATGTCGCCAATTATTAAACAGTTGCGGGCTAAATATCCTGAAATAAATTACAACTACCTTTTGAACCAGAAACCAGATAATTTGCCATTTACTCAGCCAACGAGGCTGTCAATTAATCGCTTCAAAAATACCAAAATTCTCGAAGTTCGCTATCGGGATAGTGACCCAAAAAAGATTCAATTTGTTTTGGAAAAAGTTGCTATCGGCTACCGCAACTATAGCCTGCAAGATACCAGAACTCAAATCAGCCAGAGTCTGGATTTTGTGAAATCGAAAATTCCGAACCAGCAAAAGCGCCAACAAGCTATTCAAACAGAAATTCAAAAGTTGCGGCAGCAGTATAATTTCATTGACCCGCAAATTCAAACCCAACAACTAGCGCAGCAAATTAGTCAAATTCAAGCGCAAAGATTGGATGCTCAAACGCAACTAAATCAGCAGAGATTGCTCTATGTTAATCTGCAAAATCAGCTAGGACTTAACCAGCAACAAGCGCTGATGGCTTCGTCTCTGAGTCAAGCTCCTCGCTATCAAGGAATGCTGACTCAATTGCAGCAATTAGAAGGACAAATTGCGATTAATTCAGCTACTTTTACAGATCAAACTCCACAAATGGAATTGTTGCGGGAACAGCGCAAGAATCTGATTCCTTTGTTGAAAAAGGAAGCTACACAAGTTCTGGGAACAGATTTAGCTAAGGTAAATTCAAAAGTGCTGGCTTTTCAAGATCCGGTTCGGATTAAGTTGATTGAGCAGTTTATAGGTACTGCTAATTCCATTCAGGTTTTGGGAGTGCGAAATCAAGTTTTGGAACAAGCTGCTCAGCAGTTGAATCAATACTCTCAAGGATTTCCGGTGATTTTGCGGCGCTATTCTGATTTGCAGCGGGAGTCGGATTTAACTAATAATACGCTGAAGAATTTGCTAGCTAAACAACAGGCTTTGCAGCTTGAGGCTGTGGGTAAAAAAGAGGTGGCTTGGGAGGTGATTGCTAAGCCGGAAATTCCGCGTTATCGCAATGGGGAGTTGATGGCGGTTGCTCCGATTATGCCTTTGAATTTGGCTTTGGGTGGATTGGCTGGCTTAGTTTTTGGTGCCCTGGTGGCGCAGTTGGCCCAACGGTTTAATAACGATCAGGTTTTCCAGACTCCAGAGGAAGTCAAACATTCGATTCGGCTACCTTTGTTGGGGGTAATTCCTGCTAGCGATAAAATTTTGAGACTGACTCCTGCGGAGACAGTTACTCTTGATGTGGAAAGTTCGCAAATGCCGACGGATGCTTTTCAAGAGGCTTTTCGATCGCTCAATGCTAATATTCGCTTACTAAACGTTGATACTCCGATCAATTCTTGCGTAATTACTTCTTGTCAAGTAGCTGACGGCAAGTCTACTGTAGCGGTAAATCTGGCGCGGGCGGCGGCTGCAATGGGCCAGCAGGTGCTGTTGGTGGATGCGGATTTGCGACGCCCGCAGGTTCACGAAATGCTGGGTTTACCGAATTGGCAAGGCTTACACAATGTGATTGCTGAGGATTTGGATGTGGAACAGGTGATTTTGCGATCGCCCCGCGATGAAAACCTATTTGTGTTAACATCAGGGCCGGTTCCTCCCGATCCCACGAAGGTGCTTTCTTCCCGAAAGATGCAGCATTTAATGGCAGCTTTGTCAAGTCATTTTGACTTAGTTATTTACGATACTGCGCCGCTTTTGGGTTTGGCAGATGCGAATTTGTTGGCGGCTCACACTAATGGATTGATCTTGGTAGTGGGGCTGAATCAAACTGAACGAGAGGCGCTATTGTTGGCTTTTGAAGATTTGAAAATGGCCGGGATTCCGCTGTTGGGAATGGTGGCAAATAACGATAAAGGCAGCCGGTATTCCTATCAGTCTTATGTTCAGAATTACATCGAGGAAAAATCTGTTTGAGGGAGGAGTTGAAAAATGTATAGTGGAACAGGCATCTTGCTTGTTCTTGAGAATGCTGCAAGATGTCTGTTTGCATTTTTAACTTGGTATCGAAGTCTCGAACCCCCTAAATCCCCAGGGCTGTTTCATTCTTTGTAGGGACAATCCCTCGTGAAGAGCCCGTGAAGAGCCCAAACGCCCATTCGAGCGTCGGTGGGGGGGGTAGGCACCAACCATCGAATGCGTGTTTCAGCCATCAGGGCAACCACGGGGGGTTTGCCCCTACAAAGAATGAAACAGCCCTGCCTTTTCAAGGGGGACTTTAAGAGATGATTCGGCGATTGAAATCGCTTCTTGTCAAACAAAGTCTTCCTTCGCAGACTAAGAGAGTGAGTTGAAAAACTAATTTTCTTAAGATTTGCGATCGAGATTTTGCACTATAATTAAAACTTGACAGTTTTCCACAAATCCTGGCACTTGCAAAGTGGCAATACCTGAAAACGTGGTTGGTAAATTCGATTTTTGTAAAACATTGATACAACTCCCCGCCTAGCTTTAAAACTAGAAGGGAGTTTGGCGTTTTTCACAAAGGAGATAAAACAATGGCTATTGCTACTATTAACCCGACAACGGGAGAAACGCTGAAAACTTTTGAGCCGCTAACAGACGCGGAAATAGAAACTAAGCTGGAGTTAGCACAGCAAGCTTTTAAACAATATCAGCGACTTCCCTTTGAGCAGCGCTCTATCTGGATGCAAAAAGCTGCGGATATCTTGGAGCGCGATCGCGAAATTTACGCTGAAATGATGACTTTGGAAATGGGGAAAACTCTCAAATCTGCGATCGGCGAAGTCGAAAAATGCGCCTTAGTTTGTCGCTACTACGCCAAAAATGCCGCTATATTTATGGCAGACGTACCAGCAACCACTGACGCTAGCAGCAGCTTTGTCCGTTACCAACCGTTGGGCGCTATTTTAGCCGTCATGCCCTGGAATTTCCCATTTTGGCAAGTTTTCCGGTTTGCAGCACCGACGCTGATGGCGGGCAATGTGGGCTTGCTCAAACACGCTTCTAATGTGCCACAGTGCGCTCTGCAAATAGAGGCAATTTTCACAGAAGCTGGCTTTCCCGAAGGCGTTTTTCAAACATTGTTGGTGGGAGCCGACAAAGTAGCTAAGATAGTTACGGACGATCGCATAAAAGCAGCAACTCTCACCGGTAGCGAACCGGCTGGTGAAAGTTTAGCAGCAAATGCGGGCAAAAGTTTGAAAAAAGTAGTGTTGGAATTGGGAGGAAGTGACCCATATATTGTCATGTCTAGCGCCGATTTACCAGCAGCTTTATCAACTGCTGTGATATCGCGGATGCTCAATAACGGTCAAACTTGCGTATCTGCTAAACGGTTTATTTTAGCAGAAGAAATCGCCGACGAATTCATCAAAGGATTTGTCGAAAAATTCGAGGAATTAAAAGTAGGCGATCCGATGTTACCCGAAACCGATATCGGTCCTTTAGCTACTCCCGCAATTCTCAAAGAATTGGACAATCAAGTGCAAGCCTGCATCCAATCGGGAGCAAAACTTTTGACAGGCGGTCGCCCTTTGTCAGAGAATGCCGGCAATTTCTACTTGCCAACTATATTGACAGATATTCCCCTGGATGCTGCGGCGCGCCAACAAGAATTTTTCGGGCCCGTAGCCTTAGTATTTCGGGTTGCAGACATCGATGAGGCGATCGCCCTCGCCAACAGCACATCTTTTGGTTTAGCGGCGACAGCTTGGACTACAGTAAGCTCAGAAGGCGATCGGTTTATTTCCGAACTAGAAGTCGGCGCAGTATTCATCAACGGTTTAGTAAAATCAGACCCCAGATTGCCCTTCGGTGGCATCAAACGCTCCGGTTACGGACGCGAATTGAGCATCCAAGGAATCCACGAATTTGTTAACATTAAAACAGTGTGGGTAAAATAAACAAAACTCACTCAACTCCTCGCAAGAATCTAAATTAATATGACACACTTTAACGACGATGTAGGGTGCGTCAGTCTTCAGGTTAGTACGAAAAATAATGGTTTTACCATCTGACGTACTCTACATGATGTGACAGTTGCGTCGAGGACTGTTAGTATTTTTGCGAGAAGTTGATAAAGACAACAAATTCCCAATTACCTAGGACAAAAACGGAAATGAACACAGCTCAACTACTGGTACAATGTTTAGAGAACGAAGGCGTAGAATACGTTTTTGGACTCCCTGGCGAAGAAAATCTAGAAGTTCTAGAAGCCCTAAGAAACTCCTCAATTAAATTTATTACTACTCGCCACGAACAAGGCGCAGCTTTCATGGCCGACGTTTACGGCCGCCTCACCGGCAAAGCCGGCGTTTGCTTGTCCACCTTGGGGCCCGGCGCAACTAACCTAATGACAGGCGTTGCTGACGCCAACTTAGACGGCGCTCCTCTAGTAGCAATTACCGGACAAGTTGGTACTGATAGAATGCACATAGAATCGCACCAATATTTAGATTTGGTGGCTATGTTTGCTCCAGTTACTAAGTGGAATGCTCAAATTGTTCGACCCGGTACGACGCCAGAAATTGTCCGCAAAGCCTTTAAGGTAGCTCAAAGTGAAAAGCCGGGAGCCGTTCACATTGACTTGCCCGAAAACATCGCAGCAATGGCTGTCGAAGGATATCCGCTCACCAAAGACAACCGAGAAAAAACTTTTGGTGCTTATCAAAGTCTGAATAAAGCTGCTGTCGCAATTTCCAAGGCAAAAAGTCCTTTGTTGTTAATAGGAAATGGAGCTATCCGAGCTCATGCCAGCGAAGCGGTGACAGAATTTGCGACTCGATTGAATATTCCAGTAGCTAATACTTTCATGGGGAAAGGTGTAATTCCTTACACTCATCCTTTGGCACTTTGGACAACGGGATTGCAAAAACGCGATTACATTAGTTGTGCTTTTGAAGAAACGGATTTAGTGATTGCTGTTGGCTACGATTTAATTGAATATTCCCCGAAAAAGTGGAATCCTGATGGCAAAATTCCAATTATTCACATAGGAGCTTTGCCATCAGAAATCGACAGTAGTTATATTCCTCTTGTTGAAGTTGTGGGAGATATTGCTGATTCGCTAAATGAAATTTTACAGCGTGCGGATAGAACCGGAAAAGCCGATCCTTTTGCTAAGCAATTGCGGGCAGATATTCGCGCGGGCTATGAACAATATGCAGCGGATGATGGTTTTCCAATTAAGCCACAGAAAATCATTTACGATTTGCGGCAGGTAATGGGGCCTGATGATATTGTGATATCTGACGTGGGTGCTCACAAAATGTGGATCGCGCGGAATTATCATTGCGATCGCCCAAATACCTGTTTAATTTCCAACGGCTTTGCGGCGATGGGAATTGCGATTCCGGGTGCGTTGGCTGCAAAACTGGTTTATCCCGATCGCAAGGTAGTAGCAGCCACGGGCGACGGCGGTTTTATGATGAATTGTCAAGAGTTAGAAACTGCTTTGCGAGTCGGTACTAATTTTGTGACGCTGATCTTTAATGATGGCGGTTATGGTTTGATTGAATGGAAGCAGGAAGATCATTTTGGTCATTCAGATTTCATCAAATTTGGCAATCCAGATTTTGTGAAATTTGCCGAAAGTATGGGTTTAAAAGGCTATCGAGTGGAAGCTGCAAGTGATTTAATTCCTATCCTGAAAGAAGCCCTTGCTCAAGATGTGCCTTGTGTGATTGACTGTCCGGTTGACTACCGGGAAAATGCGCGTTTCAGTCAACAATCTGGGGAGATGAGTTGTAATTTGTAAGAGTAGTCTAAATCAGGACACGGCAGTGCCCATTAGTGTCAACTTAACGTCAAACCCTGTCACAGACTGCTGTTTGAC
>DPLL01000501.1:9675-11605 GCA_003542015.1 Microcoleaceae cyanobacterium UBA9251 | reverse complement strand
CTACCACGCTCAGGCTCTACTTTGCTGGCCGCTTTATTGCGCCAAAATCCCCGGTTTCACGCGGTCATTACGAGCCAAGTGTGGGGTTTAATTGAGCAAATATTGTAAGCCATGAGCGAAGACAATGAGTTTTCCGTGTTTATTTCCCCGGCAAAAAAACGGGCGCTGATTATGAGTATATTTTCTGCCTATTACCACCCGCAAGTTGAAAAAGAAATCATCTTCGATTCGATCGCCGATTTTTTGGGATATAGCCAGCAAATAGCCGCCCTAGTGCGATCGTAGCGAAATCAAAAGAAGCATAGATTTTTGACGGGTATTCATATCCAAGACTAAACCAAAACTATCAGGTTATCTACCGTGAAAAAGCAAATAATTTTTGTTGACTCCTCTGTACAAGATTATCAAAGCCTAATTCAAAACGCCGATCGCGCTCAAATCGTCATTCTCAATGAAAATGCAAACGGCATCGAACAAATTACTAATGCCTTAGCTAATCAAAAAGATATTGAAGCGGTACATATCCTTTCTCACGGCAGCCCCGGCAGTGTAACACTCGGTACAGAAGCACTCAATAGCAATAACCTAGAAAATTTCAGCCCCCAAATCAAACAGTGGGGAAATGCCCTCACCCAAAACGCCGACATCCTATTATATGGATGCGAAGTAGCCGCAGGAGAAACCGGCCAAAACTTCCTCAAGCGACTAAGTGAAATAACTGGTGCAGACATCGCCGCCTCAGCTAACCTCACCGGCAGCGCCGAATTAGGGGGAGACTGGAACTTAGAAGTACAAACTGGCCTGATAGAAGCAACAGTACCATTTAACGCCAAGGCCCTCAAAACCTACAGCGGCGTACTAGGCTTCGCCCCCAAAGTTGACTTCACAACTGGCAGTGGTCCCCGCTCCGTCAGCATCGGCGACATCAACGGCGACGGCAAACCTGACTTAGCTGTGGCGAACTATAGCAGCAACACCGCCTCCATCCTGCTCAACACCACCGCCCCCGGAGCCACCACCCCCACTTTCGACACCAATGTTGACTTTACAACTGGCGCTAACCCCATCTCCGTCAGCATCGGCGACATCAACGGCGACGGCAAACCTGACTTAGCTGTGGCGAACCAGTTCAGCAACACCACCTCTATCCTGTTCAACACTACCACCACAGGAGCCACCACCCCCACCTTCACCACCAAAGTTGACTTCAGCAACTGGCTTTAACCCCCAATCCGTCAGCATCGGGGACTTCAACGGGGACGGCAAACCCGACTTAGCTGTGGCGGACTATTTCAGCAACAGCGCCTCCATCCTGCTCAACACCACCGCCACGGGAGCCACCACCCCCACTTTCGCCACCAAAGTTGACTTCACCACTGGCATTAAGCCCCAATCCGTCAGCATCGGGGACTTCAACGGCGACGGCAAACCCGACTTAGCTGTGGCGAACAGCGTCAGCAACACCGCCTCCATCCTGCTCAACACCACCGCCAAAGTTACGGCTGTCACCGCCACCACCCCTGACGGTAGCTACGGTGTAGGTTCTACCATCGCCATCACCGTCATCTTCGATGCTGCTGTCGATGTCACCGGTACACCACAACTACAATTAGAAACAGGTACAACTGACAAATTTGCCACATATAACAGTGGTAGCGGCGGTACTGCACTCACTTTCAACTATGTAGTGCAAGCAGGAGACACATCTGCTGACTTAGAATACCTTGCCACAACTGCCCTCACCCTTAACGGCGGCACAATTCAAGATACTTTGGCTGCGGATGCTGTTTTAACTCTTCCCGCCTTAGCCTCAGCTAACTCCCTCGGCGGTAGCAAAGCCATAGTTGTTGATGGCGTTGCACCAATTCCGACACCGACACCGACACCGACACCAATTCCGACACCACCAGCGCCAACGCCTGTAGAGCCA
>DPLL01000501.1:0-9620 GCA_003542015.1 Microcoleaceae cyanobacterium UBA9251 | reverse complement strand
ACGCCAACAACGCCAACAACGCCAACACCCGTAGCGCCAACACCCGTAACGCCAACGCCAACGCCAGTAACGCCAACGCCAACGCCTGTAGAGCCAACACCAACAACGCCAACGCCAACTCCAACTCCAACAACTCCAACTCCAACACCTACACCAACTCTTAACAATCAAGAGCCGATCGTCTATAACCCAGTATGGACTCAAAGTCGTGCTAGTGGATTTTCTAGCAATACCGCTTTTAAGTTTGCGCCTGACACATTTATCGATCCAAATCCAGGCGATACTGTTACCTATACAGTCACCGCCCTAGATAATAATTCTGTCACCGAGGGACAAGATTATATTTGGACGCAAGGCGTAAATGGCGGTGATTACAAGCGGAAAACAGACAATGCTTCCGTAACTACTATTCCAGCAATATTTGACGGACCTAATGCTTCGCTAAAATTTGACCCCACTACTCGCACTCTCAGTCAAGTACCAGGAAAGAATTTATCTTTACCACAATGGGTAGAAGTGAAAGGTACTGATAATAATGGAAAGAGTGTCAGTGAGTTATTGAATCTTGTCGGCTGGAATTGCACAGGTTTTGTCATTGATGATTATATTGCCGGTGCTAATGTCTTCTTTGATGCTAACAAAAATGGCATCATCGATCCGAACGAACCCAAAGGGATAACTGACAGTAAAGGCGCATTTGCTTTTGATGTTGATTTTAGCACTTTTGACACTAATAGTAATGGCAAACTCGATCCGAGTGAAGGTAATTTAGTCGCTTTTGGCGGGGTCGATATCGGTACGGGTTTACCGCTAGAAACTCCGCTAAAAGCGACACCAGATGGACAAGTAATTACTTTACTGACTACTATCTTGGCGGAAATGGTCGATCGCGGTTTAACCGTTGATGAAGCTAATGCCAAAGTCACTAGCACTTTTGGTATTCCTAGCGATATCGCGATTAATTATGTCGATCCGATCGCGGCTACTAAAGGCGAACAACCCGGTGGTAAATCGGTATTAAGCGCGATGACTGAAACCCAAAACTTGATCACTCAAACTGCTGGATTAATTGAAGGCGCAAGTAGTTTTACTCTGGGTGATGCTGTTAAGCAAATAGTGAGTGCGATCGCAGATGTCGTCCAAACGGGAGTATCATTAGATTTAACCAAATCTGAACAAGTGGTGGCCTTAGTGGAAAAGGTAGCAGATCAGGTGAAGGCGATCGATCCTAATTTTAACACCCAAGAGGTATTAGTGGCCGCACCCGCCATAGCGCAGGTAATAGCAGCATCTAATCAACGTATTGTAGAGGCGATCGCAACTAATACCGATCCTACACAACTGCAAAAACAAGTAGCAGTAATTCAAAAAGTTGCTTTAGGTGAAACAACTCAAGACTTTAAGGCATTTGGTGCCGGTCAAAAAACCCTTGATTCTCTAGTTGCAGAAAACACGGGTACTGGGTTAGATCAACGAATTTTGACTGCTGCTAATACCCCAGTAATACTGACACCAACACCTGTCACACCAACACCTGTAACACCAACACCTGTAACACCAACACCTGTAACACCAACGCCTGTAACACCAACACCTGTAACACCAACACCTGTAACACCAACACCTGTAACACCAACACCTGTAACACCGAAACCGATACCAATTCCATTGGTAATACCGACACCAACACCAACGCCTGTAACAACAACACCAACAGATGTAAAAATAGCGATCGCTATACCAAAACCATCGGTATCAAGTAATGTGCGATCGGGTTTACCAGAAAATACCCTATTAGGTGATGTTTACTTACTAACAGATGACATAGATACCAGCATCCCACCAGAAGCATTAGGTTTAACCATATTTGCTCTTTCTGGTAACGACTCCTTAACAGGTTCAGAATTACCAAATACCTATTTTGGTAATCAAGGAGAAGATAATCTGGTGGGTGCCGGTGGCGACGATCAACTATTTGGTGGTAAAGGTTCCGACTCAATTGATGGTGGTATTGACAACGACTTTTTAACTGGAAATAATGACAATGATAGTCTCACTGGTGGCGATGGTAATGATACCCTGCGCGGTGGTAAGCAAGATGATATCTTATTAGGCGGCGCGGGCAATGATATCCTGAATGGCGATCAAGGTTTCGATGTACTCACAGGAGGTGCAGGGAATGATAACTTTGTCTTAGAATATGTCGCCAATAACCCATCTCAAGCTGATGTGATTACTGACTTCACTTCCGATGATAAAATTCAGTTAATTGGTGCTACTTTCAGTCAACTAACCTTTGAGTCGGTTAATATCATCTTAGATGGTGCAACTGCTGTAGCTTCAACGGCGATTAAGTCTGGGAATAACTACTTGGGAGTGGTTTATAATCTGAATCAAACTGCTCTTAATAGTAGTTCTTTCTTGTAAGATTGTTGGGGAAGAGACTATACGCTAATACCAATTTAATGGGTCGTTGCATAGAATCTGATCCCCCTAAATCCCCCNNGCCTCATAAAAAACTGGTATAAGCCCGAAAATGGAGGCGATCGCACTAACCGGAGGTTTGAGCTTTAGCCAGTTAGCAATCACTCAAAATAATCAGGGAACAATTCCCAAAAACCTCTTGACAGGGTAGGAGTTAGGTGTTATGATTGGAGTGAGTGCGAATCTTCAAATATCGGCGAATTTTCGGCTGATTTAGGGAAGGAAGAAAAGGGCGATCGCCTTAGTCCCCCTCGGCTCGGACGAAAGTTTGTGTAGGGGCAATCCCCCGTGGTTGCCCGGATTTCAATCGCCGAGTTATCTATGAACCAGATTAAAAAATGTCTGCGGGGTCGGCTGCTTGCAGTTTGCGAGTGGCAATAGTTCCCGAAATACCGCACATAATTAGAGTCAAAGTTAACACGACAATTGCTCGCATTAGTGTCATGTATATAGGCAGATTTGTAGCTCTGCGAGTTAAAGAATAGAGACCCAAAGACACTCCCACTCCAGGCATAAAACCGAGAATTGACAAAATTAAAGCTTCTTCAAAAACGATGCCGAGCAAGTAAATATTGCGGTAGCCCATTGCTTTAAAAGTAGCGTATTCTGCCATGTGGTCGCTGACATCGGTTGAAAGGACTTGGTAAACGATAATGACTCCTACTACGAAACCCATCGCTACGCCTAAGTTAAACACAAAGCCGACCGCAGTATTAGTAGCCCAATAATTTTTCTCGAACTCGATAAATTCTTGTTTNNAATCCGGCATTAACACTCCCGGCATTTTGTTTAGGAAACAAGCGCAGGTAATTTTGATCGCTGGTGATTAAAGCTCCATCGGCCGCAAAAGATGCTCCAATGCTAAATAAGCCGCCGATCGTAATCGTGCGTCGATCGATCTCAGTTTTAACAGATTTTCCCTGATTGATTAGCGCGATCGCTCTTTGATAATCTCCCCTTGCAGCTCTGTCAAATAACACAGTATCCGGCAATTTAATCGCGCTCAAATTTTGGTTAACTTCTGGTAGATCAAACGCCGGGCGATCGGGATTAAAACCCAGCACCATAATAGACGTTTCGCGGCGAGTTTCGGGAACTTTCCAGTTAGCAAGTTTGACATAAAGCCCATCTGCCGATCGCACAGCCGGTACATTCATAGCCTGATATAATCTGCGCCTAGGGAAAGAAGACAAATTTAGCAAATTCCGGCCTTGAGGGCTGATTAAAACCAAGTCAGCTTGCAAAGTTTGGTGCAGCCGCGTATTGCTGGTGTAAAGCGCATTTTGGAAGCCCAACTGCATGAACATCAAAATATCAGCAAAAGCAATTCCCGCTATAGCTACGGCCATTCGCCCTTTGTCATGACTCAGTTGCAGCCATCCGAGAGGAGTTCTGCGCCTTAACTGTTGTAATGGTTTGATAAGTCCAAGCATAGGATTTTGGATTTTAGATTTTAGATTTTAGATTGTGGATTGAAGACAGCAATCTGAGGTTTGAAAAATTCTTAATCTTTACAGGACTTACGCCTCGACCTTTTTCCTAGGCTTTGAGATTCTTCGCTTCGCTCAGAATGACATATTTCAGAATGACAGATTTCAGAATGACATATTAACGTTGTTAATGCGTAAGTCCTACTTTAATTTCCGCCGATCGCCACCTTGACTTGCAAATTAGTCAATCCAGCGACTTTCCGACTAGAAACAGCATCCAAACGCACCTTCACCTCCACAACTCGAGCATCAATATTCGCAGAAGGATCAGTATTAACAATGTTTTGCCGCAGCACTTGTAAGCCGATGTATTCGACATTTCCCAGCAATTCCCCCTGGAAAGAATCGCTAGTAATTTTAGCCGGCTGTCCAAGGCGTACCTTGTCCACATCACTTTGGTAAATTTCAGCAACAGCCAACATCTCGCGAGTTTGTCCCAGTTCAATAATGCCATCATTCCCCACCCGTTCCCCCGGATATGTGTGAATTTTCAGAACTTGCGCGTCTCTCGGTGCGCGGATGTATGCTAAATCCAGATTGGCTTTGGCTTGTTTGGCGGCGGCTTGGGCGGAACCGACTTCGGCGCTGGCGGCTTCCACATCAACGGGGCGCACTTCGGCTATGCGATCGAGATTTGCTGCGGCTTCATTAATCTGCTGTTGTCGAGATTCCTGAATTTGACTAAGTTTGGCTTGGGCTTCATTAATTTGTTGTTGGCGAGATTGCTGAATTTGATTCAGTTTGGCTTGAGCTTCATTAATCTGTTGTTGGCGAGATTGCTGAATTTGATTGAGTTTAGCCTTTCCTTCGTTGAGTTGTTGTTGGGCTGTTTCTGCGGCGAGTTTTTTGCTGTCGCTGGTGGAAGCAGAGATTGCTCCTTCTTGATACAGTTGCGAGTACCGCTGATACTCACTGATAGCGTTGCGAAGTTCAGCTTGTAGACGAGCAATTGTGGCTTGTTGGGTTTGAATTTCCCCAAGCTGTTCGGCCCTGATGCGAGCAATTGTGGCTTGTTGCGCTGCAATTTCGGTACTGCGATCGACAGATAAGCGAGCAACGATCGCCTGTTGCGCTGTGATTTCGTTACTGCGATCGGCTTCTAAACGGCCAATGGTGGCTTTCTGGGCTTGAATTTCGCCGTTTTTGGCTCCAGCTTTAACTTTGGCTAGATTTGCCTGGGCGACGCGCACTTGTTCTTGAGCTTGGTCGAAGGCGGCCGAGAGGCGATCGCGGTTGTCGAGAATTGCGATCGCTTGGCCTGTGTTTACCCGATCCCCTTCTTTCACCAAAAGTCGATCGATCCGGCTTCCTTCCGCTGAACCAGAGGCCGATACTTTGATCACTTCTCCCTTGGGTTCCAGTCGCCCCAAGGCTGTCACTGTGGTTAATTGCGATGCTGTGGCCGTTGCTGCTGCGGTTGCTGCATTGGGATCGGGAATGTGCGATCGCCACATCCTGTAGCCTGTAGTTCCTCCGGCTGCGACAGTGGCGATTGCAGCCACAACTAGGAGTTGCTTAACTAAGGATGGATTGGAGGAAAAGCCTTCTGCTGTCGAGGGATGTACCATAACGCGCACCTCTTTTTTGAGAATAAAAACTAAACGGTTTAGTTCTGATACATTAAAACTAAACCGTTTAGTATAATAATGTCAAGACCCCAAGCAAAAATTACAAAAACAAACAATGACAAGGACAAAATCGATGGAACCAGACGCAAGCATAGCAGGTGACAAGAGTGAGCAAATCCTCCAAGGTGCGATGCAAGAATTTTTGACCCACGGCTATGCGGGCACGAGTATGGACAAGGTGGCGAAGACGGGGGGAGTTTCCAAAGCTACGGTTTACAGCTATTTTCAAGATAAAGAGGGATTGTTTGTGGCCTTGATTCAACGGCTAGCGGCAGAAAAATTAGTGTATTTTCCCGTGCCCGAAACCGAACCGGCGATCGCCCTGCGATTCATTGCTACCACTTTACTAGATCAAGCCACTCACGAACCTCATTTTCTCACCTTCGTGAGGTTAGTGATTGCCGAATCAGGGCGTTTTCCCCAGCTAGCCCAGATATTTGTGAAAAACTTAGTAAAACCGGGGATTGAGCGACTCACTCAATATTTGGCATCTCGCCCGGAGTTAAAATTAGCCGATCCAGAAGCAACGGCGCGGATTTTTATTGGCTCTTTGATACATTTCCAGTTAACGCAGGATATGATGCACGGCCAAGAAATTATACCAATGGAGCGCGATCGACTGATCGAGGGCTTGATGCACTTGATTTTGCCCTCGCAATCAAATTCCTATCGAATTCGCTAACTTCGGTTTTCTGTGATCTCCCCTAGATACCCGACTTATTCAAGAAGTCTGGTATCTAGCTTTTCTATTTTTTTCTGGCTACTAAAACCAATGTTATTCAGGGATTTTCCCTAACCTTTCCCTCAATTCATGAGCCGATAAGTGCGGCAGTTGCTCTACAAACAAAGTCAATTCTGCCACAGGCAATGCCAATAAATTAGTCATAGCCTGGGACAGAATATCCTCCAAGTTAGTAACGGACATTTTCCAGACACTTTCAGCTAACAACTTCACCGCTTGTTCCCTGCCAGATTCATCCACAGTTAGCATGGATATTGCCAGCAACAAAACGGTAAATTCCGCAGCAGAAAACTTGGATATTGGAGATAGAAAAACTGTCATTTTTGGGCTTAATTCTCCAAATCGAACTCGCAGAAAATTTTCTAAAATTAACCGCTGTTGTTCTTGTCTGCCTCGTTCTAGTCCCTGTTCTAGTCCCTGTTCTAGTCCCTGTTCTAGTCCCTGTTCTAGTCCTCGTTCTAGTCCTCGTTCTAGTCCTCGTTCTAGCCCTCGTTCTAGCCCTCGTTCTAGTCCCTGTTGTAGCCCTTGTTCTAGTCCTTGTTCTAGCCCTTCTTCTCTAGCTTGTTGCTGTGCAGCTTGTATTTGTTCTCGAAAAAGTGGTGCGATCGCCATAATTAACTCCCGCTCTTCTGGCTCAATTTCCTGTGGGGTATCGGCTACTAAATGTGACTGTAGGCGATACAATAATTCTAGCGCAATCATCCGCAACGGATCATCCGTTGCTAAAGCGCTCAATTGGGCGATCGCCCTTTGCTGCACTCCCCCTTTGCCCAAAATCCTCAACCACAGGGTTTCTGGAGTTTCTGGCAATTGGTGAATCGCGACGATCGCAGTTCGCAAAGATTCCCCCAAAAAATAAATTCCCTGCATCCAATTCTGGGTGTCTGGTATCGCATTAAAGCTATCTACCAATGCTTTCGATGCCGTGGGCATCAAAATCCACAGTCTGGGTAATTGAGCGTCATCATAGCGAGTATTTTCTCTTCTAGATTGTCGCTCCAATTCACCTCGCACATCCAATAACTTACCCAGACAGCTACAAATTTCGCTGACGTTAGCCGGATTGCGAAACGGTTCAAAAATTGCCGTTGTGCTTGCCATTTTCCCCAACAATCCCAGGCTGGCTGAGTAGGAGGCAATTGTGGTGCTTGGAGTGAAATAAACATCAATTTCTCGGACTTCGGAAGTCACATCGCGACCGATCTTGACCTGGCCGATAGGTGACAGTAGTTCTTCCAGAAATTCTTTAGCAAAGCGATCGTGAATAAATCGCGTCATAGAAATTTAGATGATTTTTTATGATTTAATTATAGCATACTTGCGCGACATTTCTTAGGTAAAAAAAGTTCTGGTTATTCTGTACTACAAACTTTTATTAATTTGTCGTCGATAGCGGGGAAGACAGGGATTTCCCATGCAAACAAAGCTAGCTGGCATATTTTTAAAGACACTGCTACGAGCTCCAATTAAAGCGTTAGCACCGATTTCCACACCAGGGCCAATGAAACAATCGGCCGCAATCCAAACCCCATTATTAACGATCACAGATGCTGTGATTAAGCCAAAGGCTGAGTCTTGAGAGTCGTGAGTGCCGGTGCAGAGATAACTTTTTTGAGAAATTACACAGTGTTTGCCGATCGCAATTCGATCCAGACTGTACAAAACAACATCATCTCCGATCCAACTAAAATCGCCGATTTCAATTTTCCAAGGATAGGTAAAACGAGCCGTAGGGCGAATAATCACACCAAAACCTATTTTTGCTCCAAATAGGCGCAACAGCCACCTTCTGAGGCCGTTAACAGGGTGTGGAGTGAGAGGAAATGCGATCGCCTGCACCAACCACCAAAGCAAAATTAGCCAACCAGGCCTTCCCCGATCGAACTTTGATTGATCGTAGCGACGCAAATCAACCAAAGATTCCCCTGTTAAAGTATTTGGTTGACTGTCGCCAATTGGATGATAATTGATGTCAGGATTTGGGGAATTGGCGATCGGCTTTTGCGGTTCCTGATTCGGAGTTGGTATATAATCGGTCATTGATAGTTGATTTAATGTTTAATTGAAAATCGAGTTTAACCTTAAGGACTGCTGCATGACATTTCCAGTTAGGGACAATTTCAACTCTGAAAACGCAAAGGCGATTCCCTACGGGATAGCTTCGCCGCGCGTACAATGCGAGAATCCCAATCCCAGAATTCCCAAAGTGCGACTTTTACAAACAGCTTTGGTACTGCTTAGTAGCTTTTTTGTAGCAGAGTTAATCGCTGCAATGACTTCTCATAGTTTGTCCCTCTTAGCAGATGCGGGTCACGTTTTTTCAGATGTAGCAGCTTTAGCGATAACTTTGACAGCCACTTGGTACTCCTCAGCCAAAAGAAATAAATCGGTGGATTGTGCGATCGCACAATCGTCAATCCCTGCCCGCCCAGAAATCATTGCTGCTATAGTTAATAGTATCAGTTTAGTAGCGATCGCGCTTTGGATAGCCGCCGAATCCATCGCCCGTTTGCAATCCCCAACCCCCGAAGTAGAAGGACTCCCGATGTTAATTACCGCAATTGCTGGTTTAAGCATCAACTCAATCAATGCTTTTTGCTTACATTCCTGCTCTCACGGCGACTTAAACCTCAAAAGCGCCTTTCTGCACGCAGTTGCCGATATTTTTTCATCAGTTGGAGTAATTTTAGCGGCGATCGCCGTAGCGTGGCTGCACTGGAATTGGGCTGACGGCTTAATTAGCTTGCTAGTATCAGCATCAATAATTTTATTAACCCTACCATTACTAATAGAAAGCATCCAATTGCTGCTAGGAAAAGTATCAGAAATATCCGCAACTCAACAACCTTGCGACTGCCAAAAAGTGAGCGCCGAAAAATTGCTTTTTCCATCCCTCGAAGAACTCATCAAATAACATCTCTTCACCCGCGTATATCCGCGTATATCCGCTATCATCTGCGGTAAAAATTCCCAAAGTAGGGAAACGGCACTGCCGTGTCCCTACGATGGGGGCCCAGGGTTTCGGCTTCGCTCAACCACCGGGTTTTTTACGAAAAGACTTCGTTGCAGCCCGTAGATTCGATGAAAAACCCGGTTTCTTTGCTGTGCGTAAGTCCTATAGACGAAAGTTTCTGTTGTGTTACGAAATATCAAATAAACATATAATCTCCAAAAATATGCCCTTAGTATGATACAGTTATCTAGAATCTAATTATTACCAACCCATTCCAACCCAAGGCTAGTGAAAGCCCATTTCATCTCAGGACTACCACGCTC
>DPLL01000503.1 GCA_003542015.1 Microcoleaceae cyanobacterium UBA9251 | reverse complement strand
CATTCTCTGACTGGGTTTGACGTTAAGTTGACACCAATGGGCAGTGCCGTGTCCCTACAATTAATCACGGTAGTCCAAGGGCACGTGCAGTCTCCTCTATATCATTCCGGTGCAATCGGAATTGATATAACCCCCCTTAATCAGGGGAGTAGGGGGTGGGACAAGAATTCTTCTTTCGTCCCCCAACAATCAGGGGGATTTAGGGGGATCTAGACTCGACTAAAAGCGACATTTATTATCGGTTTGGGTCTTAAGTTGTCACCAATAGGCTCGCCCTGGGAACCCACGTCCAGAGGCTTTCAGGGGCGGGATCCCGTGCCCCCCCACAACAAATAATCTTGATTGTGGAACAGGCCGAAAAGCCTGTTAAACGACTTTTGCTAGAATACATATCTTCTGAAAAGTAATTTTTATAGCAACCGCCAAGGCGCTTTGGTCATTGATCCCTTCGGCTACGCTCAGGATAAACTCCGTCGAAATGTTCACTTCGACTACGCGAGCGTGACCGGAAGCGTCCTAACCACCTTGGCGACTGCTATATTTACTTGTTTAAATAGTTGATATTATGTCTTTGAATCAGTCTCAGGATTCCCGAAAAGTAGAAGTTGTTGCCCACGCTCCAGCAGGGCGATTTACCTTCCTTGAAGAGTCAAAACAGATTGCATTAGCAATGGGAGAAAATGTTGTTACCATTCACCACATCGGTAGCACAGCGATTCCGAACATTTATGCAAAACCAATTATTGATTTCTTAATTGAGGTCAAAGATATTACTAAAGTAGACGATCGCCATGCAGCAATGGCAGCTCTCGGTTACGAAGTAATGGGCGAGTTTGGACTGCCCGGTCGCCGTTTCTTCCTCAAAAATAGTGCAGCAGGTAAAAGAACTCACCATCTTCACACATTTGAGGCTAAATCGCCGGAAATAAAACGTCATTTGGCATTTCGCGATTATACGATCGCCCATCCTGAAGAAGCACAGAAATACAGTGAATTAAAGCGCGAGTTAGCAAAAACCTATCCAGAGGATATTCAATAGTACATGAACGGCAAAAATGGGTTTATAAAAGAGGTGGAAAAGAAAGCATTAGAGTGGCAAAATTTAAAATCGATCGACAGCGATTTGCTAGCTTTAGCTAAGGAATGATTGTATAAGAATAGCAGAAAAGGTCAAGCTTATTGATTTTGGCCGAGAGAAAGCCTCAGATTTTCTGCTTCCTCAACCCTTCCCAAACCTTCATTTAGCCCCCATTGAGGAACTATCAGCCCCCATCCAGCAGTCTCAGCATCCAGTGCATCTTGTAGAGACGCGATGCGCCCTTCTGGGGTGAAAGCAGTAAAATCCGATCAGCTTGTCATATTTAACCCGATCGGCAATAACTTAAAAATTAAGGTAGCGTGAAAATAATACCCAAAATTCCCAGAAGCATTGACATCTGACATACACTCGGTAAATTAAACACTCGCTTCTGCGTCGCTACCCATATAAAAGATGCCATGTCAACTCTAGTTATCGTCGAATCTCCCACAAAAGCCCGCACCATTCGCAACTTCCTGCCCTCCACCTACCGTGTAGAGGCATCAATGGGCCATGTGCGCGACCTCCCATCCTCCGCCGAAGAAATACCCGAAGCCGTCAAAGGAGAAAAATGGGCGCAACTCGGCGTAAACGTGGAGGCCGACTTTGAACCCCTCTACGTCATCCCGAAAGATAAAAAGAAAATTGTCAAAGAACTCAAAGAAGCCCTCAAAGACGCAACAGAACTGATTCTAGCCACTGACGAAGACCGCGAAGGCGAAAGCATTTCCTGGCATTTGCTGCAAATCCTCAAACCCAAAGTTCCCATCAAACGGATGGTGTTTCACGAAATCACCCGCGAAGCCATCCGCGACGCTTTAACTCACTGTCGCGATATCGACAATCGAGTAGTACAAGCCCAAGAAACTCGCCGGATTCTCGATCGACTCGTCGGTTACACCCTTTCGCCCCTGTTGTGGAAAAAAATCGCCTGGGGCTTGTCCGCCGGCAGAGTGCAGTCAGTCGCCGTGCGCCTTTTGGTATGCCGGGAAAGGGAACGCCGCGCCTTCCACCAAGGTAGCTACTGGGATTTAAAAGCCAGTTTGGCAAAGGGCAAAATTTCCTTTGAGGCGAAACTGGTGACAGTCGCCAATGTGAAAGTTGCCAACGGTAGCGATTTTGATGAAAATACTGGCAACATCATCGCAGGCCGCCGCGTACTTTTGCTGAATGAACAACAGGCGCGGGCTTTACTCTCGCGCATCCAAAACAAACCTTGGACTGTCACCAATCTCGAAGAACGGCCAGTCACCCGGAAACCTTCGCCACCGTTTACAACCTCGACTTTGCAGCAGGAAGCTAACCGCAAGCTGAGGCTGGGTGCGCGGGAAACCATGCGAATTGCCCAAAGTCTCTACGAACGCGGTTTTATCACCTATATGCGGACGGATTCGGTGCATTTGTCCGAACAGGCGATCGCCGCCGCCCGCAGTTGCGTCCAAGAACTTTACGGTAGCGAATACCTCAGCCCCCAACCGCGCAAATACACAACCAAAAGCAAAGGTGCCCAGGAAGCCCACGAAGCTATCCGCCCCGCCGGCAGCACTTTTCGGACTCCGCAGCAAACGGGACTAGATGGTGTTGACTTCCGCCTCTACGATTTGATTTGGAAGCGGACTGTCGCTTCTCAAATGGCTGATTCGCGCCAAACTCACGTCACGGTACTGACTCAGGTGGAAGATGCGGGTTTTCGTTCCAGTGGGAAACGCATCGATTTTCCGGGCTTTTTGCGGGCCTACGTGGAGGGCTCCGATGACCCGGATGCGGCTTTGGAAGACCAAGAGGTGATTTTGCCGGCACTGAAAGTGGGCGATAAACCTAATTGTAAGGACTTAGAGGCCGTTGGCCACGAAACTCAGCCGCCCGCCCGTTTCACCGAAGCTTCTCTCGTCAAAACCCTGGAAAGTGAAGGTGTGGGTCGTCCGAGTACCTATGCGAGTATTATCGGCACTATAGTCGATCGCGGTTACGCCAAATTAATCACCAACGCCCTAATTCCCACTTTCACTGCTTTCGCTGTCACTACTTTATTGGAAACATATTTTCCCGATTTAGTAGACACCGGTTTTACTTCCAGAATGGAACAAACCCTCGATGAAATTGCTACCGGCGAAGCTAAATGGCTGCCGTATTTGGACAAGTTTTATCGAGGGGAAACTGGACTCGCAACTCAAGTCAAAGAACAGGAAAGTCAAATTGATGC
>DPLL01000334.1 GCA_003542015.1 Microcoleaceae cyanobacterium UBA9251 | reverse complement strand
TAGGGGGATCTAGACTCAGGTAACAGCGAGATTTGTCAGGGGTTTCAGGCTTAAGTTGACACGAAGAAGGGCACGCTTGAGTGTCCTGTCTTTCATTTTCCTGAAGCGAACAAAAAAGATTTTTTAATTAACCGCAGAGAACGCAGAGGACGCAGAGAAGGAGTAAGGAGAGAAATTAATAATTTGAGAAGCCGAAAAGCCTGTTCCTCAAATTACATCTCACTTTCTTAATTAACTGTACAAACTCGCGACATATTCCCCGTAACCATTATAGGGCAAAGTCTCGCGACTTTCCCANNTCGGGATTGACATTTGCCTCAAAACCGTATTCGTTCGGGCCGATTGTATTCCAAAAAGTCGCGGGCTGTTTCTCGACAAATTCAATTTTGACAATGGATTTTGCACCCTTAAAACCGTACTTCCAAGGAATTACTTGCCGCAGTGGCGCGCCATTTTGTTTGGGTAGTTTTCTGCCGTACAAACCTGTTGCAAAAAAGGCTAAATCGTTCGCCATTTCTTCAATTCGCATACCTTCCGTATATGGCCAAGGATAGAATTGCGACATCAAACCGGGGCCGGGAGTAATCTTGGAGTCGTAAAAAGATGTGAAACGAACGAATTTAGCATTAGATTTTGGTTCGACATCAGCCATCAGCAATTTCATCGGAAATCCCACCCAAGGAACTACCATCGCCCAGGCTTCTACGCAGCGAAATCGATAAACTCTTTCTTCGATGGGGAATTTTTTTGCTAGTTCGTCAATATCGTAAATGCGGGGATTTTTTACTAAGCCAGTAACCTCTACTTTCCAGTTTTCGGTTGGCATTGCTTGGGCTGCTTCCCAAATAGATTTTGTGCCTCCGTATTCATAAAAGTTATTGTATTTTGTAGCTAGGGCTTCGTCTGTAATTGCTCGATCGACTTCGGCGAAGGCGGGATTGCGGGTTAAGCCGGAATATGCTTGAGTTGCGGTTTGTTTCAAAGCTTCGTTTGATGCAGAATTGCTCTTACAGCCCGCAAGTGGGAGGAGTGAAGCGCTGACACCGGCACCGATTAAATTGGTCATAAAGCGGCGACGGTTGAGAAAGACTGTTTCTGGGGTAATTTGTCGATCGAGAATTTCCCAAGATTTGGGGACGCGAATTAGTGGCATAAGTAATACTTAAAAGTTAGTAGTTAGTGGTTCGGGAATATTGAACAAGTTATCAAAGTGGAGCGGAGCTTTCGGAATGAATGACATTATAACCTAATTCAGGCACTCCCAGTCCCCCCAAACAATCTCACAACTAGGGGGCGATCGACCTATTAAACATCCCTCGCAGGAAAGTCAGCAATAATTTACGTGCGATCGCGCCTGACAACTGTGGCTAAAATCTGGGAAACAATTATCATATATTAAGTCAATGCAAGGATCTAATTTGTCCACAGGAAGCGGCACGCACCGCCCCGCTTTCCTCCCCCACCACCCAAAAGTATGATGGGGGTATCCAGCGGAAAAACAGATGAGTTACTGCATCAATTCCCATTGTCAGAACCCCCAAAATCTCGATCGCGCGACAGTCTGCAAAAGTTGCGGGTCGAATTTGCTGCTAAAAGGCCGCTACCGAGTCTTTCACACCCTCGGTCAAAATCTCGCTAGCCACACATTCTTAGCAGTCGATGAAGACCAACCTTCTCAACCCCGCTGCGTCATTCAACAATTTTTCGAGCCAGAAACTGTCGCTGACGGTCAAAAACAGCTAAATCGGACATTTCGCACCTCAGCCTCAGTCCTCGACGAGTTGGGAAAACATCCCCAAATACCGAAACTGCTGGCATCTTTTGAACAAGACGGCTGCCAGTATTTGGTACAAGAATACATCGACGGCCGCAATTTGGCAACTCAACTCTCAGACAAAGGTGTTTTTAAAGAAATTCACATTTGGTATCTCCTGAGCGAATTGTTGCCGGTACTGCAATTTGTTCACGACAATCAACAGATTCACCGAGATATCAAACCGTCCAATATTATTCACCGCAAATCCCCCCAAGCAGTGCCAGCTTTGGGAGAAACAGAAAGTCTGGGGGGTCTAGTTTTAGTCGATTTCGGCGCGGCCATTCCTGCTAACAGCGGCCCGCTGAAAACAGACACGGTGACAGGTTCTGCTGAATACGCGGCCCCGGAACAAATTCAAGGTCAAGCTATTCCCAGCAGCGATATCTACAGTTTGGGTGTCACCTGCATCCATTTGTTAACGGGAATGTCGCCCTTTGATTTGTTTGATCTCAAAGCAGATGATTGGGCCTGGCGGCATTATTTGAAAGTGCCGGTTTCGGCGAGACTAGGCCGCATTCTAGATCAAATGGTGCACCGCGAAACCTCGAAACGCTATCGCACAGCCTCAGCAATCCTCAAAGACATGAAATACAGCCCCGCACCCGTGGATCTGATTCTGGGCCAGCCCAAGTGGACTTTGGGCGCTTGGGCTGGGGCGGTTGGTGTCCTGGTATCCCTGGCGCTGGGTTCTCGTTTCCAGTCTCAGCAACCGCAGGCATTCACTTATCAAGAACCTGCTGCTATTCCCGAAATTCGGTTCAATCCCCCGCCAATGGAGGATTTCAAGAGTCAGACATCGATTGAGCCTGCTGCGGTGCGAACTCTGGCGACTCAGGACAAAAATCCGGTTTGGGCTGTGGCTGTCAGCCCCAATGGCCGGGTGATAGTCAGCGGAAATAACGACGGGACAATTCGCCTGCTGCACAAGCGTCACGGTAAAGTGCTGAAGGTTTTAGCCGGACATTTGGCCCCGGTGTGGTCGGTGGCTGTTAGTCCCGATGGCAGGACGATCGCCAGCGGTAGTGCTGATAATACAATTAAATTGTGGAATTTCTACACCGGTCAGTTGATTCGGAGTTGGGATGGACACAAAGATGGCGTGTTCTCGGTGGCTTTCAGTCCCGATGGCAGGACAATTGCCAGTGTCGGTAAGGACAACACTTTGAAGTTGTGGGAAGTAGACGACGGAGTTGAGTTAGAAACTTTTAAAGGGCTTTCCGATCAGGTGCAGTCGGTGGCTTTCAGTCCCGATCGAGAAACTCTGGCTACTGGCAATAGCGATGGTATTATCAAACTTTGGAATTGGCGGACTGGGGAATTGAAACAGATTCTCAGGGGTGATGCTGAGGCGATTTGGTCTCTTGCTATCAGCCCAGACGGTCAAACTCTCGCTAGCGGCAGTTGGGACAAGACGGTGAAGCTTTGGGATATCAGCACTAATAATGAATCTCGACAGCCCAGCGGTTCTCTGTTGCGGACTCTGATTGGCCATTCCGATCGCATTCAGTCTCTAGCTTTCAGTCCCGACGGGGACAAGTTGGCCAGCAGCGATTTGAGCGGAACTATCAAGCTGTGGCAGACGCATACTGGCGAAATGGCTGGTACACTTAAGGGTCATTCTACTTGGGTGGAATTGGCTTTTAATCCTCAAGATCAAACTCTCGTCAGTGGCAGTTTTGATGACACGATTAAGGTGTGGCGGCTGTCTCCTTGATTTGTTGGTGCGATCGCCCGGAGTTAGAATCAATTCAGTAAAACGCTCTTTTTTTAGATTCCCGACAACTTCTGCGAAGTCGGGAATCTGGGTAAAATTATAGCCTTTCTCAGTAACAGTGCGGTACGCTTCGGGCTTCGGGCTTCGGGCTTCGGGCTTCGGGCATACCTCACAACGCTTGAGAACCGCTATATATTGAGAATAATTCAATCATTAACGATGCAAGCTGGATCAACATGGAAATCAACCAGAATCCGCTCGAATTCCTAACTACAAAAGTGCAAGCAACTCTTGCCGAAACCCAAAACTTAGCTAACCAAATCTCTGCTCAAGTTGAGGAAAGTGCAACTGTATTAACGGCGTGGGTAGAATCAGCGCCAAGTTCAATTGTTAGTGCTGGGGCGATCGCCACTCAAGAAGCTTTTAAAATAGCACACAACATCCGTTTTGAGAACCTGCCAACAAATCTGCAATTGAAATTTGCTAGGGCTGGTATGCGTGACGGAATGCGAAATGTTCAAGAAGCAGCAAAAGTATTTGAATCCATACCCGCCCAAATTCGTGCCCAAGGCCCAGAAGCAATTCGCAACTTCTGTCAAGATAAAGATTGGAGTCACATCCAAGCACGGGTGAATGGAGGCGGTAGCGAAGCTGCTAACGGGGTTTTTGAACATTTTTGGGTAAATCGGGCTCGCGGTGGTGTAGACATGACTGCGGCCGAATTAGCCGTCGCTAAGCAGGTTTTAGCGGATGCTGCGTTTAAAGCAGCAGTTGCCGAAGTTGTTGGGGCTGCATTGAAAGGTGCGATCGCAGCAGCAGTAATTGAGTTAGTATTTTCCATCTTAGAAAATTCCCTATTGTGTGTTGAAGGCAAAATTACCCAGTCAGAATTAGTCGAACAAGTCGCCACAGCTACCGCTAAAGCTGGCATTGCTGGTGGTATAATTACTGGCATTCTGTTAACACAACGAAATTAGATATCATAGGGGGCAGGTATGGAGTTAGAGAGTCAAACGGTAAAATGTCAAATTTGCAGCCAAGAAATAAACAAATTATTTACGGCCCCATGTGACTATAGAAAGCCTACATCTCATAGAGCATACGACGTTTTTTTTTGTACTTCTTGCCGTTACGGCCAAGTCTGGCCAAGGCCAACGAGGAAGGAGGTTTCGAGCTTCTACGATCTTACTGACTATTACACTCACAAAGCAGATACAAATAGTAAGGTAGGACGAAATAGCGATGAGTCATTCCTGGATCGATTGCGTTTCCATCTTTCTTGGCGACTTGATAATGGCAAAGATCTTTCACCAAACGATGCTGTTGCTTTATTGAAAGGTAGTTCTTTCTCTATGCTAGAGATTGGCTGTGGGAATGGCGGGAATATGTCTCGTTTTCTTGATCAAGGTTTTTCTGTTGTTGGTGTTGAGCCAGACCAAAAGGCTAGGGAAGAGGCAAAGAAATCTAATCTCATTGTCTATGAGGGAACAGCAGAAGAATTGCCACGCACGGTCATGGAAAGTAAATATGATGTTATTCTCATGTCCCACGTTCTTGAACATTGCATAGATATAAATTCTGCTGTATTAAACGCAAAAGGTCTTTTAAGGGATAGGGGGTGTTTTATAGTTGAAACACCGAATTGTGAATCACTTGGCTTCAAGGCACAAAGAGCGGCGTGGCCATTTTCAGATATTCCTCGGCACCTCAATTTTTTCACGCCTTTCAGTTTGTGTGCGATCTTGTCAAAACATGGGTTTAGTGTAGTTTCAGTGAAGTATTGCGGGTTTTGTCGTCAGTTTTCTAACTCTTGGCTGGACACAGAAAAGGAAGTATGGCGTGCATTTCAAGGGAGTGATGATCAGTGGCAGACGGAACCAAAGTATAAGCTCCAAGCATGGAAGCTTCTGATTAGCTCACTGTTCTCATCAAAAGAGGCCAAATATGATTCTGTACGAGTCATTGCACAACTGTTCTAACAATCGCATACACTCGAATAGTAAATAAGCGTGCAAATCGGCACTGGTTCCGTCCCCCGATCGCAGCGCTGTTATGTGCCGCTGCGATGCCCTTGGCGATCGCAGGGATTGGTTTTATGGGAATTCGCGCCTGGGAAATCTTTTGTCATGGCGATCGCATATTTGGTATTACTGCACAAACACAAAAATTTCTGGGGATGACTGAAGCGACAACATCAGTAAAACTCTAACTCTAATTAGATATCGGAATTATTTTACCGCAGAGAACACAGAGGACACAGAGGGAGAGAATAGAGATCTGAATAATTCGGATGAAGAGAGGATTTGATCTTAAACGCAAAAAACTAATAATAGAAGAACGTGAATTGTCGGGGCGGGTTTTACCAACCATAATAGCCTAAGACTAATAATCTCCTAAACCCGCCCGCTCCCATATAGTGTTTATTTGTACCCACTTACTTAGTATGGATTCAGTAGAAAAAACTCAAGATCAGCAGCATCCGCAATATCGACGCGATCGCGCTACAGTCGATACTTTATTAGCCGGAGAAGCCACCGACTACAATTTATCAGAATTAGCGAGATTAATAATTCGTTACCGTGGTTTTCCCGGCGCTAGAGATATCCAAAAAGACTTAGAAAAAGTCCTGCAACAATGGAATCTTACACCAGAAACTCTTTACGAACAAACTCGCAAAATTCACGCCAAAGGTGAAGTTTACAGGAAGCAAAAAAGCGACCAAGAAGATTGGGTTTAATCTAGTTCAAAGCCCCTTTTATACTCGGCGGTTTCAACCGCGACTACACAAACAAAGTCCGCACTGACTAAAGAATAAAGGGGGTATTAAAGTAACAGTTAACAGTCAACAGTTATAGCAACCGCCAAGGTGGTTAAGGCATTTATTTCATAGTTCCCTGAGCGGAGCGGTGCCCTGAGCNNCTCCGCTCAGGGAACGATGCTCAAAGCGCCTTGGCGACTGCTATAACTGTCAACAGTTAACTGTCAACTGTCAAGGATTAACTATTTTCAAACCATCTCTGTCGAAACTTGCATAGCCGGCTGTGGCTGGAATTGGAACAGCGAATAAACCACATTGCGGCGAATATCCGTCATCATATCCAAAAACAGCTCGTAACCTTCAGTTTTGTACTCGATTAACGGGTCTTTTTGGCCGTAACCACGCAGCCCGACAGACTCACGCAAAGCATCCATTTGTTGCAAATGTTCCCGCCACAAAGTATCAATTTGCTGCAAAATAAAGAACCGTTCCGCATCTCGCATCAATTCAGATCGGATTGCATTAACTTCCGATTCTTTGATGTCGTAAGCATTGCGGACTTGTTCGTGGAGGAAAGTTTTAGTTTCCTCAACTGACAAATCTTCTAGTTGATCCGGTGTCATGTCAGCCAGCAAATAAACAAATTCCTTCACCTTGCTGACAAGTTTGTCGAGTTCCCATTCTTCCGAAGGTAAATCGGGATTGATGTATGCTCCCACAATGTCGTCCATCGTCTGTTCGGCATACTTAATTACCTGTTCCTTTGAGTCCAAACCTTCCAATACCCGACGGCGTTCGGCATAGATGGCTCGACGTTGATTGTTCATCACTTCGTCGTATTCAAACACCTGTTTACGGATGTCGTAATAGTAGGTTTCGACTTTTTTCTGAGCGCCTTCGAGGGAACGAGTTAGCATTCCAGATTCGATCGGCATATCTTCCTCAACACCAAAAGCCTTCATCAAACCGGCCACCCGTTCGCCGCCAAAAATCCGCAGCAAGTTATCTTCCAAACTCAAGAAAAACCGAGTAGAACCGGGGTCTCCTTGGCGTCCCGCGCGGCCGCGCAACTGATTGTCAATCCGGCGCGATTCGTGGCGTTCTGTACCGATGACGTGGAGCCCTCCCAAGCTCACCACTTCATTGTGTTCAGTGCTCGTAAAAGCCTCGTATTCGCGGCGAATTTGCTTGTAAGCCTCGCGCAATTTTATAATTACTTCGTCATTAGTCGGCGCTTTTTCTGAAGCCACAGCCACTACGTCATCGGCTTGCAATTCAGAGAGCGATCGCTCGCCGTATTCCTTGACAGCCAACTCCACCGCCGCCTTCAACATTTGCTCGGTTTCCTTCGAAATCTGCGTCGGGAAAATCTGGGGCGAAGCCTTCCAAGATTTCTTTTTCTTCGTACTGGGAGCAAAACCTTGAGCTGCGGGGCGGCCGCCAATTCCAGGGACTTGGGCGAGGGTAAACCCATCTTCATCGTCGGGGCGGACGATGCGGGGCATAAAATACTCGCGCAGTTTCAGGCGGCCCATGTATTCGGAATTACCGCCCAAAATAATGTCAGTACCGCGGCCGGCCATGTTAGTGGCGATCGTCACAGCACCCTTGCGTCCAGCTTGAGCGATAATTTCCGACTCCCGCTCGACATTTTCCGGTTTAGCATTGAGCAAGTTGTGAGGAATTTTCAGTTCTTGCAGCAGCCGCGACAGCAACTCGGATTTTTCCACACTCGTAGTACCCACGAGCACCGGGCGGCCTTGGTTGTGCATTTCGGCGCATTCAGAGGCGATCGCATTCCACTTACCATTTTCCGCCTTGTAAACCATATCCGACAAGTCTTGGCGGCTGGGAATCCGGTTTGTCGGAATCAGCGTCACTTCCAGATTGTAAATCTTGCCAAACTCCGCCTCTTCCGTCTTCGCCGTCCCTGTCATCCCCGACAGCTTCGGATAAAGCAAAAAGAAATTCTGATAAGTAATAGTCGCCAGCGTCTGAGTTTCCGGCTGAATTTCCGCCCGTTCCTTAGCTTCGATCGCCTGGTGCAAACCGTCACTCCATCGCCTTCCCGGCATCACCCGCCCGGTAAACTCGTCAACAATCACCACTTCGTTGTCCTGATTAACGATGTAGTTAATATCCTTAATAAACAATTCCTTCGCCTTAATCGCATTAAAAATGTAATGCGCCCAAGGATCTGCCGGGTCGTATAAATCCGTAACTCCCAACAACCGCTCAGCTTCGCCAAACCCTTCATCGGTCAATAGCACATTCCGAGCCTTTTCGTCAACCTCGTAATGTTCTTCATTTTCCTTGATCAGGGAAGCGGCCACCTCAGCCGCCCGGATGTACTTCTCGCTAGGGCGTTCCACTTGGCCGGAAATAATCAGAGGCGTCCGGGCCTCATCAATCAGCACCGAGTCAACCTCGTCTATCACGCAGAAATTGAAAGGACGCTGCACGACATCTTCCATGACAGTAGCCATGTTGTCCCGCAAATAGTCAAAGCCGACTTCGCTGTTCGTGGCGTAGGTAATATCGCAGTTATAATTTTTCTTGCGTTCCACCGGCTCCATGCCCTGCTGAATCAGTCCCACAGTCAATCCCAGGAAGCGGTGCACTTGTCCCATCCATTCCGCGTCCCGTCTCGCGAGGTAGTCGTTGACGGTGATGATGTGTACCCCTTTGCCCTTGAGGGCGTTGAGGTACGCCGGCAGTGTGGCTACGAGAGTTTTGCCTTCACCGGTTTTCATTTCGGCAATTTGGCCTTTGTGCAGGATGATGCCGCCCAAAAGTTGGACATCAAAGTGGCGCATTCCTAAAACTCGCTGTCCCGCTTCCCGCACCACTGCAAAGGCTTCTGGCAAGATTTCGTCTAGCAGTTCTTTCTCGTCGTTGAGAGATTTAGTTTTTGCCAGACGTTCTTTAAACTCAGCGGTTTTGCCTCTGAGTTGGTCGTCAGTGAGGGCGTGGAAGTCTTCTTCTAAGATTGCGATATCAGCTACCCAAGGCTGAAATTTCCTAAGCTTGCGTGCGTTGGGGTCGCCGAGTAGATTTTTAAACATGGCAGGAGAGGCAGATTTTTAATAATTTAGCTAGTAGCTTCCAGAATTAGGGGCTGTAGTGTGAGCCACAGCGTTTACCTTTCCCGATTGTAGCAATCATTGGTTCTGCTCAGGAGTCGAAGGAGTCGGGCGATTTTGGATTTTAGATTTGGGATTTTAGATTGAAGAATTGACTTCTCTTGCCCCACCCCCTACTCCCCTTATCAAGGGGGAGTAGGGGGGATCGAGGGCCTAATCGTCAAACAGCAGAGTGGCCGATCGCATAGGAGTGAAATTTCGGGAAGTGCGATCGGGTTTTACTCGCGTTCCACAAGAGATTCATGTTTTTGTTTCATTAATTTTTAGCAACAGGCTTTCCGGCCTGTTCCACAAGAAATCAATGTTTGTATGGACTCTAACATCTCAGGTCAGATTAACCTGAGATGTTGCACCAAGATCAATAAGAGGCTTTTTGGTGGGTGGGGGCGGGTTTATTTAACCTGTTTGCAGCCTTTATACCAATTTAATGGGTCGTTGCACATATCTCGATCCCCCTCGCATCCCCCTTAAGAAGG
>DPLL01000432.1 GCA_003542015.1 Microcoleaceae cyanobacterium UBA9251 | reverse complement strand
CCGGCGGGTTTTGTCTGTGTAGATGCGAATTCTATGAGCCCAAAAATCGCCCAATGTTCGCCTAAAATTAGCAATAAAATTAATAAAAAATTATGGATTATTATGAATCTGATTCACCGCCGGCGGGTGTAGCTGAGGGCGAGTCTTTAACATTAGAACAGGCGATCGCAAATCTCCACTCCCAAGATTACAGTCTTCGCTATTACGCGGCTTGGTGGGTTGGCAGGTTTCGAGTCAAGGAACCGGCAGTTATTGAAGCTCTGATTGCTGCTTTGCAAGAAGAATCAGAACAAACAAAAATAGGCGATTATTCCCTCTTGCGAAATGCGGCGCGATCTCTGGGAAAATTGGGCGACAAACAAGCATTGCCGGCCCTAATTCACTGTTTGGAATGTGAGGATTATTACGTGCGGGAAGCGGCGGCTCAAGCATTAGAAATGCTGGGCGATCGCGATTCTATTCCACCGCTAATGAAACTATTAGATGGGGGAGTCGCTGTGGCGGTGCGAGTGCTGGGAAAATCGCACCTCGTGCAACCTTATGACTCGGTAATAGAAGCTTTGGGAACGCTGCAAGCTGTAGATGCCCTACCGCTAATTGTACCTTTTTTAGAACATTCTGTCGCGAGGGTGCAGTATGCTGCGGCGCGGGCGATGTATCAGTTGACAGGGGAAGCGGTTTACGGAGAACGGTTAATAACTGCTTTGAATGGGGATAATTTGCAGTTGAGACGATCGGCTTTAATGGATTTAGGGGCGATCGGCTATTTGCCCGGAGCAGAGGCTATTGCTGAAACTTTAGCAGAAAACAGCATGAAATTGATTGCCCTAAAAGGAGTTTTAGAACATCATCTCAATCAACAAGCATCTCGATCTTTGTCAGATGATGCTATCCGCGTTATGAACTTAATGGATAGTTTACTTTAAAAAATTAGTTCACAACTAAAATAGGATTGCTGTAGCGATTCTCAATTTTATTCAGTGAAAATACTGAGGTTTATAGCTGTAGTTGGTAAAATATAGCCTTTCTCAGAAAGATGAGGTACGACTGGGCATAGGGCATGGGGCATGGGGCATAGGGCATAGGGTTCCGTGGGCATACCTCACTTTTTTGAGAACCGCTATAGCTCGTGTTAAAATAATATTACCATCTTCATAAATCTTCAGTTGAAAAACTTTTGGTTTTGACTGCGGGCGATCGCGGAATGCTGCGAGATGGTTGTGTAGCAGCTAGAAGTATAAATCGGGGGATTCACCATGAGCAACGACGATTTGGAAGTCCAGGTGCAACATTTTGCAGCGCTGAAGTCTAAGTATCAAGCAACAAAATATGAAAATTCATCTCCTTCTAGTCTTCTGTATCTCATTCTGCGAAAAGCTGATTTAGAATTTGAAATTACTAAATTTGAGTGGATTTGGTTACTAGATCATGAGCTTTTGGAAACAAGAGAAGCTATCGAGCAAGAGCTACAACGTAAGAAGGAAGAACCCAAAAAACTAGATGCTAAATTTTCTCGACTCAAGTCTAAGTTTAAAGTAACCAGAGGGCTACCCATGTCCAGTGCTTTGTATCCTATCCTTTGGAAACTTGAATCAGAAAATCAGCTAACTGACTTAGAATTTAAATATCTCCAAGTACAGGGGCTTACTGAAACAGTTGCTATCGCTGAAGATATGGCGCGATTTGCTGCACTAAAGGCTAAGTACCAAGCAACTCAATATCCAGATTCTTCACCTGATAGCCCCTTGTATCAAATTCTCAAGCAACTGGATGCAAGAGAAATATTAAGTGATGTAGAGGCTAACTGGCTTTTCAATAACCAACTGGTTGATACTCGAGAAATTTTTTGGCAACAAAAAGCTGTACGGGAAGGTGAGTTTGCCCAACTCAAGGATAAGTACAAAGCTAGTGAATACCCAGAAACATCTGTATTAACTCCGTTGTATCCCATCCTGAAAAATCTTGAGGCAGATAAGCAGTTGAGCGAGTCAGAACTTAACTGGCTGGAAGAGCATCAACTTAGCGAAACGCTTAGCATTGTTTTGGAGATTGAACAGAAACGGCACTTTGCTGAACTGAAAGTTAAGTATAAAGCTAATGAATCGGAGGATTCATCCCTCTCTAGCCATCTGTATAAAGTTCTCAAGAAAATTGATTTAGACAATCAGCTAGGTGAGCAGGATATTAACTTTCTGAAAAAGCGTAAACTGACTAAGACAATTACTCTTGCGCTTGACAAATATGTTGCTAGTCTGAAGTCTAAGATTCAATCGGGAGAGCCGTTGAGTGAGGCTGATATTGATTGGCTGAAACAGAATGGACGTGAGGATGTAATTACTTTTGCACAAGAAAAGGAATTTGCTGCTCTTAAGGTCAAGTATCGGATTATAGGTAGTGATTTCCCCTTCGACCCGTTTTACGCAATCATGGTAAAATTGGAGAGAGAAGAGCGTCTAGATCCTGTGTTAGTTGTTCAGTTAATACAACAAAAACTTTTAGCTAGTCATGGAAGGATTGCTATGGCCTACCACAGGCTTGAAGCGCTTTTCTACGATCAGGAATATGAGCGCACTGGAAACAAATGGAACTTGCCCAACGCCAGCAGTCATTGGCGTAAGGCAGATGAACCAAACAGTGCATTGAAGGTGACAGAAAATCTGGACTTCGACCAAATCAAAGAAAATAAGCTCAAGTCAGCTTTGCTAACAACTAGGGGCGGTGCTTTTCGAGATATTGATAAATTAGATGATGCTGAAAAGTGCGCGCTCAAAGCTATTGAGTATCAGCCTCAGAGTCATCATCCTTACACTTTGATGGGAGCTATTTGTTTTGAGCGGGGCGAATTCTTAGAGGGTGAACGTTGGTTTAAGGAGGCAATTAAACGCGGTGCTGAATCAGAAGATATAGATTCCGAACTCAAGCGGGTTGTCAAAAATGCTAAGGATGAGAAGCGTCGGGAAGTTGTGGAATATCTGCTGAAAAAAGATCCGCAGCGCTATGCTTGGGCTAAGGCTTATAGGAAGCGCGAAGGCGGTGAGGATGCACAGCGCAAGAATTCCTAGCGCAGGTATGGAGTCGAGTTTTTTGCGGATTCGACTCTTTAACCAAGACTGTCCTACTTCGAGTAGGGTAAGCTTTCCAAGTTAATCGCCGCACCTCACCCACGCTGCAAAAGGTTCGATCGCGCGATCGACCCAACTTACAATTACAATAGTCACGGTACAGTTTATAAGTAAATGGCATTAGAACTAATTCAAGCTGTCGAACAAGCAGATTCTTCTGAAGGCTTATTAAACGCAGTCAAAGCACTGGCGGCTGCTGACTTAAAAGAAGCAATTCCCACATTAATTACAGTGCTCGGCTACAACAACCCAGGGGCCGCCGTTGCCGCCGTTGACGGGCTAATTCTACTCGGAGAACCTGCGGTGCTGCCGCTGCTAGAACAGCTTGACGGCTACAATTACGGAGCGAGGGCTTGGGCGGTTCGGGCTTTGGCTGGAATTGGCGACCCCAGGGGTTTAGATATTTTGCTGGATGCAACGGTTAATGACTTTGCTTTGAGCGTGCGGCGGGCGGCGGCTAGGGGTTTGGGTACGATTTGCTGGCAACTGATGCCGGCAGAACAAATTGCGGAGGCTCAAAGAAGCGCCACTAAAACGCTGCTGCAAGCGTCCCAAGACCCGGAATGGGTGGTTCGCTACGCAGCAGTGGGGGGTTTGCAAGCTTTGGTAGATGCAGCGGCTAATGTTGGGCCTCCTTGGCTGTCAGAAGTGCGGGTTAGGCTTGACGAAATGTCCGATCGCGATGAAACTTCTGCTGTTAGATCCCGGGCAATGCTTGCTCAGCAAAAATTGTCACCGGGCTAGGGTTTGGGCGATCATCTCTTCCAAGTCCCCTTGACTGAGAGTGGTTAATATAAAGACTTCTTGTACGGTTTTGCCCTGTCTGGCGATGATTTTAAATCCCCCGCGGATTGGTACTGAGATTCTTAATGTCATGCGGGGGATGTGCCCTTTAACTTTGTTAATGACTCCGGGAGTAACGGTTTGAATGCCCATTTTTAGGGTGAGGCGCACTAAAATTGGGATCAAACCGGGAAGGTGGGTAGAGTGATTCCAAACTAGGCGGCCTTTTGACTGTGGGTTCATGATTTTTTAACAAATTCAACATACCCAGTCTAGGCCACGCCTGTCTAGAAGCAATTTTAAATGCCCTGGACTTATGGATCGATCGGGTTGCGAGCAAAGCGATCGAATTTCCCACCTAGATTTTTGATTCTTGACGTGCAAGCTGGGATTGGGTTTGGCAGAATTGGTCTGTATTTTTTGATATTTTGAGTTGGTAACTGTTGGGTTTTTGTAGTTGATTGGCGATCGCTGCTAGGATTTGGGTGGCGCTGCACGGTTTTTTGAGATAGCCGTCTGCTCGGAGTTTGAGAGCTTTTTCCATTTCCGTACCAGTCATAAAAATAAACGGAATGCTGGCGGTTGCAGAGTTCGATCGCAAAGCTGTCAAAACTTCAAAACCGTTGAGTAGGGGCATCATTACATCGGATAAAATCAAATCGGGAATTTGGGCGGAAGCTATTTGGACACCAACTTGTCCGTTTGGGGCGCCGACTGCTTCAAAGTTGCGCGATTCCAGAATTTCTAATATGGTTTCTCGGATTAAGTTGTCGTCTTCAATTACTAAAATTTTGGTCATTTTTTTAATTTTTTTTTGCTTTTTTTGGAGTTCTATGTTACGATGATAGCACTTTTTTTTGAAAAATTCAAGTGGGCTATTGCAGCCACCCAGTTTTCTCCGTCCTTCGGCGATCGCACTGACGAAAAATCTTTCAGAAATCGGCTTGACTGCTGATAGTGGCGGGCCCAAGGCTGGCCCTAATACAAACCTAAAATGGCGAGCCGATACAAAACTTCTCAATTCTACTTGAGTCAGTTTGTAGTAAAGACTTGAGTCTTGAGTTATTAAAATCGCTCAACTTGAGAGATTCTAAAATTATGTCGGCAAGAGCGCCCGCTCGCAACTATAAAAATATAAACAGCGAGCTTCACAAAATTACGCCGATCGGGTAAAATACAATTCAGTGTATCCCTATTAGCTGAGGAAAGACCTATGTCAGAATTTCTCGACTTTCTCCGACATCAGTTTGCCTACGTTGCCATTGGCGAATTTAAACCAGGAAAATTTGAAGCAGCAGAACAACTGTTTGAAAAAGCAGTTGCAACTTATGCCACAGGTTTCAAGGGAGCATACCTGCTGCAATTACCCAATACAGACAAAGGTATTGCGATCATTTTTTGGGAAAGCGTAGAAGATATGGCAGCCAATCAAAGCGAAGCTTACCAGGAAATCTTGAAGCAGATGACGCCTTTGTTTGCAAAAATACCAGACACTGATGTTTATGAAATTGTTAGTGAAATTCAGCCAAAAAGTGAATAAACTTCCAGGCAAAATTCAATGCAATCTCCCGAAGTTCAGTTATTTTTAGGACTTAGGCATAAACACTATTTGTAGGGTGCAACTATCGCACCTTACCGCTACCAATAGTGTTGCTCTTCAGTTGTTGCGTCCAAGACTGATTTTGTAATTAGAAGGTAGGCACGGGAAAAGGGAGCATCCCATGAGTGCAAATCTCAAAAATCCTTCAATCGGCGCGTCATTCCCATACCCATCGGCGTTTTGCGTCCAACTCCGCTGTAAAGAGCAAAATCTGCTAAAGCATTAATTTGCTTAAGATCAATCGGCTTAACATCTCCCATAATCCGATAACTAACTTCACCGACACAACCAATAAACTTACTACGAGAATCAACAACAATTTCAGTGCGGATATCGAAGAAACTCGGAAAAATAGGTTCAATCAAAAGATGTTCGATCGGAATTCCGCTGTACTTATTCCAGCGATTCACCAAACTGCTAAAAATACTTTCTCTAGTTGGCATAGCAGTATCGTATTGACCTTGCCGAAAATTAGTGGGAGTGCAAAAACTCAAAGCAATTTGCCGCTCTATTTCCGACGCTCGATCGAATAATTCGGCGTAGGTACAAAAATTAACCCAAGGCTGGGTTGCTTGTGGTTCAGCGATCATATTAGTCAGGTACAAATCTGCTGGCCCAAGATGCCAAGTCCGAGCGAAATTCAGTTGCAACCACAGTTGAGTCAGGCGATCGAACAAACTATCATCGAGTAGAGAAATTCGCCAAGCTAGGCGTATTTTCCCGAATAGCTTGCTTGTGTTCCCACTGTAGGGCATCAGAAGTGCGCGTAGCAGCAGGCAAAACTTGCCTTTTTGCCGGCTGCGTGCTATTTGCATAAACCTCTTTTCTGCCTACTTGTAAAGGGCTTAAAGTGAAAGCTTTTGCATTAGCTTGGTCGTGAAGATAAGCGCTTAAATCAGTGTCTACAGCACTCACTAATTTCAAAAATAAAGCGTGGAGATGCCGTCCCGTTAAAAACTGGGATGGAATTGGCGAAGCTGAGAGCAGGTTTAAAACAACGCTGTGGGGCATTTTTAATTTATAAGAAATACCCTGAAAACCCTGTGACTTTAGTCCAGGGATGAAA
>DPLL01000335.1 GCA_003542015.1 Microcoleaceae cyanobacterium UBA9251 | reverse complement strand
GTTTTTACTATTCACAATTTAGCGTATCAAGGGCCGTGGCGCTGGCGTTTAGAGCAGATGACTTGGTGTCCTTGGTATATGCAAGGTCACAATACAATGGCAGCAGCAGTACAGTTTGCAGATCGAGTAAATACAGTTTCGCCAACTTATGCCGAGCAAATCAAAACATCAGCTTACGGGGAAACCTTAGAAGGTTTGCTATCTTTTCTTGGTGGCAAGGTATCGGGAATTTTGAATGGAATTGATACTGAATCTTACAACCCGGCTACTGATAAGTACATCCCTCAACAATTCACTGCTGATACTATTGAAAAGCGCCCAGCGAACAAAATAGCCCTGCAAGAAGAAGTCGGTTTAGAAGTGAATAAAAATGCCTTTTTAATTGGCCTGGTGAGCCGGCTGGTAGAACAGAAGGGGCTGGATTTAATTATCCAAATGATCGATCGATTCATGGCCTATACCGACGCTCAATTTATTGTACTAGGAACGGGCGATCGCTACTACGAAACCCAACTCTGGCAAATGACTGCCCGCTATCCCGGCCGGATGTCCACCCAACTACTGTACAACGATGCCCTTTCACGGCGCATTTACGCAGGCTGCGACACCTTCCTGATGCCGAGTCGTTTCGAGCCCTGCGGCATCAGCCAAATGCTCGCCCTCCGCTACGGCTGCGTACCAATGGTGCGCCGCACCGGCGGTTTAGTCGATACCGTCTCCCACAACGACCCGATTAACAACACTGGTACGGGTTACTGTTTCGATCGCTACGAACCACTCGACTTGTTCACCTGTATGATCCGAACTTGGGAAGGTTTCCGCTACAAAGATAAGTGGAAAGAACTGCAACAGCGCGGCATGAGAGAAGATTTTAGCTGGGATATTTCTGCCAAGAAATATGTCCAGTTGTACGGCGATGTTTTAGGATTACCACCGGAAGCAATTGCACCAGAACAACCAGAATTGATCCTGGGTAAGGGTTAATGGGTAATGGGTAATGGGTAATGGGTAATGGGTAATGGGTAATTGGTAATGGATAATTGGTAATGGGTAATTGGTAATGGGTAATTGGTAATNNGGTAATGGGTAATTGGTAATCGGCTTTCTTACCATCAATATTGAAGTTTTAACCTCCAATTACCTTTCTCCCAATGCCCAATTCCCGATACTTCGACGGAGTTTATCCTGAACCCTTCGGCGAAGCTGAACGGGTCAACTCCGTCGAAGGGATCAGCACAAGTGCCCGATGCCCAATTCCCAATTCCCAATTCCTAATTAATCAACAAATAAATCAAGAGGTAAATGACCATAAGTACCGGTAACTCCTGCTTCCTCAGCAGATTGGCACGACACCAAAACGCCACGGTAAGTTCCGGGATAGCCCTCAACATAATACGACCCCTTCAAAGTATTAAATTTAATATAAACCGAACCCGCCAATGAAGAGACAGCATTTGGTTCAAAAACAGGTTGATAGCCCAAAGCTTTTAAATAGGTTTCTAAAGCTAAAAAACCCTCATTTGTCGAAGATGCACAGACACCTAGCATTTGGTAATCTGACAAACTTGCTACCAGCAATATAGCTTCACGAAGCGCCTGTTTGTCTAATGGAGAAGCTACAGATTGCATATCCAGACAGGTGAAGTCTTTCAGGATTTGCTGTGCTTTTTCAACAGTTAAGTTAGTCAGATTTTGAGTAAACATGAATTGCTCTGATATTCCCAAAAATTACGATCGACACTTCCGCACTCGTCAGCGGAACTCTGCCGCCAACCACAACCTTCGATCGACGGTGACAGTTGCACAGCTTCTAATTATACCATTGTGCGATCGCTAGATTCCAAAAAATCACAAAAATTTTCTCCCTGCTGAACTTGCCTCTATTAATGATAAACATAAATAGGACAAAAACCGAGGACGAGCGCATGAGCAACAACCAATTGCTAGAAAACGTAAAAATCTTGCGAAAATTTCTGTTTCGCCTGCTACACAAAGCCAAACTTACCTACTTAATCCTGATCTTTGTCATCAGTTTAGGTATTTCCGGCTGGAGTATAGAAGAATCTTCTGCTCTCAGAATTCCTATTATCGGCTTTCACGACATTATAGATGCTCAAAAAACAGCCGACTTGCCACCTCGCAGACCGGCTTTTGAAAATGACTACACCAAACAAGATTTGTCAGTATTTTTAGAATATTTATTTCAACAAAACTATTGGTTTTTATCATCTCAAGACTTGTATGTATATTTCCTAGACAAGTCTCAACCCATACCAGAGCAACACCAGGGTCAAAAACCAATTATGATTACCTTTGACGACGGCTACAAAGGCGTTCATACAAATGCACTTCCCCTCTTAAAAAAACTGTCGCTGCTCTATAAAGAAAACGGTAAATTTGTGTTATTCGTCAATCCTCACTTCTTGGGTATTGCTCTGGGCGGAAAATTTTTGCCCCACACTACTTGCAACGATTTAAGAGAAGGATACCAAAAGGGTTTTTATGACATTCAATCTCACGGTTTCACTCACAAAAACTTAACTGAACTAAATGGGCAAGATTTAGAGTTAGAAATTTCTAAATCTAAATTAGCTTTGAGAAAATGTATGGGCGACTTAGACAAAAATAAAATTATCGGCGCTCATATAGCCTATCCCTACGGCGCATCAGACAGCGAAGTGGAAAAGATTTTGCCTAAATATCATTTAACTGGCTTTTTGTACAATGACAGATTTTTGAGAGTACAGCGCCTGAGAAATAACTATCGTATCTCTCGTATAACTACTGACAGAAATACGTCCCCTAGAGATTTAATTCGGGTAGCTCAAAAGGCTTCAACTTTCAAACAAAAAAACTGGTTTTAGTACAAAAAACTCGTTTTTGTACTTAACTACAGCGTATTCCAAGTTTATGAAGTAGGGACACTCCAGGAGCCCATTGGTGTCAACTTAACGTTAAACCCAGTCACAGATTGCTGTTTGACCATTAAGCCTAGATCCCAGCTAGCCCCCCTTAAGAAGGGGGGGATAAGAGTTCGATCAAAGTCAACCCC
>DPLL01000199.1 GCA_003542015.1 Microcoleaceae cyanobacterium UBA9251 | reverse complement strand
ATGACAGACACAATAGCTGCGTAAGTCCTGTACTACAAACTTACGATCGAAAAATGCTGCCATCAGGCATCGTTGCTCCTGTTAAATTAGCTCCGTTCAGATTAGCTCCCGCCAAGTTCGCTCCCCTCAAATTTGCCCCCGTCAAATTCGCCCCGCTCAAGTCAGCTTTGCCGAGATTTGTCCACCGGAAATCGGCCCCGCGAGCCTGGGCAAAACTGAGATTTGCTCTAAAAAGATAAGCTGCATTCAGGTGAGATTCTGTGAGATTAGCTTGAGAGAAATTAGCACCGTAAAGATGGGCCTCTATCAACTCTGCTTGAGTGAGATTGGCTTGAGTGAGATTGGCCCCATTGAGGTTTGCTCCGGTCAACTTAGCTCTAAATAGCACCGCACCGATTAAATTAGCATCTCCTAAATCTGCTTGTTGGAGATTTGCATCGCTGATGTCTGCCCCAATTAAATTTGCACCGCTCAAATCTGCTTTTCTGAGGTCTGCTTCTCGGAGGTTTGTTCCTGTTAAATTGGCTTTAACCAAGTTAGTTTCGAGCAGTTGGGCCCCCGCCAGATTTGCCAGACTCAGGTTAGCTTCGGCGAGGTTGGCGGCAATTAATTTAGCTTTGAACAGGTCGATTTTGCAAAGATTAGATCGCCCAAGATTCGCACCTCTGAGATTAGCTTCTGCTAGGTTAGCTTCGCTAAGATCTGGTTCGATATTTGGGTGAAGATTTCTCCATTCAATCCATGTGACAGCACCCCGTTTCAGCAGCGCCAAATGCTGTTTATTTGCCATAATTGCATCTCCTTAAATGGCTATTCCTTGCGCCCTAAAATTGCTGGATTGTCGCGCCCGGCCACACTTTCAATTGCTGCAATTGCGGCCTGGGAACCTGCTATAATATCTCGTTCTGCTCCGCCGAGGTAAAGCCGTCCAAAACTGCCTACGGCCTGAACCTCTAGGATGTTAATAGATGCGCCTTTTTCGGCTTCATTTGCCGCTAGTGCTGCATAGGCGGCGGGTTCTACTTCTAAGACGTAAAGCGTTTGTCCCGCCAGCAGTAATTGTCCGCGGCGGCTGCGGTTGATTAATTGCGTTTGGTGGGCGTCGATGTTGCGAATAATTTGGCTGGAAATAACTCGCGGTTTGATAGATTCTTCTTTGCGGACGCCGATGAATTCTAGAATCGCTTTCCCCGCAGCCCTGGTTTCCCCTTGCTGGCTCGAATGCACTTCGAGAAGGCCGTACAAGCGTTCGACTATCTGCACTCCAGGGCGCACGGAGGCGGATTTGAGGGCGACATCGGTAATTCGGTTAATTTCGATACCGGGCGAGATTTCTATCCACAGCGACGCATCCCCCGGTAGGGGTAAGAATCCGGCGGCGATTGTGCCGATGTATGCTGCGTGCTGTGGCTGTAAGTTGTCTAGAAAGACGTAGCTGCGTAGCTCTATGCCCAAAAGTTTTTATCTCCGTCGATCGATCTGCAACTGTTGTAAGTGCAAGATCTGAGTGTACCGCAATCGGAAAGCGCAGCTCAACATTAAATTACTACTACGGGCGATCGCAACTCTGCTGTTCGCACTGAATACTAATTGTGCTTGAGCATTTTTGCTATGTTATACAGGGACTGGGTTTTTTAACCCCGTGCGATCGTAAATCAAAAAGTGTTATGGTTCGTGTCAAAATGGTGTTAACAAATTTTCTAAGTTGGAAAACTAACGATGACTGTAGATTCTAAATTGCAGCGCGCATTTGAGCAAGGCCGCGCCCTGAAAATTATCAGCGGTTTGAATAATTTTGATGCCGCTAAAGTGGCGGCTGTCGTCAAAGCAGCGGAGCTCGGCGGTGCTACCTTTGTCGATATTGCAGCCGATCGAGATTTGGTAATTATGGCAAAGAAATTGACAAATTTGCCAATTTGTGTATCTGCTGTGGAACCAGAAAAGTTGGTCTCTGCGGTAGAGGCGGGTGCAGATTTGATTGAAATTGGTAATTTTGACTCTTTCTACGCTTCAGGTCGCCGCTTTGAAGCTGAGGAAGTTTTGGAGTTGACTCGCCAAACTCGATCGCTACTTCCCAACATTACTCTTTCTGTAACTGTTCCTCACATTTTGTCCCTCGACAAACAGGTGCAATTAGCCACAGAATTAGTCAAAGCTGGCGCTGATATCATCCAAACAGAAGGCGGTACAAGTGCTCAACCAGTTCACGCCGGCACCCTGGGATTAATCGAAAAAGCAGCGCCTACTTTAGCCGCTGCCTTTGAAATTTCCCGCGCCGTACAGGTGCCCGTACTTTGCGCTTCTGGCATCTCCAACGTCACAGCACCCCTAGCTATTGGCGCCGGTGCTGCCGGTATTGGTGTCGGTTCTGCCGTCAGTCAACTTAATAGCGAAGTGGCGATGATCGCCGCTGTTCGCAGTTTAGTTGAAGCTTTAGCTAAGGTAGAGCGATCGCACTTTGCTAAGTCTATTTAAACAAGAAGTCATTAGTCATTAGTGATTAGTCATTAGTTATTTGTAGTAGGCTACTAATAACTAATGACAAGGCCCAAGGCCCATTCTTAACACTTGATTAATAGTTGATAAACCACAGTGTATAATCTTCCAATAATTGATGGTTTGGGGAGCTGCAATCAATTGCTTTTAAATCTACCAGGGGTAAGATGAATGTTTGTTTGTCAGTGAGGCGCTGCACATCCACCATGATCCCATCGTGCTGAAAAACAGAATCTCTCAGCCGCACAATCTGGAATATTTCAGTAGATGAAGGTTGAGTTTTTTTGAGTGTTTCATATTCTTTCTTTTTGCCGGGACTACTCAGATATTCCTGTTCCCAGCGAAACTCTTCTCTCCCCGTAACTTGGCTGGGTACGATCATATTTTGTTTCAAGTATTCGAGATATTTTAGGAAGTTTTTAACGCCGACATCAAGAGTGTTTGGATTGATAATTTGGCTAAGTTTACGTTCAAATTCTTTGAGATTAAATGGTGCGCTTCCAGAAGCAGCGATCGGCATTCTTGCTTCGAGGGAGTCAAAATCCGGCATTTCCGACAGCAGACGCTGGATGTGATTTAGTGGTTTCGGTCTTCTTCCTGCTACAATAGTTTCATCAAGCTGAATGGGATGAAGTTCTGCTATTGAAGGTAAAGATTTGCTTTTATTTGGGCGATCTTCAAGTTGAGGTTTGACCAATCTAGGCTTGTCAAATTTAGGCCGATCAAATTTAGACATAACTTTATCTCGCTTTACGGGTTGATCTATCAAGTATATCTTGACAGAAGTACATTCGTGTCTGATACATAGGAGACAACTGTGACGCAACTACTAAAATCCCCTGAATTGGAAGTCTATCAAGGACAGTTTGGCGAATTTACGATTACGGATAGCGATCGCACAGGAGTGATAGTATACCGCACAGGGTTAGCGGTGGCGGCACTCTGTTTCGCGATCGGCACTACTCTGGTGCTGCAACAGGGAAACAACCCAAGGGCACTGCAAGCTGTAACGCCTATTTTTGCCTGTTTCTGGCTCGCTTTAGGTGTCAGCTTAGCAACTATTCATATTTACATGACTGCCTTGCACAAGGTGCTACAGTTATTTTGGGCGATCGGCGGTGTAGCAGCAATTGTTGTCGCTCTACAAAGCAGTGAACCCCTAGCTTTAGCAGTTTACGATCACCCGGCAACCTTGTGGGGAATCGGCTTTACTTTTGCCGCTTTAAACGGCATTTATTTCAAAGAAGCTTTCTGCTTCAATCGCCTAGAAACTAAGTTTATGACTCCCGCAGTTCCTTTATTAATTTTAGGGCATATTTTCGGTTTTTTGTCCCCGGATAAGGAACAGTTTTTGCTGGGAGTTTGGGCGGCTTTGTTTATCATATTTGCTGTGCGGAAGTTTTTTCAAGCAATCCCGCAAGATATCGGCGACAAAAGCGTTTTTGAGTATCTAAAAAACCAATAATTCAGGAATGGGGCCTTGGGAATTGGGAATTGGGAATTTTATCACTCTCCCAATCTCCCACTCTTCCCCTCCTCCCCACCCTCAGACTCTGCCTCTATCTCCAACGATATCTAGATCAAGTTAAAATGAAAATTCGTCTGATCCGTCGTCGAGAAATGTGGGCAATTACTAGGGAAGGTTGGGTAATTGCTATCCTGGGGTTGATAATTATAATGCTTTTAATGATCGCAAATATTCATCCTTTTTTGGCGGTGACATCGCCGATAAAAGCTGATATATTAGTAGTCGAAGGATGGTTGCCGGATTATGCAATCGAAAGTGCGATCGCCGAATTTAAAAAAGGTGGATATAGCCAATTGATTACCACAGGAATCCCCTTAAGTAAAGGCTACTATTTAGCTGAATATAAAAACTATGCGGAACTGGCTGCCGCTACTTGTATCGTGCTAGGATTCGATCGAGATAAACTCGTAGCTGTACCAGCCACCAGTGTTGTAAAACACCGAACCGCTGCTTCTGCGATCGCACTTCGAGATTGGCTTTCTACTTCCGCTTTAAAAGTTAACTCAATCAATCTTTATTCTTTTGGAACTCACGCCCGCAGAAGTTGGATTGTTTTCAAAGAAGTGCTAAATCCTGAGATTAAAGTCGGGATAATAGCCGCGGAACCGCAAGATTATAATCCGCAAGAGTGGTGGAAATCGAGCGAAGGTTTTCGGACAGTAACAGGAGAAATCATTGCTTATATTTATGCCCGTTTTGTCGATTGGGAAACTTAGTTATTTGTTATTTGTTATTTGTTATTTGTTATTTGTTATTTGTTATTTGTTATTTGTTATTTGTTATTTGTTATTTGTTGGTTGTTATTTGTTATCTCCTGTAGGGTGCGCCGAGGCGCACATTACCCCACAAATAATGTAAAAATTGCAGCGGGTCAGTCCTATTTCAGTCCTATTAATGATAAAATAATCCTGATAAAAGTTGAGGTAAACTGATTGCTAGAAGAACGCGCTTACTGGTTAGCATGGTCGCAGATTAACGGTATCGGGCCGATTTTACTGCAAAGATTGCAACAACATTTCGATACTTTGGCAGAGGCTTGGACGGCAAAAGCTGGAGATTTAGCGCAAGTTGAGGGGTTTGGTAAGCAGACAGTTGAAACAACATTGCAAGCACGAGAAAAAATTAATCCTGAACAATTTATTGAAAAACATCTAATTAAAAATCCCTATTTCTGGACACCGGCAGATCCAGATTATCCCCGCTTATTATTGGAGATTCCTAGTCCGCCACCAGTGTTGTATTATCGTGGTAATGTTGACAGAAAAGAGAATCAAGGAATTACGCCGACAGTGGCAATGGTTGGCACTCGCAGCCCTTCGGAATACGGCAGAAGGTGGACTCGCAAAATTAGTATGGCTTTGGCTAAAAGCGGTTTTACTGTTGTTTCGGGATTGGCGAATGGCATTGATACAGAGGCTCATATAGGCTGTTTGGAGGCGGGAGGAAGGACTTTTGCAGTCATGGGGACGGGAGTAGATATTGTATATCCTCAACAAAATGAGCGGTTGTGCGATCGCATTTTGCAGCAGGGATTGGCAATTAGCGAATATCCGGCCGGCACTCAACCAAATAAAACTAATTTTCCCCGCAGAAATCGCATAATTGCTGGCTTAAGTCGTGCTACAATAGTGATAGAAGCTCCCCATAAATCTGGTGCTTTAATTACTGCTTATCAAGCGAATGATTTTTGCCGGGATGTGTATGTTTTGACGGCCAGATTGGATGATGAGCGTTCCTTTGGTTGTTTGGAATTACTGAGTAAAGGTGCTCATCCGATTCTGCCGAGTAGCGATCGACTTTTGAGTGAAGAGCGGTTGTTAGAAATGCTCGGAGCTATGCCAAAATTGGACACAGCCGAGCAGTTGTCGCTGTTTCCACCAAATCCGACGGTTGAGAAGCAAGTGCCGCCACTGCCGCCAGAATGGGCGAAGGTGTTAAGTGCGATCGAATCTGGGCCGAATTCTTTTGATGTAATTGTGGAAGTATCGGGATTAGCAGCGGGAACAGTTTCTAGTATACTTTTGCAACTGGAATTGTTGGGATTAGTTTCGCAATTGCCGGGAATGCGATATCAGCGGTGCTGATGTGAAAGGTTAGGTTAAATCTGGTTTTATTTCCTTGATTATTTTGCGGTTGAAACCGCGTCTACAAAAACAAAATCCGCCGGCGCGGATTGAANNCCCTTCTTAAGGGGGGTTAGGGGGGATAGGCAGGAATATTAGAACAAGTGCTTGAATCCAAATCAATCTCAAATCAATCCGAAATTCCCAGCGCTAATACTGCTAGCAGAAACTCCGCTGAGAGAGGCTAAAATTTCCCCAGTTTGTGCAATTCGGATTAATGTTAAACCGCTATCTTGAGCAATTGCTAATTGCGAGAAACTCAGCCCGTTACCCAATACTAACAAGTCTTTACCGACTTCAAAGTCAGCGATTGTATCAGTACCGGAATTAGCAGAGACTAAGAATTTATCATTCCCAGCACCTCCTATCAAACTATCAATTCCCAAACCACCAATCAGCAAATCATCACCCTTACCTCCGTAAAGAATATCATTGCCATTACCGCCCTTCAAAATGTCAGCACCGCGACCGGCAAACAAGGCATCATCACCGCCACTTCCGAGCAAAGTATCGCTACCTTTGCCGCCGAAAAGACTGTCATTCCCAATGCCGCCATCGAGGTAATCATTGCCCCTCATGCCCATCAAATCATCATTTCCGCTGTCGCCAGTCAGGATATCATCGCCATCTGTACCGATAATTTGATTCGGGGAATTGCTGCCCAAATCAGTATCGCCGGTGATAATAGGAGTCGCAATCCCAACAGGCAAAATCACAGCTTGAATTCGGCTATCTAAAGCAGCACCTGTATTGTCAGTAACTACCTGGGAAATTGTCTTAGTTCCCGCACCAATAGCTTTGAAATCTTGAGTTGTTGGGCCCAATGCTACTTGTTGGACGCGAGCAAACGCTTCAGGAATTGATGTTGCTGTTGTGCTGGAGACAGCGCTATCAATTCGTTGATTTGCTGTGGCCATTACTGTCGCAGCTTGCGAGGTAATTTGGGTGACTTTTTGAATGTTGAAACTGGGGTCAATCTGCTGGATTTTCGCGGCTGCTTGCTGAATTATTGGTTCTAAATCTGCTGCATTGCTGAGGTTTAAAATAGTACCAGATTGAATTTGATTCGTAATTGAACTGACAACAGCCTTGACAATATCCTGACTAGCTGCACTGGAAGTACCGTCAATCAAAGCGGCAGTTTGAGTGATGAAGTTTTGGACTTTCACTATTGCGGCTAAGACTTGGACTCCGCCCGGTTGGTTGTTGTTGGTGGCTGCAATAGGGTCTAAGCTAGTCAGGTCAACTTCAGCGGGGAGGGAAAGGGCGGCTTTGACTAAAGATTGTGCTTCTTCCGGTGCAATTCCTTTGTCGATTAAGTCGGCGACTAAGCTGGTTAGGATGGTGACAACTGTGGAATCGGGGGGTGCGGTGACTGGTGTCGGCGTCGGTGTGACTGGTGTCGGCGCGACTGGTGTCGGCGTTGGCGTGACTGGTGTCGGTGTCGGCGCGACTGGTTTCGGTGTCAGGGTGACTGGTGTCGGCGTGACTGGTGTCGGCGTGACTGGTGTCGGTGTCGGTGTCGGCGGTATTGGTGCAGTGTCGTTATCCACGATCGCCACTGTCACCCCTGGAACCACAATCTCGTTATACTTAGCATCACTACTACTCACATTGTGAGCTATACTAATGCTGTGCGCCCCTTCCACAAGCGTATCATCAACCGCTTTCACCGTAACGGTTTGAGCGACACTCCAATTATTCGGGGTGAAAGTCAGAGGGGCGATCGCCTGAATCTGATTACCTGTTGTGAGATTGACTGTCACCGGGGCGATCGGCTGCGATGTTAATTTGATGCCATAACTGCCATTCGCCCCGCCTTCTGTAGCTTTCGTTTCGGTAGGACTAGCAGAAATACCAGCCGTATCATTGTCCTGATTGCTAATACTAACATCCGCTACATCTCGGTTGTTATAATTCGCATCTGTACTAACAGCAGCCGCCGTGACAACTTTGTAGTCAATATCGCCGTCAATAATGCTATCGTCAACCCCTGTTACTGTCACCTGTTGAGGTGTATTCCAGTTAGCAGGAGTGAAAGTTAAACTATTAGTCGAAACAGTTCCTTCCTTAACATTGTCACTGTTCAAACCAATAGTCACATTAGCAGTTGGTTTAGTATTCAAAACCACAGCAAAGTTAGCCTGACTGCCATCTTCAACCGTAGTTAATCCCGCCTTCAGATTCACCGTAATTCCCGGAGTTTCATTGTCACTGTTGGTGACGGTGACATCATCAGGATTGAGGTTATTGTAATTAGCATCAGTGCTCACAGCAGCAGCCGTGACAATTGTGTAAACTCGATCGCCATCAGCTACCAAATCGTCAACACCAGTCACCGTTACTGTTTGCGGTTGATTGTAGTTAGCGGGAGTGAAAGTTAAGCTATTAGTCGAAACAGTTCCCTCCGCTGTATTGGAACTACTCAAGCCGAAAGTAACGTTAGCAGTTGGTTCAGACTTGAGTTTGACTGTGAAATCTGCCTTGTCGCCAGCTTCGGTAGTGGATATTGCTTTTAGACTAACCGTAAAGCCGGCTTGGTCATCATTAGTAATAGTTGTGGTAGCGGTAGCAGTGGTAATTGTCGGTGTTACCCCTGATCCTGTGGGATTTGACAGGGTGACGGCAATAGTTTCATTGGGTTCAACTATGGTGTCGCCTAACACATTGAGACTAATAGTTCTCGATGTTTCACCGGCTGTAAAATTAATCGTACCAGTAGCATTAGTTGCACCAGAAGTGCCACCGATGTTGTTGTAATCGCTCACGTTGGTAGCAGTTCCGGCGATCGCATAATTTACGCTACTGGGCCCGCCAGTGTCGCCACTGCGAGTCACAGTAAAAGTTAGAGGAGTTGTGTCGCTATTGCCTTCGGGAATGCTGGCTGTATCGGCAACAATGGCATAAGAAACAGTACCGTTGGCAGTAATAGTTAATGTTGTTTGTTTTGTTGTACCGGCAACGCCACCGGTAATTGTGCCAAAGTTGAGAATTGCGGTTTCGGCGTTTTCAGCTATGTTATCGGGTTTGATAGTAACTGCAACATTCTTGGTGAGTGCGGCACCTGTTGCACCTGCGGGGAATGTAATTGAGGTAGGGGAAATGGTGTAGTCTGAATTTTGGGTGGCTGTACTACTGGGGTTAATTGCGATCGGCACAATTACATTGCGATCGGGAGTACCGTTGGTGATGGTGACGGGAATATTAACCACTGTGTCTACATTTCCTTCAGTACCGCTGTAGGTGGCTGCATCGAAATTGACTATATTGGGTGTATTTAGCAGCACCGAAACATTGCCTGAACCGTTGTTAGCTACTGCCAAATCTGGGAGAGTATCAGCATTAAAGTTGTCGGCAATAATGGAAGTTGGACTTGTCCCCGCAGCAAAGTTAATGAGTGTACTAAAACCGCCATTGCCGTTGCCCACTAAAATTGCAGCGCCACTGGTGTCTCCTACTGCTAAGTCAAGTCTTTCATCTCCGTTAAAGTCTTTCGCAACAATGCCGGAGAGTCCTGTCCCCGTGCTAAAATTAGTGGGCGCGCCAAAGCCGCCCGCGCCATTTCCCAATAGAATTGAGACATTGTTAGAACCGTTGTTAGCGGTGGCCAAGTCGAGGTAATTGTCTCCGTTAAAGTCCCCAGTGGCGATCGAATTGGGATTTGTCCCAGCCCCAAAATTAGTAGCTGCACCAAATCCGCCCGTGCCATTTCCTAACAGAATTGAGACATTATTAGAGAGGCTGTTGGCAATGGCTAAGTCGAGGAAACTGTCAGCGTTAAAATTACCTACAACAACGGCAGTAGGAATCGAACCAACATTGAAATTAGTAGCAGCGCCAAAACTGCCAGTACCTGTTCCCAATAAAATTGAGACGCTGCCAGTATCTTCAGGGTTAGCGTTTACCACTGCTAAATCGAGGAAAGTGTCGCGGTTAAAGTTCCCGACAGCTATTGAAATGGGAGTGTTACCCACATTAAAATTGCTAGCTACACCGAAGCCACCAGTGCCATTTCCTAACAGAATTGAGATATTATTACTATTTACTACTGCTAAGTCGGGAAAATTATCGCTGTTAAACAATCCCGATGTGACAAAAAGCGGACTTGAACCCACCGCAAAGTTGGTAGCCGTCCCAAAACCCCCTGTGCCATTCCCTAACAAAATTGAAATGTTGTTGTTCCCCTGGTTTGTTACTACCAAGTCGGGGAAGGTATCAGCGTTGAAAAGCCCTACATTAATACCTTTTGGATTTGTACCTACGCCAAAATTTGTGGCCGCACCAAAAGTATTCAAAACGTACTCGTAATTCGCCAATACTTCGGGTTCAAATACCAGCGGTGTTTCTATTTTTCCGGTTCTCACTTCCAGTTCCCAGTCCCCACCCTTTGCTACACTTCCCGTGAGGTTTTTGGAAGCCGCAACCGACGCCCCGGTTAGCTCACTCAAGCGTTTGACAAATACTAAACCTGTCTCGCCTGCTGCTACTTCGCACCCGTAGAGGAGGATTTCAGGTCGATTTTTGGAGATTGAGTCGGTTACTGGCGAAAACCACTGCTGTAGAGAATTCCGATCGCACTCTAGATCATCTAAACTCAAACCACCGTCGCCCAGTTGCAAGCTGCCGGGAGCACCGTGAGAAACTATGTGAATGCTGTCAATATTGCTACGAAGACCTAAAACTTCAGTAATTTGTGCGATCGCATCTTTCTTCCCATCTAAAATTACTACTTCCGTACCCGGTTTGACCCCAGCCATCAAACTTTGATAATCTTCTACTTGACTGTCGATAAAAGCGATCGCACTTCCAGAAACTTGAGTATTTAAATTTGGCATAATACACCTACTCAGGGCTAAAAAAAGATAATAATTTCCCTGTTTCGCGACTTGCATCCGAAATCTTTCTGAAGGTTGTAACAACCATAACAGCTTTTTCAGAGAAGATCTGTAAATTCTTACTTAAAAATACCTATTTAATTAAAGTTTTGATAAAGATGCGGAAACTTATTAAGTAATATTACGGAGCCACGACCGCGAGGTTGATAGCTTAACACAAACAAAACAAAAATCGCCAGTGTAATTATACTGAAATATTCAGCTCGTTATTTTTGATACATATCTGCGATCGGGTTGATCGGGTAGTTAGAAACCGGGTTTT
>DPLL01000332.1 GCA_003542015.1 Microcoleaceae cyanobacterium UBA9251 | reverse complement strand
TTCTTGAAATCAAACATCGACAAAATCAACGGGAAACCCCCCACCTTTGCACTCATCAACAAGTGCATTGCCAGACACAATACTAATATTATCCACCCCGAAGCGTGCAAATAATACCAAACCTGCGTCAAGTCTCCAGCGGGTAGCCATTCTTCCTTAACCATACTCCCAGAGGCGATCGAAAAAGTCATCGCCACCAACATCAGCGTATTCACAATCCGATGCAAACTGTACCACCAAATCGGTTTTCCGAATTGCGTCAATTTCCCAAAAGAATCCGGCTGTACCAAGCGTTTTTGGCCCCTGTGGAAACTGTATAAAGCAAAAGCCGGCATTACGCCTAAAATCAACAGCTTGCCAAAAGTCCCATGAATCCCGATAATATCTGTAATCTGGGGCACTGGCACTTTTCCGAAGCGCCCGTCGTAAGTGTTGTAAACTAGAAATGCGGTGATGATTGCTAAAAGGGCGATCGCAGCGTTAACCCCGTGCAGTAACCTGAGTAGCAATGGTTGGTATGGTTTAGATTCCGGCATCGTCAATTCTGCTAGTTGATAACCCTTCCTTCCTATAATACAGCTCGGTACAACTTTTTTCAATTTTTTTCAATCCCGGAAATTATGAAATAAATGTGATTTAAAAATGAATAAATTATGAAAAAAATGCAATTTCAGAAAAATTTAGTGTAAAGTTAAAGAGAGTTTAGGACTAAGGCAAAAAAAATCGGTTTCTCCGAACACTTCGACGGAGCGTCGCACGCTCGCGTAGCCGAAGTGTTTATCCTGAGCGAAGTCGAAGGGCGAGCGTGACCGGGTGAATCGAACCGAGAGATTGACACAGAAACCGGGTTTTTGACTAGGGTGAAAAACTAAGAGCAATACTTTACCCATAACATCAAACAGTTCACAAAAATGGATGCAGCCACTACCGTCTTACTTTCCTTGGGATTAGCAGCAGATGCTTTTGCTGTTTCGATTTCCAGCGGTTTAGCAATTAAACACATGAAGGTCAATAAAGCTTTAAAAATTGCTTTATTCTTCGGTGGTTTTCAAGCTTTGATGCCGATAATCGGATGGTCTATCGGTCTGACTTTCAGTTTCTTGATATCTGCGATCGACCATTGGATAGCTTTCGGTTTGTTGAGTTTCATTGGCGGTAAAATGATTTATGAATCCCTGCAAAAGGACGAAGGCGAAAAGAAATTCAATCCCTTAGATACGGGTACTTTGATCGCGCTGTCAGTGGCGACAAGTATAGATGCTTTAGCAGTGGGAATTGGCTTTGCTGTACTGAAAGATTCTATTGCTCCTGCGGTGGCTGCCATAGGATTCATTACTTTCTTTTTGGCATTTGCCGGTGTGTTTATCGGCCATAAATGCGGCAATTTATTTGCCAATAAAATAGAGATGTTGGGCGGAGCAATTTTAATTTTTATTGGTAGTAGAATCTTGTTTTTGCATTTAACTGAATTGCCAGTTATTAGTCATTAGTTATTAGTCATTAGTTATTAGTCATTAGTTATTAGTTACTGGTTATTATTGGTGATTGGCGAGACTCTGCCTGGTCACACATAGTGGGAAGAGCTGCCTCTAATTCCAATTCCCCGAAAGGAGGAGAAAAAAAATGAGCAAATAACCAATAACCAATAACCAATAACCAATAACAAATAACCAATAACCAATAACAAATGCTACAATAATAATATTGCGTTAAAGGAAAAAAACGGTGCTGAAACTTTACGGCGGAGCCCGCAGCCGGGCCTCAATTGTCAAGTGGTATTTAGAAGAAATAGGCGTTCCCTATGAATTCGTGACGTTAGATATGCAAGCAGGAGCACACTTGCAACCAGATTATCTCGAAATTAACCCGATCGGCAAAGTACCCGCGATCGCCGACGGAGATTTTAAACTTTGGGAATCCGGGGCAATTATGCTCTATTTAGCTCAAAAATATGGTAAAATGCCGGAGACTTTGGAGCAACAAGCTCAAGTCGTGCAGTGGGTAATGTTTGCTAACGCTACTCTCGGGCCCGGAATCTTTGTCGAAGCAAGTCGCGATCGCGAAACTCCCAAATTGTTAAAACCCCTCAATAACATCTTCGAGAAACAGCCGTTTTTGATGGGCGATGAATTCAGTGTCGCCGACGCAGCAGTCGGAGCAATTTTAAACTACATTCCGATGATGCTAAAACTAGACATCAGCGCTTATCCGGCGGTTTTAGACTATATCAAGCGAATTGCAGAAAGACCGGCCTTTAAAAAAGCGATCGGCGGGGGTTGAAGGAAGTTCGGCAACGGATTTTGTAACGGATGTAACGGATAATTCGACACTTCGACACTTCGACGAGCGGATAAACGCAGTCGTTGGGTGGTCCCTGAGCGTAGTCGAAGGGCGAGCGGATCAACGCAGTCGTTGGGCAGTGCAACGCTTCGCTCAGTAAAAGTGTAACGGATTTCAGGAAGCAGGAATAAGCCCAAAAACTCAACAGCTAAAAGCAGGGACAATTTTGGAATTGCCCCTGTTTTTAGTAAAATCTGACTTATCTGAATCCGACAGCCGCCTGCCAAACAAAAGCCAGCAGCAAGAAAAACACGGGAATCACTGGCAAAACATTAATCAAAGGGTCAAAGATCGCATAAGCTTCGGGCAGCTTTGCTAAAAGTAATGCAGCTTCCATGAATCAACCTACCTATCCAAAACAATTTTAATAATTGTCGCATATCTTAAGCAAAGGCAATCACGATCGATCGACCGCAGGTGCAAGCCAGTGACCAAACTCCTCAGTAAATCGATCGGCAAAAATCGCCTCCCGCATCCTCCCAGTAAAGCGAATCAACTCAGTCACGTTGTGAATCGCCAGCAAAGTATACCCCAGCACTTCGTTAGCCCGCGCCAAATGGGCCAAATAAGCCCGACTGAAATTTTGGCAAGTATAACAAGGACAAGACTCATCCAGCGGTGAAAAATCCTCCCGGAACCGAGAATTTTTCAAATTCAAACGTCCCCCCCCAACAAAAGCCGTCCCGTGACGAGCCAGCCGAGTCGGAATCACGCAGTCAAACATATCTACGCCACTAGCCACCGCCAGCGCCATTTCCCGATAAGTCCCAATCCCCATCAAATAACGGGGCTTATTGGCTGGTAACAGTGGCGCTGTCACCTTCACAATCTCTGCGATCAAATCCCCCGATTCCCCGACGCTTACCCCGCCGATCGCATAACCTGGTAAATCCAAATCTACCAACTGGTTTGCAGCGCGCGATCGCAAATCCGGGTAAACACCCCCCTGCACAATTCCAAACAAAGCCTGATCGGGGCGCGAGTGAGCTTGAATGCAGCGTTTCAGCCAGCGGTAAGTCCTGTCTGTCGCAGCTTCCACTTCTTGTCGCGTCGCCGGATAAGGGGGACACTCATCAAAGGCCATAATCACATCCGCACCCAACTCATTTTGGATTTGGATCGATCGCTCCGGCGTCAAATTAATCATACGGCCATCGCGGGGGGAACGAAAAGTCACCCCCTCATCAGAAATAGTCCGCATTTGGCTCAAGCTAAACACCTGAAAGCCGCCGGAATCGGTCAGAATCGGGCCTGGCCAAGCCATGAATTTATGCAATCCGCCGGCCCCGGCCACAATAGCTTCCCCCGGCTGCAAGTGCAAGTGATAGGTATTCGCCAAAACCATTTGAGAACCAGCATCCTTAAGATGTGCCGGCGTGAGAGTTTTGACATTAGCCAGCGTCCCCACCGGCATAAACTTAGGCGTTTCTACAACACCGTGAGGAGTGTGAAAAACCCCTGCACGTGCTTTGGTATGGCTGCAATGGGCTTGACATTGAAAAGAAAATTTTTCGGACATTAGGAATTGGGCATCGGTCATTGGGCATTGGGCATCGGAAACAATTTTAAACGTTCTTGAGCTTTAGTAGAACTAATTTTGACAACCTCGAAAATCCTCAAGCCCCCGCATTTATCCGTGGGGTCAATCGAAAATCGAAAATCGAAAATCGAAAATCGAATGACCTTAGCCTTAGCCAATGATCCTTTAAAACGGTGAATCGTCGTCATCCAATTGAAAATCCCAGTTACCTGAGAGTACCTGATCGACTACAGCATCCAAAGCAGCAGCATTTAAGTTCCGGGCGACTTGCTCTTGTAAAGGATTGGAGAGGGGAATTAACCGCAACAGTCGTCCATCTTGAATCAGGTCAAAATAAGCTCCCTCGACTGCGGAATGTTTGAGTTCCAGATAATCAAAACTGAAAACATTCAAATAAAGGGCATGATTGGCAATCAGGGTGGAACGGTGGGGGTTCGCGAAGACTTCGAGTACATACCCTTCTCCTTCGCTGTAAATCTGGCCATCCTGTATGTGAAGGTAGCGGACACGTCCTAAATCAAACAGCAATCTTTGGATATCGCGCTTGTTGACAACAATGCCCCTATCGATGATACAAGGAGCAGCCACCCTGTTATTTAATTGGTCGTGACTCATGGAGCAAAAGCCTCTGGTGTAGTATGTTCCCCTGGTCGGAAATCAGGGAGTTAGCTAGAGTTTCTAGAAGGGAAACGCTTGTCTTGAGTTGAGTTTCAGTAGATACGGAGCTTCGGGATCGCTGTCGGTAGCAGTTTTCCTGGGAAAAGAGCGATCGGCAGTGGTCATGTCCGATCCAAAAGACGAAAGGGTGTTACCGATCCAATTCTGGCATACGCTAATGGATTCACAACTGGATCAAATGTGAAAAAATTTCTATCTTATGGTGGATGATAAGTTGGTTCGCTCGCTCGAAGAGTTTTTCAGGAATCAGGGCGCAGCCCTAGCCGCCGCGATCGCCTTTTATACTTGTTTGCCGGTACCGATGTCTTGGACTTTGGAATTTCGCGGTATTGCTCGCTTTGCACCGGCGATCGGGCTGTTGATTGGGGGGATACTAGGAATTGCCGATCTAGGGCTACGGTTGCTGGGGATGCCTGCTCTGACTCGATCGGCCTTAGTAGTAGTATTGGGCATTGCCGTGACTGGCGGGCTGCACCTAGATGGGGCTATGGACGCGGCGGACGGGCTGGCTGTACCCGACCCCGTGCGGCGGCTGGAAGTGATGAGGGACAGCGTTACAGGGGCCTTTGGGGCGATGGCTGCGGTGTCGCTCCTGTTGTTAAAAACAGCGGCTCTGTCAGACTTGAATAACTATCGGTGGTTGGCTTTGATGGGTGTCGCGGGTTGGGGAAGATGGGGCCAATTAGTGTCGATCGCCCGCTATCCCTATCTCCGGGCCCAGGGCAAAGGAGCTTTTCACAAAGAATCAATTTATTCTCCTTTTGATTTGATCCCTGGAGTGTTATTGCTACTGAGCTTAAGTGTATTGCAAGTGGTACTTGATGGCGATCGCTGGCTGTTAGCGGTGGGGATGGCTTTGGGGGGAAGTTCGATCGGGATTCTGACCGGTGCATGGTTTAACTACCGTTTGGGCGGGCACACCGGCGATACCTACGGTGCCGTAGTTGAGTGGACGGAGGCATTGTTGTTATGTCTGTTGGCGGCTTTGGAAGGGTAATCTCAATTAGGACTTACACAGGGGTGGTCAGAAACCGGGTTTTTTTACGAAAATACCTCGTTTGTACCCGTAGATTTGGTAAAAAACCCGGTTTCTTTGGTCTGTGTGCGTAAGTTTTGTGGCTGTAATATTTATCGGCTGAGCCGATGTTAACTTAAATTCTACCGCCCTGTAAAGTAGAATAGATACATATTACGGATACCTTCGCTAAGCGATCATTAACAGGGCGATCGGTTTGTAGTAAAGACTTCAGTCCTGATTAATTAAAACTCAGAAATGAGGACTAAAGTCCTCACTACAAACATTGATTTTTACCCCTTAGCCTCAACCCAAACTGTCACCCCTTCAACCCTCAAACCTTTGCCGCGAGTGCCGCAGTATTGACCGTTACCAGTAACAGGAGTATCACCGACATTCTGGATGTGAGCAGTATAAAATACGTCGTATTTATCAGCTTCTGAGCCAGTCAGCCGCACGGCAAATCCCTCAATGCGCTTAGCTTTGCCGCGGAATCCAGCTAAGTCTCCTTCCGATATCCAAGCAGTGTCGCCAACTCCTTCGACATGAGCCATGTACTGCAAATTTAAATCGGCGACGGGAGGCTCTATTTTAATTTGAAATCCTTCGACGCGACGCCCTTGAGCGCGAGTGCCGGCATATTCTCGATCGCTAAAAGTTCGATCGCCAATTCCTTGAATATGCGCCAACACTTTTAACCCCACAGGTGCCGCTGGTTGGCTTGCCAAGGCCGATCGCACGATCCAAACCTTCAAACCCTCCACCCTCAAACCTTTGCCGCGAGTGCCACAATATTCGCCGTTAGAGGACACCTCGGTATCGCCAATATTCTGAATGTGAGCAGTGTAAAATACGTTGTAATTAGCAGCTTCCGGGCCGCTCAACCGCACCGCAAATCCTTCAATTCGTTTTGCTTGGCCGCGAAAACCGGCCAATTCCGCCTCATTGATCCAAGGAGTATCGCCAACACCTTCGACATGAGCCATGTACTGCACGCTCAAACCGGGAATTGGCGGGTCGATCTTAATCTCAAATCCTTCAATGCGACGCCCTTGAGCGCGAGTACCCGCGTATTCCATAGCACCAAAAGTGCGATCGCCAATCCCCTGAATGTGAACCAACACTTTCATTGCTAAAGCCCCCTCTACTTGCACCTGTTGAGTGCGGGGAGGTGCGCCAAAAACAATGTTCCCGGAGCTCGTAATCGGTCGGGATTGAGGTATCTCAATACTGGGAACAATAATTACCTCGTGCACCGGGGCTGAGGGTGAGGGGGATTCCAAAATTTTGATCTCAGGCCGAACTACCACTTGTTTCGGTGGTGCAACATTTCCCGACGGGATGACGATGACTTCTGGCAAGGGTTGGGCGCTGATTTTGGGCTCTACCGCAGCCGTTTTGAATGTCGGTTCCAGTTGAGCTGGCTCCTTGATCTCGGCAACGGTTAATTTTCCACGGGAAATGGCTACAGCTAATTGTTTACCAAAGGAGGCGCTGACTGTTTCTTCGAGGATCACCCACTGTTCGTCATCTAGTTTGTCTTGCTGTGCCACTAGGGCCAGCACTGCTGAAACTGGGTGTTTCCCACTGACTAAGGATTCTGCGTCGGAATGCAGTTGAATCGGGGTTGATTCGGAAATCGCGCGGTAAAGTTCGCGGGCTTTGGTATGAACTGATTGTAATGGGGCAAAATCGCTTTGTTCGCGGTGGGTGATGGCTAAAACTCGATCGAGCACTTTTAAGGCTTGCGATCGAATTTCTGCTTTGCCTTCTGAGGCTGCTACCATCTCGACTAAGTTTTGAATGTCTTTGAGGGAAGCAATTTCGCTGGGCGATTGAACGGATTTACTCAGTTCGAGAGCTTGTTTTTGGACAACAGCAAAGTTGCGGCTGTAGGTGGCGATTTCAGCGAGCAAGCTTTCCGAGGGTGGAATGCCGGAGTTTTGGAGTTGCTGAGCCGATTGCAAGAGCCGATCGGCCAAATTAGGATAATTTTCAGATAATCTGGCTATTTGTTGTAGTAAATCTTTATGAACTGGTTCCATAGTCTTGCCGTAAATATTTAACTTGCCAATTATA
>DPLL01000430.1:3764-12294 GCA_003542015.1 Microcoleaceae cyanobacterium UBA9251 | reverse complement strand
GGTTAGGGGGGATCTCCGGGTTTGAAAACGCCCTAGCGATCGAGAAGAACGCAATATGTTTTGGCTGACGCGAAATTTCGCTGCTGCGGCTGTTACCGGGGGGCTGCGGGAGGACGTTGGGAGCCGACAGAGTTTTGGGCTGCTGCATCTTGCTCTGGGGCAACCAGATAGACGGATTCTACCTGCCCTGGCTTGTCTGGCAGCGCAATAAACCGCCCTTCGTCGATTAGGTATGTGATGGTTTCGCCGCGCAGGCTGTTGCCCTGCTGCAATACGTAAACGTCTCCGCTGAGAATGATCCGACGTTCGCGGCTGAAGTATTGAGCTTGAGCTGCGGTTGCCTGTATTTGGCGGGCTGGATAGTTGATTTGGACGTTGCCGCGGGCTGTCACGATGCCGGTTTTGGAGTCGGCTTCTTGAATGTCCGATCGCACGCTGAGAGTACGGGGCGGGCTGGCTTGCGGATAGGTGGGAGAGGCGATCGCGCCTGCCAGAGTCAGGGGCAACAGCAGCGATAATCCTTTGAATATTCCCGAATTAAGCAGTTTAGCGGAGGGCATCATAACTTACAAGCCTCAAAATTTGTGAAATTGCTGAGCGGCAGAACCTCCAGCTTTGCCACTGACAGATCAGCTATCCTTGCATTTAACTTGCCTGTTGAGACTGAGTGAAGGACACCGGAAACGGCAACCGGGACATTTTTCTCGATGGAGATTAGATGCACAACAGCTTATCAGTTAGGTATTTTATTTTAACGGCCGGAAAGACTTTCGCAGTTGTCGATCGATTAATCCGAGAGTCTCAACCAATTATCCTAGCATCCGATTTGAGATTTTGGATTTTGGATTTGAGATTTTAGATTAAAGAGTTGTGTGAGAAGCCCGACTTCTTTAAGCCTGCGGGGCTCTGGGTATTGTTAATAACGGTACAAATTCAGCGACTCTTTCCGGCCCAGCTTGTTGCAAAGCACTCAAGAGTTTAGCACTTTCTCCCAGCAACTCTTCAACAGCAATTCCTGCATAAGTTGGCTGATAATAACTGAGCCGATTTATGCCTTCTCCCAATAAGATTACAGCCCCGCGCCAGTTGTGATTACCTAAGTGATAAAGTGCGACGGCAATTTGCAATATTCCCTGATAAAACTTTTTTTCTGGCTCGCCAGCTTCCATCCACAAAGCCTCTAGTGTGTCGTGACAAGCATAGAATTCTTGATTATTAAACTGTTCGATACCTTCCCAAAACTCGCTCGGCATTTCCTCTGGCATTCTGATTTTAGATTTGAGATATTGCATTGGGGATCGGGGAGTTTTTTTTGAGTAGGCGGAGCTAATTAAAAGTCAGATAAAAACGCCCGCCTACTTAACTGACTACATAGTCTCTCTGACAGCTTGAATCTGATCCATTCCAATTTCCTGAGTAGTTCCAGCAAAATCATTATCTGGCATCAGAAACAACATACAGTGACACTCTTTGCGCTCGCGCATGGGAATGCAAGGACAATTCCAGTAGGCAGCTTTTACTTCGGCTTCTTTGTCTTCGTAGTGGCGACAAGGGCACAAGGGAGCGCCTAGTTCGTCTTTGTGCTTTGCTAGTCCTTCAATTACTACAGCGGTGACAGAAGGCTCCGAACAAAAGTAAGTATCGGTGCGCCGGGCGTAGGTTTCGGAGAAATTCTTCATCGCCTCCAAAGTTTTTTCGTTGGAGAGTTTGGATTTTTCTGTTGTGTTCTCTGTTGTGTTCATAATTTAGGATCGGAGTTGAGGATGTCACAAGCTTTTTATGATTGTACCGCAGAATGTGATTTTAAACACTTGATATTTTGTAATCTAAAATTGACTTGACTTCCCTGGCTGACGCGGAGTTATGCCAATTTTTTATGAGGCTGCATAGAAGCTGATCCCCCTAACCCCCTTTCATAAGGGAGTAGGGTGTGAGTAGGGGGTGGGACAAGATTCTTCTCAAAGTCAGCTAGCGCTAACTATCTGTACGCACTGCTGGGTTATGGTAAAGAATTTTAACTTGTGGGCGATCGCACTCGATCATTTTTTAGTAAATAGATAAATGTCATCCCGCTGATATTTGAGTTGAAATTGGGGATTGTTGGTGAGTTGAGTTACTAAGTTTTGCACAAAAGCTCGATCGCTCATCCAGCCTGGATAGCGCCAATTCAGCAATACATAATCAAATTCCGTCAGATTTGCAGGCGGCGTGTGAGCCTGAGTTAATTTTACCACAGGACGGTGAGCTAAATGTGGAGCAATATTAGCTGTCGTTAAAACATTGCCTTTGGTTTGAACGAGAGAAATCGCCTCTTTCGTAGCTGGCAGAGTGTCGAGGGCTTCTAAATAAATAGTCCAAAAATAGCCGTATTTCGCCAAGCATAAAAAAGCTATTAATGCCCAAATCACGATATTACGATCCAAGGAAAAACTAGAAATTCGTAATTTCTCAAGAATTTTAGGTAGTTTGAATATTTGCTGATTTGAGTCAGACAAATTTGCAATCACGGCTACCAATAAAAAAGGGAAAATAGGGATAGAATATTGATGAATCAAATCTCGTTGAGCGGGAATATCCGAAAGAATATTCATCGCCAACATCGGCACTGCACTAATCAAAGGTGTCAGATGGCGTGGAGAAATCCACCAAATTACAGGAAATAGCAATAAGGCTAAATATTCAAAAGTCTCTAAAGAAAACAAACGCCCCAAAACTAGATTTGGTTTCAAAATTAAATTAACAGCAATTTCTAAAACCGACTTGCCCAAATATTGATATCGCCCGATTCCCGCGTGTTCTTTTCCCTGATTAAAATATGGTATAATTGCCTGAGTAGCTATCAAAAACCAAGCCACACCGAAAAATAGAGCTAGGAGTCCGCAATTGCGCTTTTTGTCAAAAATCAACAGCCACAAACCCATCGCAGCTACAGTTAAAGATAACACGGCTTTGCAGCTTAGAATCAATACAATTGCAGCGCAAAACCACAAGATTTTATCAAGTCTAGCTGCTACAATGGCTGCGAGAAATGCGGGTACAGCAATCACTTCTGGATGGAAGTCAAAAAGATTGACATTAAAGACTGCGGGATAAAGCAGATAGACTGCTGCAACTGCCATTGATTTTCTTTCATTTAAACCCGCTTGCCGTGCTAAACTCCAACTAGGCCAAGCACCTAATGCTAAAGAAATTGCTTGTACGAATAACAGCCAGTGAACATCTGGATATATTTTGTAAAGTAAAGCCAGCGGATAAAAAATAAATGCTGTGTGATCGCCTAAAATGTTAACTGCCATTAAAGAAGAAAATGGCGTTTGATTTTGAGAGATTAAATAAACTGCTTGGTCAAAAATGGCTAAGTCGTATGCTGTGGAATGAAACAAAGCGTGTCGCGCGCTACTGGAAGCAAATAAGACTATCGTGGTGGCGACAATCATTAAAAATACTGGATGGGTTTTTAGGGATTTTAAGGTTAGCATTTTATTGGTTTAATCAGCGATGCGTTTGAATAACAGAACTTGGTTTTTTTGATAAGTCAATTGAAATTTGGGAGTGTTTTGAAGTTGATTTGCTAAGTTATTGCCAATTTGTTCTGTATCGGGCCAGGGATGGCGCAGGTTTAATAAGATGTATTGAAATTCAGCTAAATCTGTTTGGGGTGAAATTTGCGAAAGCAATTTTACTATTGGGCGGTGGGCAAAGTGAGGGGCAAGTCTATTGTCTGTTAAAATACTGCTTTGGGGTTGAATTTGTGCGATCGCTTCCCGTGTTGCTTGCCAAGTATCTAGTCTATTTAGATAGAGAAAAAAGTCTTTGGCTTCGCCGAGAAATAGGAAAATTATTAATGACCAAATTATCATGGTTTTTGGCAATTGCATTCCCAGCCATAGTTGAGGAAGTTGGGAAAGTTTTAATGGGAAATTGGCAAGTTTGGGATGGTTAAATTTTCCCCAAAGTACAGATCTGAAAAACAGTTGATGATTTGGTTTATCTTCTGCCTTTTTTCCTATTTCTGCTTCCCTCTGACTGACATCCGTTACATCCGTTACAGAATCCGTTGCCGAACTTTCTGCTTCCTTCGAGATAACTGCTAACAAGAGAAAGGGAATTATCGGCACTGAATATTGATAGGCTAAACTGCGTTGAAAAGGCAAATCTGAGAGGATATTGATGGCGAGAGTAGGGAGGGCTGGAATTAGCGGCATCAAGTATCGAAGTCCTATTTTGCGGGAGAAGGGCAACAGTCCCCAAATTACTGGTAAACTGAGTATGAATATATATTTAATAGTATCAAATGAAAGGACTTTTCCTAANNTGTGGTTTTAAGATGAGATTGATGGCAATTTCTAGTACAGATTTGCCTAAATAGCTGTAGCGCCCGACTCCGGCGACTTCGCTGCCGCTAAAGAAGGGGATGATTTTTTGGGAAGCAATCACAAACCAGGCTGCACCGAGGAAAAGTGCGATCGCCCCGCACCGTTGCTTTTTCTCGCATAAAAACAGCCATAAACCCATCGCAGCAACGGTTAGGGACAAAACTGCTTTGCAACTTAAGACTAACAAAACAGCGCTACAAAACCACAGAACTTTGTTTAAACGGGCGGTCAAAATGGCTGCTAAAAGTGCGGGTAAAGCGATTACTTCTGGGTGGAAGTCAAATAGATTGATATTAAATACTACCGGATATAGTAAGTAAATAAATGCGATCGCACGGGATTGTTCTGGATTCAAACCGGCCAAGCGTGCTAAACTCCAGGTAGGCCAAGCCCCCAGGGATAAAGCAACTGCTTGTACGAAAAACAACCAATGCACATCGGGGTAAATTTTGTACAACAAAGCCAGCGGATAATATATTACCGCTGCGTGGTCGCCTAAAATATGAATCTGCATCAAGGAAGAAAAAGGCGTTTGGTTTTGGCTGATTAAGTAAATCGCTTGGTCAAAAATGCCCAAATCGAAAGCAGTGGATTGAAACAAAGCGTGTCGCAAACTGCTACACAAAAATAAAATTGTCGCAGCAGTGGCGATCGCCCACAGCAAACTCGACGGTGGCTGCGATCGACCTTCCTCTACATTTTCCGCGAGAGACAGGCTAATGTCCTCACCAGAATCAACAAAATTGGACGAATTCTGCATAAAATTTAGAATAATCCACAAAACCTTAAAAAATTGTGAAAGCGATAACTCTGCTCGGCTCCACCGGTTCCATCGGGACTCAAACCCTAGATATTGTAGCTCAATACCCGGAACAATTTCGGATTGTCGGCTTAACCGCCGGACGAAATGTTACATTGCTAGCGCAACAAATCAGACAATTTCGGCCCGAAATTGTCGCAATTGGGGACGAAGATAAATTACAGGAATTACAAGAGGCGATCGCCGATATCGACTATCAACCTATGATACTTGTAGGCGAGACAGGCGTTGTCGAAGTTGCCAGATACGGCGACGCAGAAGCCGTCGTCACCGGCATAGTCGGCTGTGCCGGTTTGCTGCCAACAATTGCGGCCATCCAAGCAGGAAAAGATATCGCCTTAGCCAATAAAGAAACATTAATCGCAGGCGGTCCCGTTGTCAACCCCCTGATCGAAAAACACGGAGTGAAAATATTACCAGCAGACTCCGAACATTCAGCAATTTTTCAGTGTCTCCAAGGNNACTTTGATGAATAAAGGATTAGAAGTAATTGAGGCTCACTATTTGTTCGGAATGAATTATGATGATATTGATATTGTCATTCATCCCCAGAGTATAATTCACTCATTAATTGAGTTGCAAGATACGTCAGTTTTAGCACAATTGGGATGGCCGGATATGCGGTTGCCGCTGCTTTATGCCTTGTCTTGGCCGGAGCGAATTCATACAGATTGGAAGCCGTTTGATTTGGTAAAATCTGGAGATTTGACTTTCCGAGAACCTGACCATGAAAAGTATCCTTGTATGCAGTTGGCTTATGCGGCTGGACGGGCTGGTGGTTCGATGCCTGCGGTGTTGAATGCGGCGAATGAACAGGCGGTAGCGCTATTTTTGGAGGAAAAGATTCAGTTTTTGGATATTCCGAAATTGATTGAGAAGGCGTGCGATAAACATCAACCGGATAACTGTGAAAGCCCTGGTTTAGATGATATTTTAGCTGCGGACAAGTGGGCGCGGCAGGAAGTTTTGGAGGCGAGTGAGGTTTTGGGCGATCGCATTCTTTCTGTTCGCTAATTGTATTAATAGAATTGCACGGGCTCTCCGGCCCGTGCTGAAAAAACTTAATGTTATATCAAATCCGTTTGTATCAGAATTATTCATTTCTCTCTCTTCTCTTCCTCTGTGCCCTCTGCGGTCTCTGCGGTTAAATCATTCCCATGCAACCGTAAACGATATTATACTTGTGGAACTATAGCCAACGGTGTAAATCGATTCCTCAATCCCTTGATAAAATAGAGCAATGAGCCTCAATCCTACAAGCAGCCGAATACCATGCAAACTCAAGTTCGACCTACAGTATTTGAACTGAACCAACTAATTGTTCCTCCCGGTAATAAAGTGCAGTTACAAAAGGTTAGCTGGGAAATCTACGAAGCTATTTTAGACGAACTAGGAGAAGGTTATGCAGTTCGAATTGCTTATTACAAAGGAACATTAGAAATCAGGACGCCACTCCCAAAACATGAAAAAGCTAAATCGTTGATTGGATACTTGGTCAACGTGCTAATGGAAGAACTTAATATTGATTGTGAAGTTTTAGGTTCCACTACCTTCAAACGCCAAGATATGCAGTTCGGCGTAGAACCTGACGACTGTTTCTACATCCAAAATCAAGCTGCTGTCAGAGGCAAAGATAGGCTAGATTTAACTGTAGAACCGCCGCCAGATTTGGCGATCGAGATTGATAATTCTTCACAAACCAGTTTAAACTGCTATGAAGCTTTAGGAGTTCCCGAACTCTGGAGATATGACGGGGAAGTGCTGAAAATTTATCTGCTCCAAGAGGGCCAATATATTGAGTCTAATAGTTACAGGTTTTATGGGCAAATATTACACTTGCATTTCCCAACCATTTTGTAAGGTGTGACCCTTACCGGACTTACTAATACGCCCTGTATTCCCTCAGCAAAAGCGTTGGGAAATGCTTTTTTGATAATATTAGCACTGCCATTCACATCCGCATTTATAGCAATCCTAAATCATTCATGCAGATATGTAGGGGCGGTGCCCCCGTGCCCGCCCTCCGAGGGATTGGGCAACCACGGGGAGTAGGGGTCGGATTGCCCCTACAAGAATTATGCAAATGATTTAGGATCGCTATATAAGTCTGCCATCACCAGCACGAAACAAACCTCGCTTAATTCGTTTACCTTTGTACTCTGAATGCTTGACACAAGGTTCATTATCTAAAAAAGAACACTTTGAAGTGTAACTTTCTTCAATAACCTTCACAACGATTCCTGCTAACTGCGCTTTATAAGTTAGCATTTCAATAAACCTTGCATGAGGTATTGCTACGAAGTTCTGATTATTCCGCTTGCCGAGATTTATTCCCTGTTTCCAGTTATCGTTTTTACCAATCACCAGTGTCCCGATGCGGTTAGCTACCAGATGATTGACAATAAATCTACTTGCATTATGCAGGTAATTATCTACTTTTACATGACCCTTGTGAGTTAATTGTTCAATTTTGATTGATGTCTTTTTCTCCCCCTTCAAGTAGGACTGCAACAGTGCCTTCTTTTTGTGATAGTAGGCATTGATTGATTTGAGAGGTTTGCCATTTATTATCAGCGGGACAAACCCTTTTTGATTGGATGTAATTGTCGCTAAGTTATTCAGACCAATATCAATCCCAGCTATCCCTTCAACACCTGATGATGATTGAGTTACATCCTTGGCTTCATAAACTACCTACATCGAGTAATGGTAAGTTTTTGGAACGATTCTGACTTGATTTAATTCGCTAACTTTAGTAGTCAGAAATATGTCGGTCAAAGAAAGATTGATGATTCCTTTCTTGAGCCATTCTTTACTGATGGCTTGAGCGGTGTAAGTCAGGACATTTCTGCCTAATGTTTTGTGTTTGTATCTGGGTATTTTGGGTCTGGTTTTGAATTTATCTGGATGGATGTTATATTCCTTGGTAGCTGCAAAAAATGATTGCCAGCTTTCATGTAATCTCAATAATACTTGCTGAGATACTTTGGCTGGTAATGCTAGATAGTCAGTGGTTCCCTGACAGAGTTTCTGTATTTTGTAATAATCGAGGTATTCTCCCGAACTGATAAATTTTTGTCGGATCAGGTAGTTAGCGTAGTTGAAAAGATTCTTAGAGAGAAAGCACAAATTATCTAGCTGCTTGTATAGCCAGTGGTTTCGATCGATCATGTGCTTTTCAACTAGCTGCATTGTTTTGCCGTCATTTTTTACTATACTATACTATACTATACTATACATGGCTATTAATGGCTATAAAGTCAATGAATTTTTATAATACCAGCCAAAACTTCCCAGACTTTCCGATTATTGATCTAATTCCTCAATAGGTCGA
>DPLL01000430.1:0-3627 GCA_003542015.1 Microcoleaceae cyanobacterium UBA9251 | reverse complement strand
ACCAAGTCGTCAACCAGCAGAACTCGACGCCCCAAATCATCGCCCACCATTGTCAAATCGCGGGCAAATTTAATCGAACCTCGGACTTTCCCCTCGGCCCCACTATAGGAAGAGGCAGCTAAAATTGCCAGCCGTTGGTCGAAAATCCGCGACAGAATATCGCCCACGCGCAGCCCTCCCCTCGCAAGACACACAATGCGATCGAATTCCCACTTAGATTCATCAATTTTTACCGCCAAATCCTCAATTTTCCGATGGTACTCTGGCCAAGAAATGTAAAGGTCACTCATGCCTAATATGATTGAAATGTTACAGATATTATTAAAGATTTTGAGGAAAATGACATGAATGCGGACGAACTTCTCAGACGATATGCAGCCGGAGAACGGGTTTTTCACAAAGTAGACCTCAGCGGGGCAAATATCTCTAGAACAAATTTGCGTGATATTGACCTGACTGGAGCTATGTTAAAGAGTGCAAATTTGAGCGGCATAACTCTCTACAGAGCAATTCTATATCAGGCAGATCTCAGCGCAGCCAACCTCTCCCAGGCCAACCTGATGTCGGCTAATTTGGGCGATTCTCAGGCGATAGGAGCTAACTTGAGCGGAGCCATCTTGCGGAGTGCCATACTCAGCGGAGCCAACTTAACTGGGGCTAGTCTCAGGGGTGCAGACATGAGAGAGACCAACCTTCAGCGGGCAATTCTCTCTGGAGTTTATGCAGCTAACGCCAACTTGCAAGGAGCCAACTTGATACAAGTGAAACTTTGCCGAATCAACCTGAGCAAAGCAAATTTAACCGATGCCGACTTAACACAAGCCGACCTCAGTAATGCTAACCTAGCCCAAGCAAATCTGAGTTGGACAAATTTAACCGAAGCAAATCTCCAAAAAGTGGATTTGAAAGGAGCTAATCTGAGCGGAGCTAACTTGAGTTGTGCCAATCTCCGGGGAGCTGATTTGAGCGGAGTTTTTCTGAAGGGAGCAAATCTGCGGGGGGCTGACCTGCATCAAGCTTCTTGGCGCGGGACAAATTGGAGCGAGGCGAATCTGAGAGAAGCAATTATGCCTGACGGAAAAATTTATGAATAAAATCACGATCGATCTTGCGATCGCATTTATCGACAGGCCGGTAAAATCATGATTATTATTTGCTACTTTTTGATGGCCTCGATCGTTTTTTTGGTGTGGTTAAAACGTTTTTTGAACGATACTGCCACATCTAAAAAAGACGTGATATCTTGGATCGCCTTAGTGATTGGCCCTCTGATGTGGCCTGTAGTTTTGCCCCTGTCCCTTTTACAAATGACGAGCAAAAAGCCTGTCGCACCAGCTAAATGCGCTCTAGAAGACTAAGAAATTGTTGAGTTAACAGATGTTGAAGGAAGAAGGAAGTTCGGCAACGGATTCTGTAACGGATGTAACGGATGTAACGGATTTAACGGATTTAACGCCGGGAAGGAAGAAGGCAGAAGGCAGAAGGCAGAAGTCGATGTGGAAACGCTATAAAATCAATGGCTTCAGCAATTAGAAACGTCCTAACTGCCGAGAAGGTTGCTATAAGTAAGCCCACCTGAAAAAACAGACTACCCAGAACCCGCAGCACTTTAAGTGCTGTGGGGTTCTAACACAACTCTTCAATCTCAAATCTCAAATCTCTCATCTCAAATCGGCTGAATTACTCATCTTTTGTAGGGTGAAAGCTTGAATAAAAATTACGAACCCGAGAACGGTTCTTTTTTTTTACCCCGCTCAAACTTGGCCTTGAGAGGTAGATTTCGAGCGGGCAAAAGTTGCCGAAGTCTTACCCTAGTGATATAGACAATTAACGGCAGAGAATGCAATATAAAAGGGGTGACAACAATAACTAAGGCAAATCTCAAGCAGGACTTGTTTTATGTCATCATGGATCAGGATTCGGGGGAGGGATCGGATTTTTCAGAGGTGCTGCATTGTGGGGAACTCACGAAAAAAAGTGCCGTCACTGTAGGGGAATGTTCTATTTGCACAAAAATCAGGAGTGAAAATGAAGGAAATATCTGAGAAGCCAATTTATCGAATTCTTAATCTGGTGTCGATGCTAGCGCTGAGCTACTACGCAGTTACTTCGATCAATTACATTTTTGAGAGCGATGCTCACATCTACAGCTATGACATCCAGATCAATTCCAACCAACAGCGCAACTAGAAGCACAAATTGGATAAATAGTACAGTTTGTCTAGGTCGGTTGAACAAAATTCTGGGGAAATTGCTAATTACTAATTGGTCGAAACTTAGCAATTAGCAAAACAACCATTGCTTGCCATCAAATATGATCGGTTTAGTTGAAAAATTAGAATTGAAAAAATATACTGTATCAAAAAATACTAATTCCTGAGTTTGTGTGCTAATTAAGAATTAAAGATAAGTTAAAAACCCTGTTAGAGAAATCGGCGATCGTCCAATCGCTACTACACATAGGAAGTCCGTGATGAGGCGGACTGAAGAAAAGAGGGGTATTCAACCAGAACTGGGTATAAAATCGCACCTATAGTAGCCTTTGGGGCGGAAAGCAGCGGGGGTCAGTGGCGTTGCAAAGAGCGGTAAAGATCGTGCAGGCGACGATCGCCAATGGGGCTCGTGACACACATTTTGTAGGAAAAGTCGGGGGTACGCAGCAGGGTTAACTGCGGGGGGGAAACAAAATTGAATTCTTGGGAACTATTGGCTAAACTCAAAAGTCTGATGAACCAGAGTCTACTAAACCAATGGTAACTCTGTTACTAAACTGCCCAATTGCGGGCGATCGTACAAATTGCGATCGCAAGGCGATCGGACAAGTTGCGATCGACAGTTGCGATCGGACAAATTGCCAAGGACGGGGGTGCAATTTCTACTTGAGAGTGTACTCCCATTAAAAATGGTCTCTGTGTATTTCCCGGCTATTGTTTAAAAAATTACTAGCCGCATCCAAGCTCGGCATGGTACACTCAAAAACGTTTAATTGGAATAGTTTCGCGAGGAGGAGGAGTTGTGGAGTCGAGAGTCCAGAGCCGGAAACAACCGATATTTGCTGCTCAAGGAAAACAGGATTCAACTCGCCACTCGAAGCTCCCTGCTGACAATTTAAATTACATGACAGCCTATAACAGCCGGGTAAATTAGGGTCTCAACCGATGTCCGGTTTCATTTATTGAATCCCTTTGGAGGGAAAAGTGTATTGTATAAAAATGATTCATCTTTTAGGAGGAGTGTAAATGACACAGGTAACTAATCCAACTACGCCAGCAAGTTCAGTCACACTGACCGGTGGTGGCTCAAATATCATCGGAGCCTCAGGCGACAACAGGTTGACTGGCGGCACAGGAGCCGATATCATCCAGACTTTTGGGGGCAACGATGTCATCGCCGCTGGTGATGGCAACGACCTGATGTTGACGGGCGGCGGCAATGACAGCGTCAGTGGCGGTGCTGGCAATGATATTGTAGTTGCCGGTACTGGCAACGATGTGGTCGCTGGTGGCGGCGGCGAGGACTTATCCTTTGGCGGTAAAGGAAATGACCTAGTAGACGGCGGTGATGGCAATGACGCAGTTTATGGAGATCAGGGGAACGACACCGTCAGTGGCGGTGCTGGCAATGATA
>DPLL01000431.1 GCA_003542015.1 Microcoleaceae cyanobacterium UBA9251 | reverse complement strand
ACTTACCGAACTTTTTTATGAAGTAAGATTAAATGAACCGCGAGGCACGCGGACGCGAAGGAAGAGAAAGAAGAAGAAGCAGTTCTTCCTTCGCGCTCTTAGCGTCTTCGCGGTTTAATCATTCCGACGCAACCGGATTTGGTATCACACCAAATCCTGGTTAACTATATTATTCATCTCTCTTCTCTTTCTCTGCGCTCTCTGCGGCCTCTGCGGTTAAATCTAATCATTCAATATGATAACTAACATGACTTATCGCTCCAAAAAACTTTTTGTAATGATGGTAATTTGTGGATTTTTATTATTAGAAAAACCTGCTAAAACAACTGCTAGCACAGTTGAAAATTTGGAGTCCAACCCCGAAAACCTACCCACAGAAATCGATCGCGATTCCCAACTTAGTCAACAACTACCCAACCCAATTCAACCAAGAGAACCCGAATTCCCGCCTCCTGAGCCACCGCAACCCCCATATCCGTCTCCCCTCCCACCCACACCGGCAACACCCGCTGAGAGCGAATTTAGACCCGATCTAGCGGGCAAAATTAGGGTCGATCGCTTTGAATTTGAGGGCAACACAGCTTTTAGCGATCGCGAACTGGCCGAAATTACCAAACCCTTCGCGGGGCGCGAAATCACCTTTGCCGAACTGATCGCAGCCGAAGCAGCCGTAACTCAAAAATACGTGGCAGCAGGATACATCAATTCCGGCGCAGTAATTCCCGCCAACCAAACCTTTTCCAGACAGGGGGCGGTGGTGAAAATTCAGATTGTCGAAGGCGGATTAGATGAAATTCAGATTACTGGAAACAGGCGCTTAAATTCAAATTACGTGCGATCGCGCTTAGAAATCGCCACTAGGCGGCCACTAAATCGCGATCGACTCCTACAAGCCTTGCAAATCCTGCAACTTGACCCCTTAATTGCCAATATTTCAGCCGAATTGCAAGCCGGAAGCCGCCCAGAAAACAGTCGCTTAGAAGTTCGGGTAAAAGAAGCAGATAGCTTTCAGGGCGAAGTGTTTGCGGATAATAATCGATCGCCCAGCGTCGGCAGTTTTCGGCGTGGCGTGCGAATCAACCAAACAAATTTGCTCGGTTTGGGAGACGGGCTGGAGGTATCCTACGCTAACACCGATGGTAGCAATGAACTCAACGGCAGCTATACTTTTCCTGTCAATCCCCGCAACGGCACAATTCGGTTGTCGGCGGGTGCTACTAAGACTAATGTGATTGAGGAACCCTTTGATGCTGCTGGGATTGAGGGAAAATCGCGCACCTACGAATTAACTTACCGCCAACCCATTGTCGAAAAGCCCGATCGCAACTTAGCTTTAGGAGTAACATTATCGCGGCAAGAAAGCAATACATTCCTGTTGGGTGAAAGATTTGCGCTTTCGGCGGGAGCAAATGAGCGCGGCGAAACGAGAGTTTCTACTGTGCGCTTTTTTCAAGAATACGTGCAGCGGAGTTCCAGTCAAGTGTTCGCCGCCCGATCGCAATTCTCTCTCGGCACCGATTTCTTGGGCGCTACTGCGAATGATAGCGGACCCGATAGCCGTTTTCTCGCTTGGCGCGGACAAGCTCAGTACGTGCGGCTGCTAGCGCCAGAAACCTTGCTGATTGTGCGTTCCGACATTCAACTAGCCGATCGTCCCCTGCTTTCTCTCGAACAAATCGGGATTGGTGGCGTGGCTAGCGTGCGCGGATATCGGCAAGATTTGCTGCTAACTGACAATGGTGCGATCGCCATAGCTGAAGTGCGTATCCCGGTTTGGCGNNGGTGTCGGGCTATTGTGGCAAATGGGCGATCAGTTTAATCTGCGTTTAGATTATGGTATTCCTTTGATCAATGCTCAATCGTCCGATCGAACTTTCCAAGAAAAAGGCATCTACTTTAGAATCAATTACTTTCCATTTTAAATTGCTAAATTGGCTAAAACTCTCTCTTCTCTTCCTCTGCGCCCTCTGCGATCTCTGCGGTTAAATCAATAATCGGAGTTTATTTATGCGTAGCCTAAATTGCACTTTAGTATTTGCTGCTTTAGTGATGTCATCATTTCCCGCGATCGGCCAAATCATCCCAGACACCAGTTTAGGTAACGAAAGTTCGCGCACAGTTTCCGATACAATCAATAACTTACCGAGCGATCGCATTAAAGGCGGCGCAACACGCGGTTCAAATCTATTTCACAGTTTCCGAGAATTCAACATCGGTGAAGGAAGGGGAGCTTATTTTACCAATCCTAACGGCATTTCCAACATTTTCACCCGCGTCACCGGCAGCAATCGGTCAAATATTTTAGGAACATTAGGAGTACAGGGAAACGCCAACTTATTTTTAATTAACCCCAAAGGGATTGTTTTCGGCCAGAAGGCTCGGTTAGATTTGCGAGGCTCATTTCTAGGTTCCACTGCTGACAGTATTGTATTTAATAACGGCTTTGAATTTAGCAGCACCAACCCACAAACAGCGCCACTATTAATTGTTAATATTCCCGTCGGTTTGAGATTTCGAGACCCCGGTACAATTGTCAACCAATCAACGGCGAATGGACAGCTAAACCAGCCACCAGTTTCGAGACCAATTCCGATTACCAATCAAGTGGGTTTAGCAGTAGACTCCGGTCAAACATTAGCCTTAGTTGGTGGCGATATCCAAATTAACAGTGGCAATTTAACAGCTAACGGCGGACAAATTATCCTCGGTAGTGTTGCGAGTCCAGGTTTAGTTAATTTTGCACAAACGCCGTTAGGTCTAACTTTAAACTATGACAAAATTCAAAACTTTGGAAATATCAATATATCCGCAGGTAGCCAGATTAACACCAGCGGAGTCGGAGGTGGCAAAGTTGATATCAGAGGTGGAAACGTCACCCTCAGCGGTTCCCGAATTTATGGACTAACACTGGGAAATATTGATAGTAGAGGTATTGATATCAATGCCAACAATTTTCAAATACGGGATGGAGCAAAACTTTCTACGTTCACCCTGGGAGATGGTGCAGGGGGAAAAATCAACATCCGTGCTACTGATTCAGTAGAAATAAGCGGACTTGGTGTCGAAGGTTATCAACAGGTTGTCATTAAATATTTAGTATCAGGAACCGTAGATCCTTTTGACCCGCAATTTGTTTTTTTTAATGGTACTTCTGGCGCGGGTTCTGGGGGAAGTATTACCATTGATACCGGACACCTGCTGATGCTTAATGGCGCAACAGGTAGCGGCATCACCCTTGGTGCTGGAACTGGCGGCAATCTAAACATCCGTGCCAATACTTTTGAGATGGTAGGATCTGGAATTAACAACGCCACAGCTAAAGATAGTACCGGTACAGGAGGAAGCATCAACCTGGATGTTCAACGATTAATTATGCGCGATGGTTCTCTGCTTGGTAGTACGAGTTACAGTAATGGGCGATCGGGGAATATCAATGTTAAAGCTGCGGAATCAGTAGAATTGTTCAACTCTGGGCCGAGAACTGCTGTATCAACAGGAATCAGCACCCTGAGTATAGGTACTAACGGAAAAGCAGGAGATATTAACGTTGATACGAAGCGATTGAGTCTTTCTGGAGGTTCTGCTTTCACATTAGGAACAGGTGTATTAGTTGGCAGATTTTTGTTTTCTAGAAATGGAGGGCCTGCTGGAAATTTAACAGTTAGGGCCAGCGAATCAGTGGAAATTGCAGGCATTTCTCAACTTTTGACCAGCGGGAATCAAAATGCTAGTGCATTTTCCTCTGCAACTTTGAGTTCTAGTCGTGGTGGAAATATTCGTGTTGATACGCCGAGGTTGACTGTGCGGGATGGGGGAATAGTTTCTACGAGTTCTTTGGGTGTGGGAAATGTGGGGGATATTACGATTAATGCCGATCGCATCGAAGTAGTTGGTAGTGCCAATAAAGGTCTATTTGTCAGTGAAATTGATGCTTCTGTTGGCAAGGTGTTTGGTAATAATGCCGATGCTACAGCGAATGCTGGTTCGGTGAATCTAAATACCCGTCAATTGAGTATCCGAGATGGAGCTACGGTGACGGTTCAGGCTAAGGGAACGGGACGGGCTGGTAATATCAATGTTGTAGCAGATGCAATTTCCCTGGACAACAAAAGCCGTATTGACGGCACAACTGTCTCTGGTACGGGAGCAAATATTAACCTACAAGCACAAAGCATCCAGTTGCGGCGCGGCAGCAGAATTACCACCGATGCAGGTAGTTCTGAGGGTGGTAATATCAGAATTAATAGCGATATTTTGGTAGCTTTACCACGAGAAAATAGCGATATTACAGCCAACGCTCGCACAGCTAGGGGAGGACAAGTTACAGTTAATGTACCAAATATATTTGGTTTTTCCCCCGTAACACGGGAACAAGCCAGAAGTAGTTTAGGATTAACTGATGCTGAATTTGCTGCTTTACAAGTTAATCCTACTTCTTTACTTCCTACCAGCGATATTGCGGCTATTTCTCAAAGTAGTGGGCCGGCTTTGCAAGGTACTGTAACATTTAGTTCTTCTGGGGTGAATCCCGCTCAAGGTTTAGTGGAACTGCCACAAAATGTGGTCAATCCGGCTGCGTTAATTGCTGCAAATCCCTGCATCAAAGGGGCCGAGAGCGAGTTTACTGTGACTGGTAAAGGAGGAGTGCCACCGAGTCCTAATGATGTTCTCAGCAGCAATTCTAGCCAGTTTAATTGGGTGGAACCAGCGGGAGGTGGAAGTCAGAAAACAGAAGGTAAAAGGGCAGAAATAGAAATCCAGCCAAAGGCAGTTATTCCGGCTCAAGGTTGGGTGATAGATGCTGAAGGAAAAGTTACACTTGTGGCCTACAATTCAGGTGGTGGTGTTTCTGCTCGGAATCCAAGACAGACAGGTGTTTGCGTACCTCGATAGGTATTATTCAAGTTTTAGCTACCTGGGTTTTTTCCCAATATCAAATTAAGAGGAGTTCAATGCTGCACCAATCTTCCGCCCTGCTTTTTGCTGGCTTATTACTATTTCCCACTGCCGCCCTCGCTCAAATTGTCCCCGACAATAGCTTAGGTGCAGAAAGTTCTCGGACAGTTTCCGACACAATTAACAATTTACCATCGGATAAAATAGAAGGCGGAGCCAATCGCGGAGTCAGTTTATTTCATAGTTTTCGAGAATTTAATGTAGGTGAAGGTAGAGCCGCTTATTTTGCCAATCCCAACGGCATTCTTAATATTTTTACCCGCGTTACAGGTGGCAATCCTTCTAATATTTTAGGAATTTTGGGAGTCCAAGGCAATGCTAACTTATTCTTACTTAATCCCAAAGGGATAGTATTTGGTCCCAATGCTCGGTTAGATTTACGGGGTTCATTTATCGGTTCTACAGGTAGTGGCATTTTATTTGATAATGGCTTTGAATTTAGTGCTGCTAATCCTAACGCCGTCCCATTATTAGCGATTAATATTCCTGTGGGTTTAAGCTTTCGTGAAAATCCCGGCACAATTGTCAATACTTCCCAAGCAATTGGCCCTACACCAACTTTACCGCCATTACCGATAGAAATTCCTGTTTCTAACAAACTTGGTTTGGCAGTAGATCCCGGTCAAACCTTAGCCTTAATTGGCGGTGATATCCAACTACTAGGAGGAAATTTAACGGCTTATAGCGGACAAATATTACTGGGAAGTGTCAAAAGTCCTGGTTTAGTGCAATTTGAACCAACCGCTTTAGGTCTGAATTTAAACTATGGCAATATTCAGAACTTCGGCAATATTGAAATGAACGGTGCATTGATAAATACCAGCGGATTAGGAGGGGGAAAAATTGACATCAGAGGTGGAAATGTTAGTGTTAGCAGTTCTGGACTTATAGGATTGACACTAGGAAATATTGATGGTAGAGGTATTGATATTAATGCCCAAAATTTGCGAGTAGATAAAGGGTCACAAATTATCCCCGCCACATTGGGAGATGGGAAGGGAAGCGATTTGAACATCCACGCTACGGACTCAGTAGAAATGATCGGGCTGGGAATTGAAGGCTATCAGCAGGTTTATAACCAATACATAGTCTCTGGAACGTTCAACCCATTTGTCCCGCAAATTGTTCTGAGTGCTGGTACTGCTGGCAGTGGAGCCGCCGGAGAGATTAACATTGACACCGGACGGCTGCTGCTGCGCGATGGGGCAGTGGGCGGTACCAATACCTTTAGTGCTGCAAATGCCGGAAATATGAATATCCGTGCTAACACCGTCGAACTCGTCAGTTCAGCACTCAGCAGTGGTACAAATCGTGGAAGTAGCGGTCAGAGCGGAAGCATAACTATTGATGCAGTACGGTTAATCATGCGCGATGGCTCCAATCTCGTCAGCACTAGCCGCAGTGATGGAGCATCGGGGAATATCGCGATTAAAGCGAAGGAATCTGTAGAATTGTCAGGGATTTTGCCTGGAAGTACGGCGCAAACTGTACTCGGCACGAACTCTTTCGATGGGAAGGGGAAAGCTGGGGATATTACCATCGACACTAAGCGACTGACTGTTTCTGATGGAGCCTCCGCTAGTTTATCGACGGGTTCGATTATTGGCGAAACCGTGTTTTCTACCAGTGGGGGGTCTGGAGGAAATTTAACTATCAGAGCTTCAGAGTCAATAGAAGTGAGCGGCGAGTCTGGAGTTTTGGGGAATGCTGGCTATGCACCAAGTTCTCTAACAACTCAAACTACAAGCTCTGGTAGGGGTGGAGATATCTACCTCTCAACACCTAAATTAACTGTACGAAATGGCGGGATTATTTCTGCGGCTTCTTTGGGTAGAGCAGATGCAGGAGATATTACAATTAATGCCGATCGCGTAGAAGCGCAAGGCACCGGGAGTAACAGTGGGTTGAGAAGTGGAATTGAGGCTTCGGCTGGTAGGGCATTTACTTTAGTCAATCCCAATGCTACCGGGAATGCGGGTTCGTTGAATTTGAATGCTAATCAATTGATTCTCCGGGATGGCGCAACGGTTAATGTTCAAGCTTTAGGAACGGGAAGGGCTGGCAATATTAACATTGTAGCTAACTCAATTGCCTTGGATAATAAAGCTAGTATTGACGGTACAACTGACTCTGGCGGTGGTGGAAATATTAATATCAGGGCGCAAGATGTCCAGTTGCGGGGCGGTAGCATAATTACCACGGATGCAGGTATTTCTGAGGGCGGTAATATCAGAATTGACAGCGATATTTTGGTAGCTTTACCAAGAGAAAATAGCGATATTACTGCTAACGCTCGGACAGCTAGAGGCGGTCAAGTTACGGTAAATGTACCAAATATATTTGGTTTTACAGCAATTAACCGCGAACAAGCTATAAGTAGTTTAGGACTGACTGATGCTGAATTTGCTGCTTTACAAGTTAATCCTACTTCTTTACTTCCTACCAGCGATATTGCGGCTATTTCTCAAAGTAGTGGGCCGGCTTTGCAAGGTACTGTAACATTTAGTGCTTCTGGGGTAAATCCCGCTCAAGGTTTAGTGGAACTGCCACAAAATGTGGTCGATCCGGCTGCGTTAATTGCTGCAAATCCCTGCATCAAAGGGGCCGAGAGCGAGTTTACTGTGACTGGTAAAGGAGGAGTGCCACCAAGTCCTAATGATGTTCTCAGCAGCAATTCTAGCCAGTTTAATTGGGTGGAACCAGCGGGAGGTGGAAGTCAGAAAACAGAAGGTAAAAGGGCAGAAATAGAAATCCAGCCAAAGGCAGTTATTCCGGCTCAAGGTTGGGTGATAGATGCTGAAGGAAAAGTTACGCTTGTTGGATACAATTCAGGTAATGCTGCTGACGATCGCAATCCTCGACGGAGTTCTGTTTGTGTGCCGCGTTGAAATTAGGTTTTTTTTAACCGCAGATATAGGCGGATTAACGCGGATTAACGCAGATAAAGGATCGGATGTATTTGGGTTAATTGGTATGTGTGTCTGTGGTTGTAATTTGATTTTTTAAATATGAAGTTTACCCGATCGCTCCGACAAGTAATTCTGTTATTTGTGATTTCCTGTCTGCTAGCAGTTGCTATTCCTCCCGGAGTTGCTCAGGTTAATCCACCACCAGCGGTGCAGCTTGTCCGACAAGCTCGAACTCTGTACCAAGAGGAACGTTTTTCCGAAGCTGTACCGCTGTTGCAGCGGGCGGCGGCAGCGTTTGAGGCAAAAGGCGAAAATCTCGATCGCGCCACAGCTTTGAGCAATTTAGCTGCAACCTACGGGCAATTGGCACTTTGGGAACCAGCAGAACAAGCTGTGAATTCGAGTTTGTCGGTTGTGCGAACTATCGCCAAAACTCCCGAACAGCAGCGGATTTTGGCTCAAAGTCTGAATATTCAAGGGCAAATTAAACTGGAACGGGGACTTGCTCAAGATGCGATCGATAACTTGTACTTAAGCGTTAAAATTTTTGAGCAACTCGATGCAAAAGACCAAGTTTTACTAAGTGAAATTAATCTAAGTCGGGCTTGGGAAGCTCTCGGACTTTATCCGAGAGCTTGCAAAATTCTGTTGGCTGCTTTGAAGATGGAATCCAAAACTTGCGAAGTTTCAAATGCTAGTTTTGAAAGTTTGAAACAGCAGGTTTCTGTTGAAAATGTCCAGGCAATTAATGCTTTGGGCCGGGTGCTGCGGGTTTTGGGAAAACTCGATCGCTCCTATGATATACTTTCATTTGGACTGGAATCTGCCGGAAAATTGGGACTCAGACGTGAGGTGGCTGCAATTGAGCTCAATCTTGGCAATACGGAACGGGCTAAAAGCAATAAACCTGGTTTAACCGCAGAAGAGCGAGCAGAATTAGAGCGATCGGCTTTAAATTATTATACTCGATCGGACGGGGCGAGCACGGGGACATCGCCCCTACGAATGCAGGCGAGGTTGAATCAGTTAAGTCTATTAGCCGATCGCCAAAATTGGTCGGAAGCAGGGGTTTTGTGGCGTTCCATCGAACCTCAAGTTACTCAATTTCCGCCGAACCGCGCCGGACTTTATGCTCAAATTAATCTAGCTAAAACCTTGATCAAATTGGCTCAGTCGCCTGCGAAAACTTTGAGTTTAAGCGATATTAACAAAATGCTCACTGTAATTTGGGAACCAGCAAACCGTTTGGGCGACAAGCGCATACAAGCTTATATTCTGGGAGCTCGCGGCAATCTTTATGAACTACAGCAACAGCATTCTCTGGCTGAAACTCTGACAATTGGGGCTTTGAGTTTAGCACCGGCGTTTCAGTCTCCCGATATTGCTTACCAATTGTTGTGGCAACTTGGACGGATTCGCAAGGCCCAGGGGAATACAGAAGGGGCGATATCTCAATATACTCAAGCTGTTAATGTACTGTCTTCTTTACGGGGCGATTTAGTAACAGTGAATCCTGAAGTGCAATTTTCATTTCGGGAAAGTGCCGAACCGGTTTATCGGGAATTAGTCGGGCTGCTTTTGCAAGAGGAATCCCCTAGTCAAGATAAGTTAAAGCAGGCTCGCCAAACAGTAGAAGCATTGCAGTTGGCAGAATTGGATAACTTTTTTCGGGATGCTTGTGCTGATGCTAAACCAAAGTCGATCGAGGAAATTGATCCAACGGCGGCGGTGATTTATCCGATTATTTTGAGCGATCGATTAGAGGTGATTTTGTCAATGCCCGGCAAACCCCTCCGCCACTACAGCACCAAGAAGTCTCAGGAAGAGCTGGAAACGGCCTTCAAACTAGCCAAAAATGCGATCAGGCCTGCTGCTTTTCCGCGAGACAGGGAGCCACCTGTTCAACAAGTTTATGACTGGTTAATCCGTCCTGGGGAGCCGGATTTGACCGCTAGTGGGATTAAAACTTTGGTATTTGTTCTCGATGGTTATTTGCGAAATCTGCCGATGGCTATTCTGCACGACGGCAAGCAGTTTCTTGTCGAAAAATACAGTATTGCGATCGCACCGGGACTACAATTGCTCGCACCCAAACCGCTAAGCCAAGTCAAGTTAAAGGTGCTTACGGCTGGCCTCTCAGAGGCTCGTCAAGGCTTTGCGGCTTTGCCGGGAGTCAAAACGGAAATTCAGCAAATTGCAGCTCAGATGCCGACGAGTGGGCTGCTAAATGAAGAATTTGTGAGCGGGCAGTTGCAAGCTCGAATTAAAGCGGTGTCTTATCCGATCGTCCATTTGGCAACTCACGGTCAGTTTAGCTCGAATGCAGCGGATACTTTTATTGTGACTTGGGACGATCGGGTGAATGTTAAGGAGTTCGATCGACTGCTGCGATCGCGCACTGGGGAAAAACAACAGCCGATCGAACTTTTGGTGTTGAGTGCTTGCGAAACTGCTGCGGGGGATAATCGCGCGGCTTTGGGATTGGCTGGGGCTGCAATTCGATCGGGCTCCCGCAGCACCGTCGCCACACTTTGGCAAGTCAACGACGAATCTACAGCAAAGTTTATGGCTGAATTTTATCGGCAACTTGCTTTATCTAACAGGAGCAAAGCTGAAGCCCTCCGCAATGCTCAATTAACCCTGCTAAACAACCCACTGTATAAAAACCCCTATTTCTGGGCACCTTTTGTACTGGTGGGGAATTGGCAATGAACTTCGATCGGGCATCGGGCCTGGGGCATCGGGCATCAACCGCCAGCAGTCAACCGTTAACAGTTAACTGACTTAAATGCTTGGTTTTTTGTTAAAAATTGTAAACTGTTAAGAGTGCTTTACGCATCTGATATTTTTCTGAGGATTTCTATGAAGCAACTTTTGATTGCTGAGCGCTTTTGCCTGATTGCCCACGTCTTGTCGATGGCTTTTGGATTGGCTGGGTTGCTGATAGTTTTACCCCGTCCCGAATTGGTGATGAGCTTGTCTCCGGCTGGGCAAACCCTGTTCCAGTGGGGGATGGCTGGGGGTGGAGTAGTTTATATCATTTTTGGTGCAGCAGCCGTTGCTCTCTATGCCTTTCGGACATTGGGCTTAGGTGCAACTCTGACATTTTTGCTGCCTTCTGTGTTTTTATCTTTGAGTAGCGAGTTGTTGGGAACGAGTACGGGTTTTCCCTTTGGCCATTACCACTATTTGAGCGGTTTGGGCTACAAAATTGCCGGGCTGGTGCCGTTTACAATCCCGCTGTCGTGGTTTTATCTGGGACTGGTTTCTTATGTGATTGCTCGCGCTGGCTTGGCTGGTGGTAAGGGCGAGATCAACTGGGTGCGCCAACTAGGGGCGATCGCCCTTGGTGCTATGTTACTGACAGCATGGGATTTTGTACTAGATCCGGCGATGAGTCAGACTTCTATGCCTTTTTGGGAGTTTGAGGAAGTTGGAGCTTTCTTCGGGATGCCTTACCGCAATTTGGCGGGATGGATGGGTACAGGAGCGCTGTTTATGTCCTCCGCAGCTTTTTTCTGGAGAAAAACTCCGATTCATTTGGAGCGCTCAGAAATGGGTTTGCCCTTGATTGTTTATGTGGTAAATTTTGCTTTCGGGGCAATTATTACTGTAACTTCTTTGGATTCTCGGTTCTGGTTCCCGACACTGTTAGCTGTGCTTCTGGGTGTTGTGCCGGCGATCGTCTTAAGTGCGATCGCGAAACCGGCAGTCAGTAATGCCACAGACACAATTCCACCGTCTCTGGATAAATCTGCTCTCAAGACAGAAATTCCACCTCAGCCCGTTGGTGCTGTACGCAAGTAATATAGGCTTACGCAAAAAACTGGTTTCTTCCAAAAATCGTCACTTTTTCGAGAAGTATTGACGCAGAAACCGGGTTTTTTGCCCCCCATGCGTAAGTCCTGTAAGATCAATTCCGGTAACACAGGAATGATCGTTGACTGTTGACTGTTGACTGTGAATCGAACAACTGAAACAGGAATTTTTGACCTAGTTAAAAAACCCGGTTTCTACCAGAAACTGGGTTTTTCAATCAGTCCTAAAGAATTGTATCGTTTACGGTTGCTTGGGATTGATTTAACCGATATTGCCGCAGAGGGCGCAGAGATAGAGAAAAGAGAGATGAATAATTCTGATACCAACAGATCTGATATTATCTGTCGTCCCAGTTGCGTAAATCCTATATTATTTGTCATGGAGGACTTACGCATCTACAGCAGTTCCCGCTGTTATGAAACACGGTAGGGACACTCCAGGAGCCCATAGGTGTCAACAACCAGCCTGAAAGCCTTGATAAATCTCGTTTTTACCTGAGTCCAGATCCCCCTAAATCCCCCTTAAGAAGGGAGTAGGGTGTGAGTAGGGGGGGACTTTGATCCATTTCCGGGTCCCCC
>DPLL01000307.1 GCA_003542015.1 Microcoleaceae cyanobacterium UBA9251 | reverse complement strand
CATACAATATCGCATACAATATCCCATACAATACCGTCAAAAACATGAAAAATTCTCAACCTCAGTCTTTAATTCTGTGGCGACAAGTGGGGGGCGTGGCGGCTTTGCAGGGAGCAATTACTCTGAGTTGGATGCTTTACCGACTATATTTGCCGAAACTTTTAGAGGGATTTGGTTTGCCCGGATTCGACAGGGGAATCACAATTCTGGAGGATATTTTGGCAATTGCGATCGAACCTGCGGCGGGATGGCTTTCTGACAAGCAGCGTCACTGGATGGGAACTCGTTTTCCGCTGATTGTTGTGGGTGTTATCTTGTCGTCGGTGCTATTTATTACAATTCCTGCTATTTTTATTTTCGGCAATCCAGTCTCGCCTCTGTACTGGATTTTGCCTGTGGTAATAGTGGCTTGGGCGATCGCAATGGCGATGTTTCGATCGCCCGCAGTGTCGCTGTTGGGCCAATATGCGAGTCAAACGCAGTTGCCCCAAGCCATGAGTTTATTAGTGCTTGTGGGGGGATTGGTTGGGGCAGCAAGGCCTGTTGCGGGCGATTTTATTCTGAGTTTGGGCCCAGCTTTTACCTTCGCTATTGGTTCGTTTGTATTGTTGGCTGCGGTTGCGTTTTTGCGATCGGTTAATCCTGATGCTGCGGTGTCGGAATTGCCGCCGGCTACTGCAATTTCTGAGGGAGTTTCTATCATGCCGCTGGGGTTAATTGCGGTGACTGGAATGGCTGTTGCTTGGGGAAGTCGGGCGATGGGAGAACGGATTTTACCCCATGTTTTCCAAACTCAAATCGCGGGTGTTGATGTTAAGTTGTTAATGGCTGGATTTACCTTGGCTTTAGCTGTTGCTTCTTTGCTAGCTGGGGTAATTGCGGTGCGTTTGGGAAACCAGCGGACGCTGTTGGGTGGATTGGTAGCAACGGCGGTTTTGCTGTTGGTGATGGTTTTTAGTCAGGGCTTGGTGATGGTGGCGGTGACTGTTTTGGCTGTGATTTTTACTAATAGTTTGATTACTACTGGTGCGGTTCCTTTTGTTTTGTCTCTGGTACCTCCGCGCCGAGGAGGATTCGGCGTAGGGTTGTATTTTGGTGGTTTTTCCCTGGGGATGAGTTTGTACTCTTTGGTGTTTGTGGCACCCAAGGCGATTCCTGCTGTGACAACGGCGATTGTGGGGGCGATCGCCTTTTTGGTGGCTGGTGTCTGTGTCGTCGCGGGCGATCGGATTAAACGGACGCTCCCTGTAACAAATTAATAAGAGTTGTTATGGAGTTGAAATTGATCCCAGCCGATCGTGAATAATTATTTCATGGTTTCATCTCTATTACCATTATGGGCAATAATAGAGATATCGAGCAATCGCTGAGAAATTTTCCGGGCAACCCTAGGATTAATTGAGGATACTACTATGTTTTGCTTGACACCAGAAGCCAGAAATTTAGATCGAGTCAAAACCGGAAATCGGGGAATCCGAGGTTCTAAAACCTCGGCGGCAAATCTGAGCCACCTGGTTCGATCGCGAGTTTATAAAGATGAAGCTTTGGTAGCGGCGACGTTGGGGGAATTACCAGATATTTTGGCATCGCTGGAAAGCTTTCGCGAGTAGCAGAGTTGGACAATTTTTCTTGTTAAATATCGCGAGTAGACCGAGTAAATAAAGGAGACAAGTCTCTCCCGAAGCGGGGTGAATCGAAAAAAAATCCCGCTGGTTCCTCATACTAAATCCAGCTTAAATATCTCCCTGATTTCTTAGTCCCCCTCTGCTGGGACTTGGTTTGTATATTAGCGGTTTAAACCGCCTCGCCCTCGCACTAAGCTAATTATTTCCAGACACCGGAAAAGATATTCTTAACTGCGATCGCAATGCGATTTAAGTCTTCTTTCAGCAGCGGCGGCCAAGAAACTCCTTTGCGAAATCCGGCTTCAAATTCCTGCAAACTTTCTACGGAGAGTAAATGCAGTGCCGAGATTAATTGCCGATCGAGCATTGGAGATTCTTGCAAGCTTTCAAACAATATTTTTAAAGCTAATAAAATCGATGTCACCTGTCCGGGTACGGGAGGTTGACCTTGTTTGAGACGCATCAGGAAGGCGTCTGGGTTTTTCTTGGTTTCCAGGGCGGTTCCCTGATCGATCAGAAAACTACGGGCTGTTTTGTAATCCATGTGATGTGCGATCGATCTCCTGCAATTAATTAGCTGACAAGTCGGTGGACATGAATAAACGCCATCATCATTATAGCATTTACAACTCACTTGTCAACTCTTTGTTTCTCCCATTTCTTTCTGGCTCTGCGCCCTAGAATAGTTCCTTAAAAAAAATCTCAATTACAACTAAAATAAAATTGCTATAGTGTATTAAACACCTCGCGCAACTGAATCCCTGGCAACGACATACTCAGGGAGTATAAAAAATATAAAAACATGAAAAAACGGAAGGGCAATAGCAGACAATCAAAAATTAATCGCCTCTTGTTGGTGCTTTGTTTGTCTCTGATTATCCTGTTAGTTCCAGCCTTCAGACAAATAGCTGCCGAGACACCATTTCCGCTACCTGCTCCCCTTCAGAATAATGCTGTTTTTGGATCTCAAATTCAAAGGACAATGGGGTTGCTTGCTACCAGCACTCCCACGGATCGCAAACCAGTGCGAATCCTATTTTACGGTCAATCTATCACTAAACAACAATGGTCGCAAGATGTAGCAAATGAATTGAAGCAGCGATTTCCCTATGCAGATTTAACAATTGAAAATCGGGCGATCGGAGGATTTGCCGCCCCACTATTAATCCGTCCGAGCGAACACGATTTATATCCTTTTTATCCCGACTTGCTAATTTTCCACGTCTACGGAGGAGATGAAGATTACGAAGCAATAATTGCCAATATCCGCCGCCGCACTGCTAGCGAAATACTGCTGCATTCAGATCACATAGACTGGATGCCGACAGGTAGCAGCAGCGACGATCCAGATGCCCTCAAAAGATACGAATGGCACAACACTCATTCTACTCAATGGTTGCCTCAACTTGCCGATAAATACGGCTGCGAACTCGCGGAAATTCGCGAACCTTGGAGACGGTATTTGCAAGACAATCGCTTGCAGCCAAAACAGCTATTGAGCGACGACATTCACCTCAACGATTGGGGAAACTTTCTGCTAGCAGCCCTCATCAAACCACACCTGCGATACAATCCAAATTTCCCTAAAAAACCCGATCGAGATTTAGTGAAAACTTATACAGTTGGTAGCGATATCAAGTGGAAAGATGGCAAATTGCGGTTAGAATTTGAAGGAAATAGAATAGATGCGATCGCAGATAAAACCTTCCAGGACAAAGCAACGGCTGCTAGCATTACCATAGACGGCAAAAAACCCTCAGAATTTCCTGAACTTTATGCCATTACCCGCCCCAGTAATGCTATGGGCGTCGATTGGCCGGCAATTATCCAAGTATCCAATCAGAAACCGCTAATCGTCGAAGATTGGAAAGCAGTAATTACAGAAATTAACAGCGACGGGAGCAAGTTTAAGTTTGACATTTTAGGTTCACAAACAGGTGACGACGGTAGCGGTACAAACGACCAATTATTTGTCTCAAATTCTGGCCGAGTTGTCATCGAACCGAGCAACTGGTGGCTGCAAAATTCCTATGAATATTCTAAACAGCCAACACCGAAAGGATTTGAGATTAAATGGCAGGTAAAACCGATGTTTGTGGACTCATATATGACGCCACAAATAGCAGATTCAACCCGCGAGTATTATACCACATTGGCTCAGAATTTAAGCAACTCCAAACATATTCTTGAAATCGTTCCTGAAGCTAACGGGAAAGTGCCAATTCAGGCAATTCGAGTGTATCGCCCTCCTTTCTCCAATCTAAAATCTCAAGTTGAGAGTTTGTAACCGCAGATATTAGCGGATGAACACAGATGAACGCCGATGCAATTTTATCGGCGTTTATTTGCGTTCATCTGCGGTTGAAAAAAATCCTGTTGATTTCAATCGCCAATGTCATCAACTTCTAGTAATCCCTAACTCATGAAACATTAACAGCGACAAAAAGAAATCCGCCACAAAAATGAACACCCAAGAAGTCACCACCGCCGCCGTCGCAGCTTGTCCTACTCCCTTTCCTCCCCCCGTCGTAGTCAACCCCCAACCGCAACCAACAATCGCAATTATCAACCCAAAAATAAAACTCTTAATCACCACAGTTACTAAATCCCAAGGCCCCAAAAAAGTCCGCACCGATTCCAAAAATACCGACGGTTCCAAACCATAAAAAACAGCCGCTACAAACAGCCCACCAAGAATCCCCACCGCTACCGAAAAAATCGTTAAAATCGGCAGCATTACACAGCAAGCTATCACCCGCGGCACTACTAAATAATCTACCGGATTTGTTCTCAACATATACAAGGCGTCTATTTGTTCCGTCACCTGCATTTCGCCTATTTCCGCTGCAAAAGCCGAACCCACTTGTCCCGCTACTACGCCCGCTGTTAAAACAGGTGCTAATTCCCGACAAAATGCCAAAGCAAAAGCACCTCCCACCGCACCTACCGCCCCAAACCGAATCAATTCTCTGGCTGATTGAATGGTAAAAATCATGCCCGCAAAGAAGGCTATTAGTAGTACAGCGCGCAAAGAATCTAACCCTACTGTTACTAAATGCTCCATGATTTTGCGGCGGTCAATTTTGCCACTCAGGATTCGCAATAGCACTTGGCCTCCCAGAAACAGGGTGACAGAAAACCGCTGAAACCACCTATTTTTAAAGGTTTCATCTAAATGCCGATCGCCCTTTTCTTGGTATTTTTTAACCAACGATTTAGATTTGATATTTGAGATTGCTGGACAATAACTAATGTTAGATACCCGACTTCTTTAAGAAGTCGGAGATCTGGGTATTCCTAACTAATTATTCGGCAAGCAACAAGTCAATAAACCGATCCAACTCCTGATTATACTTGTCTGCTTGCTCCAGGCCAATTCTCACCAGTTCCGATATATTTTCTTCGGAAGCTTCATCAATTGGTATGGGTTTTTCATTACTCAAATCTGGATTAATTCTCAAATATTGATTGGGCTTTTCAATGGAATCAAAAATTTGCATTAGTTGATAATCGACAGTTTCTGAAACTCCGGTAATCAGGATATCCATCAAAGGCTGAACCCACTCTAATTGACCCCAGTTTTTCACTTCTTCGTAGGGATATTTTTGTTGAGCTGATCCCGTCCCCAGCGATAAGATTACCATATCTTTTGCAGTTGGGCCTCTGTCGGGGCGTTCGTCGGGAATCCTGAATTTACTTCTCACTTCTGCATAGGCACAAAGTGCGGGATTGTTGGCGAATACTCCCCCATCAACTAAAACGTAGGATTCGTTTGTCAAAGAGCGGATTTTGGGAACTTCAAAGTAGGAGGGAGCAGCCGATGTGGCTCTGGCTACATCTCTGATAAAATAGTCTTCTTCTGGATTTGTTTTAGCATCTATTTGATTGAAAAAGTGAGCTTTTCTCCTTTCGATATCGTAACTGGAAATTAAACAAGGTTTCAGCAGTTCGCTGAGTTTGCAATCTCTAAAAGTTGCCCCCAAAAATAATTCTAAGCGATCGCTCGGATATTTTTCATCGATCAAACCATCTAGGGAATAGAGTGTTTGCCAAAAGGATTTCTTAAAAACATCGCGGCCACTATCGATCGAAAAATTAACAGCGTCTTGGGCCGACCACCGGGGTCTGTGGGGATTTTCGGCATCGGGACACAAATAAATGCAAGTTAAAATCCCTCCCGCACTTGTGCCGGCGATTAAATCAAAATAGTCCGCTATTCTTGCATCGGGGTTGCCACTTTTCTGTTGCAGCTTTTTTTCAATGCTAACTGCAACTTGCGCGGGGATAATTCCTCTAATACCGCCTCCATCTATGGAGAGAATTCTGGTATATTTAGCCATAACTGTTGCCTCTTCCTAAAGTATAAAATCTTAAATCTCAAATAGAATCACTTGGCTAGCTGTCACCATGTAGCGAAAAATGTATTCGACAATTTCTATGTAATTGTAGGCGGCTTCGGGGGAGTTTGCCCAGACTGTAACGCCGTGATCGCGAATTAGCAAAGCGGGTACTGCTGGCCGCGAAACGGCAAAGGCCTGGGAAATCTCATCAGCTATTTTCGGCACTGACAAATAATTTGCAAATATGGGCATCGACACCTGCGGGTTTTCTTCCCACACCCCCAAACCTTTTAGCATTTCAATACCGGGCAAAGGTACTGCATTTCCTGCTGTTAAGCGAGAGACTAATTTTGCTTCGATCGAGTGTACGTGATAGCAAGCTTGCGCCTCTGGAAAACTATTGTAAACAGCTAAATGAATGCTGTTTTCTGCTGAAGGGCGACTCTCGGAAACAGGCTGTTCGACAATATCGCCGTCTAAGTTCATTCTGATAAAATCTTGATCGGTTAACTGCCCTTTTGGGCGGCCGCTAGCAGTAATCCAAAAACTGCCATCGTCTAGGCGGGCCGAAAGATTGCCGGCTGTGCCCACCATCCAACCTCGATCGTAAAAATGTTTAGCTGCGGCAATTAAATCTGCTCTCAAATCAACACTCATTGTTCGTAAATCCTCAGTTGTTTATCTAGCTTTTAGGTTGAGTTTTAATTCCATTTTTGGGACAAGTTTTCTAGGACATCAAAAAAATTATCCCATTTAATATAAGGTTTTTGCTGTTCGTCTAGATATTCGGCCAGCCGATCGCGCGCAAACACCTGCGAAGCCTGCAATGCCATGTTAAAATCCGTCAGGGAATCTCCGATCGCCACCTGTGACTCGGCCTCGTACAGCCCCATCACCCGTACCTTAGACACCAATTCCGTATCCCCTTCAAACTCTGCATTTACTTGCAAGCGAGGGCCCGTCGCGTCCAGTTCCACAGCATAAATAGCGCTGGCCCGATCGACCAAATCGCCCATTACTGTTTCTACCATCACCCGCAGGCCGCCGGAAACTATCACAAAATCCACCCCTTGAGCATCCAAAAAATCCAGCAATTCCACCAATCCCGATCGCATCAATTTCCCCCTGGAAAATTCGACAATTTCCCCATAACATTCCGAGGGAATCGACTCCAGTAACTGCCGCACTCCCGATCGCAAACTCAGCCTTCTAGCATACATTTCAGGCATCAGTTGGGATGATAATTCCGGCGCGAAATGCTTGAGCATTCCCACAAAAGTTTCCTCAACGGTGATCGTCCCGTCAAAGTCGCAGAATACCACCCGTTTCGGATTGTTGGGGATGGTCGATTTTTGCTGAGCCTTGGTCATTGTCGATCTCACAAGAGAGAGAACGTTAAAAGTTTACAGAATTGGTGGTAAAATGTCTAGCGAAAAACGCTGCGATCGGCAAAAAACTCACAGAAGACCGCAGTTTATTGGCGATCGCCAGCTGGCTTTTATGCAGATTCTTCGATCGCTTCTTTTGCCTTCTGCTGTTTGCTGGTTGGCGAAGGTCGATCGGACTTAGCCAGCAAACAGATTAAATTATCCTCCTCAGTATTAATCAAGCCTTTCGATCGCAACTTACCCATCAGCCGCGTCACCGTCACCCGCGTCGAGCCGATCGCACTGCCAATTTGAGAGTGAGTCAGAGTCCAAGGTAACCGATAGCCGCGAACCACATTCGGTTTGGCCTCACTTACATAGGGTTCCCCGAACTCTTCAATCAACAAAGTGAGAAATCCCAGCAAGCGGTCGATCGTCCGGCGTTGTCCCAAAGTGCTTAGCCAGAGCAGTTTCCGCTGATGCTGGTAGCGAAACGCATCCAAAATTTCTCTGCGGAAGTGAGGCCAATTATCCAAATCGTGCCAGTACATCCACACTACGTGAGTTTGGTCAGCGTGGGCGTAAGCTTGCAGAGTAAACGGCGACTGGGCCACCAGTTCAAAGGGCTGACCGGCGCCAACGAAGCCCAAAAAAGCTTCTTCGGTCGCTTCGCGATCGGATTTTGACGATTTTGAACTGGCGCTGACCTGAGCGCTACCTACGAGCCGCACAGACCCCTTCTGTACTAAATACAGGAGTCCTGGTCTAGCTGGAATCCGCTCGTCTTTGCTAAAAGTCCGGCAGCGGTAGTGTTCCTGGGCCCAGTCTATAATTCGCTGCCAGGTGATAAACGGTCGATCGATGGTCTCTGAAGGTGTTGAAGTTGATTGCATGGTGAGGCTTGGGGATATATTTAATCAGTGAGAGATAGATGATATCAAAGAGCCAAGAGCAGCGACCGCCAACATCTCGATACAAAGTGAGAATTACCAACCCCGATCGAGCTTGCACCAGCTTTGCTTGTTCTTGTCAGTTTTACCTAAAAATTTAATGTAGCAAAAAATACATCAAAATAGTTGAATCCAGCAAAAATTCTTGCCAATTTGGCAAACGCTTCGACTACGCGAGCGCGACCAGATAGTAAGCTCAGCGACCAGATAGCCGATGATTTCGATACAGCGCTGGTTGTTGATGCCGATCGCCAGAGATGATATCAAAATATGAGATCAAAGAGGATCAGCAGTTTGACGTACAAAGATAGTGCAAGCGGTAACAGTATCAGAGTTATGAATACAGTCAATAACTGGAAGTTTCGGGAACTCACACTCAAAAGTTGGTTGAACAGGAGGCTGCGGTATGCGATC
>DPLL01000306.1 GCA_003542015.1 Microcoleaceae cyanobacterium UBA9251 | reverse complement strand
GCTTGGGGATTGGGCATAGGGCATAGGGAATAGGGCATTGATCGGCTTGTACCTCACGAGTCTTGAGAGCCGCTATAGTTGTTATTTGTAGGGTGCACAATTGGCACATTACCTGTTATTTGTAGGGTGGACAATGGGCACCTTACCTGTTATTTGTAGGGTGCTGTTATTTGTAGGGTGCACAATGGGCACCTTACCGCTAAACGTAAAACGCGATCGCTGTTAGAAACCCGCAGCTAAACCTCAGAAGCCCGCAATTGCCCGCAGGCCGCATCCGCCTCCAACCCGCGAGAATACCGCACGCTAACTGCAATTTTCTTCTCCTTCAAAACCGCAACAAAACTGTTAATTCGATTGGGAGTAGGCCGTTTATATTCAGCTTCCTGAATCGGATTGTAAGGAATCAAATTGACGTGACACTGAAAGCCGCGCAAATGACCAGCTAACTCCGCCGCGTGTTCCGGCAAATCATTCACACCTGCTAAAAGCACATATTCAAAACTCAACCTGCGCCCCGTGGATTGAACATATTCGCGACATTCTGCTACTAACTCATCCAAAGGATAAGGGTGGGCGCTAGGAATTAATTCTTCGCGCAATCTTTGATTGGAAGCGTGGAGACTGACGGCGAGGGTAACTTGCAAGTGCTGTTCGGCTAATTTGCGAATGCGATTGCGAATTCCTACTGTGGAAATGGTGATATTTCGCTGTCCAATTCCGACGTCTTCATTCAAACATTTAACAGCAGCTACAACATTATCGGCATTCAGCAATGGTTCTCCCATCCCCATAAATACGATGTGGCTGACTCTACGCCCGAAATCTTGCTGAACAGTTAATACTTGATCGACTATTTCGTGTTTTTCTAAATTGCGTTTAAAACCGCCTTTTCCTGTAGCGCAAAAATCGCAGCCCATCGCGCAGCCAACCTGTGCAGATACGCAGACAGTCAGCCGTTTTTCGGTGGGAATGCCGACTGTTTCAATGATTTGACCGTCTGCTAATTTTAAGAGATACTTGACGGTGGAGTCTGGTGCGACCGATCGATAGTGAATAGTCGATCGCCCGATCGGAATATCAGCAACAGTCTCGCGCCACTGTTTCGAGAATACAGAAATCTCAGAAAGCGATCGGGCCCCTCTCTCATAAATCCACTGGTACAACTGCTTTCCGCGATAAGCAGGTTGGCCCTGTTGCTGCACCCACTCCGTTAACTCAGCCAAACTCGCCCCCAACAAGGGCGGAATTTTACCAGACTCAACAGCAAAACCACCAGTCTTGCCAGACTGATTCGCACCTTTGGAATTACCAGAAGAGTGCACAACAGAAACGGAGGTAGGGGACATAGGTCATCAAAAAATTTAAAGCCATCCTCTATCTTAAAACTTTTCGACCAAAGCTGCCGTCGATCGTCAAAAAGACAGAAGTCTCGATCCCCCTAAATCCCCCTTAAGAAGGGGAGNNAGGGGGGTTAGGGGGGATCTGATGGTGGACTCACAGAGAAAACTCCTGACAGAAATTTCCACGAACAAGTGAATTTTTGGCAAAATCCCGGAAAAAGTGCATCTAAATGACCACAGGCATCTAAAATAAACTCTGTAGTTTGTTAAAGAGTATTGTAAATTTAACTACTTTCCACCAAAATTAATCCAACTTTCATGGTGCTAAATATTCTCGCGTTGCCCCTAGGGTTTCAATTTACATCCCCCGGCCCGATGATCTTTGAATTCGGCCCCCTAGCGATCCGCTGGTACGGCTTGTTGATTGCTTCTGCCGTCTTGATTGGGGTCAATCTTTCCCAATACTTAGCCGCCAAGCGTCGCATCAACCCCGAATTGCTGGGCGACTTGGCAATCTGGCTAGTTGTGGGCGCTATTCCCTGTGCCAGAATTTATTACGTTGCTTTCGAGTGGCAGCAATACGCCCAGCACCCGGAGGATATTATGGCGATTTGGAAAGGTGGAATTGCTATTCATGGGGCGATGTTGGGTGGCACAATCGCAGCTTTAATTTTTGCTAAAATCCAGCAAGTTTCTTTTTGGAAATTGGCCGATTTAGTCGCGCCTTCGGCAATTCTTGGTCAAGCAATTGGACGCTGGGGAAATTTCTTTAACTCCGAAGCTTTTGGCCGTCCTACAGATTTACCTTGGAAACTGTATATTCCCCTAGAACATCGCCCACAGGAATACGCCAATTTTGAATATTTTCACCCCACATTTCTCTACGAATCTCTGTGGAATTTGACAGTATTTGGGTTGCTGCTGACGTTGTTTTTCCGTGATGTGCAGGGTAAAATTCGCTTGAAAATCGGTAGTTTATTTTTGGTTTATTTGACGGCTTACAGTTCCGGTAGAGTCTGGATTGAAGGGTTGCGAACTGACAGTTTGATGTTCGGGCCGCTGCGGACGGCGCAGATGGTAAGCTTGACTGGGATTGTTTTAGGTTTGGGCGGGTTGGCTTGGCTTTATTATTTCGATCGCGCTTTGCCGGATGTTGTTTCCCCTAAATGCGATCGGGCAGATATCACTCAGAAATCGCCTGAAGATCAATAAAAAACCCCAGAGAGTAATCTCTAGGGTTCAAACCAGGGTGCATCTACCAACCCTTACTTCTAGCCGAAAGAGGTACATCAGGAAAAGCGGACAAATTTAGCAAATTTTTTAGTAGTAATGAGTTTAACAAAGGCTGAATCCCTCATGCCAGGGGTATACATTGTGGGTGCAGGGCCGGGCGATCCCGATTTATTGACTGTTAAGGCTCAAAAATTACTGGCTGCGGCCGATGTGATATTGTTTGCTGATTCCCTAGTACCAGAGCAAATTTTGCAGGGGGTGCGCGCGGATGCTGAAATTATCCAAACTGCCGATAAGACGCTGGAAGAGATTGTACCTTTGATGGTGGAACGAGTGCGCGATCGCAAAAGCGTCGTCCGCCTCCATTCAGGAGATCCCTGTCTCTACGGGGCTGTCGGCGAGCAAATGCAAGCTTTAGCCGCAGCGGGAATTGCTTTTGAGGTAATACCGGGAATTAGTGCTTTCCAACTGGCGGCAGCTAAACTGAAAATTGAGTTGACAGTGCCGGGAATTGTGCAGACAATTATTCTAACCCGAATTAGTGGCAGAACAGAAGTGCCGGAACGGGAAGAATTGGCGAGTTTAGCTGCTCATCAAGCCAGTTTGTGCTTGTATTTGAGTGCTCGCCATGTCGAACAGGCTCAAGCTAAATTGATGGAACATTACCCATCAGATTTACCTGTGGCGATTTGTTATCGGTTGGGCTGGCCGGATGAAAAGATTTTGCTGGTTCCTCTTGACAAAATGGCTGTTGTTACTCGCGAAAATAATTTGATTAGAACGACTATGTATGTGATTAGTCCGGCGTTGGGAAAAGAGGTTGAAGGGCGATCGCGTCTTTATCATCCAGAGCACGATCGGCTGTTTCGTCATTAGTTATTGGTTATTGGTTATTGGTTATTGGTTATTTGTTGCTGCCAATTTCCAATTACCGATTCCCAATTTATAATTATAAATTACCCAATCTAAAATCTAAAATCGACATGAAAGACTTAACTCGCAGAAAATTTATCATTGTCACCGCATTAAGCGCCGGATTTGCCCTCGCAGTTCATCCTATTGCTGCGGCAGTTATTACCACTGATGCTAGCGGTTTAATCGCAGGTGAAGTGAAGATTCCCGTCAAAGACGGGCAAATTCCAGCATATAGAGCAATGCCCGCCACCGGCAGCAATTTTCCAGTAGTTTTAGTAATTCAAGAAATCTTCGGAGTTCATGCTCATATTCAAGACATTTGCCGCCGTTTTGCTAAATTAGGTTATTTGGCGATCGCCCCTGAGATGTTTTCCCGTCAAGGCGATGTTTCTAAAATCACCGACATTCAAGAAATTATCAGCAAAGTAGTTTCTAAAGTGCCCGATGCTCAAGTTATGTCCGATTTAGATGCTACGGTAGATTGGGCGCAAAAGTCAGGAAAAGGCAATATTAATAAGTTGGGAATTACAGGATTTTGCTGGGGAGGCAGAATTGTTTGGCTGTACGCAGCCCACAACCCGAAAGTTAAAGCGGGAGTGGCTTGGTACGGGCGTTTGGTTGGCGATTCTACGGCTTTGACTCCCAAAGGGGCGATCGACCTTGCACCAACTTTCAAAGTGCCTGTATTGGGGCTTTACGGTGGCAAAGACGACTTGATTCCCAACGATACAGTCGAGAAAATGCGGCAAGTTCTTAAAACTGGAAGTAGCGGTTCCGAAATTGTGCTTTATCCAGATACACCGCACGGCTTTTACGCCGACTATCGCCCCACTTACCGGGAAAAAGAAGCTAAGGATGGTTGGAAGCGGCTGCAAGATTGGTTTAAGAAGTATGGGGTTTCATAATAGTTTTGAGTTGTGAGTTTTGAGTTAAAACTTACTTTATTCGCGCTTAAAGAAGGCCTATTTAACGAACCGCGAAGACGCGAAGATCGCGAAGTTAAAGAAAGAGGAGAAAAAGGCAATATTGCCGATCGCCCCTGGGACAGTTGGTTTGTGGGCGCTCCAAAAGGTAAACTGGGCGGTGTAGAGTTATCGATCGAACAGGTAAGCCCGTGCTAGACGAACAAGCGAAAAAGACCATCCTCCGCAAAATCCCTCATGGACTATACATCTGCGGTGTCAAAGACGGCGAGGAAGTCAACGGCTTCACCGCTAGCTGGGTGATGCAATCTTCCTTTACCCCTCCCTTAGTCGTCAACTGCGTTAAGCAAGACTCCAAGTCTCACGCGATGATTAAAGCTAGCGGTGTCTTTGCTTTGAGTTTCCTGGAAGCGGGACAAAAAGAGTTAGCTATGAAATTCTTTAAACAGCAGCGGCGCGTCGGCGATAAATTTGAGGATGTAGAATTTTATACCGGGCCTGAAACTGGCTGTCCGATTATTTCGGACACTTTGGGTTACGTGGAGTGCAACGTTGTTGGTGCTGTGGAACACGGGGATCACACGGTGTATGTCGGCGAAGTTGTTGGTGCCGGCATTCACCGGGAGGGCGAGCCCTTGCTGCTAGAAAGCACTGGCTGGAATTACGGCGGCTAGAACGTTGGCAATTGGCAATTGCCAATTGCCAATTGTTAGTTGTTAATTGTTAGTTGTGAATGGTTAATTGCTAATTCAGGACGCATAAATACCAAAGAAACCGGGTTGTTCACGACCGTCAAAGGCTCAAATCCAGTATTTCGGTAAAAAAAACCCGGTTTCTGCGTCCAGGACTATAGTTAATTGCTAATTGTTAGGCGATTGACAATAGATAAAAAATCGGCGATAATTTTATCCGCATTTTCTACTGTTAAAATTGGGACGTGTACGAAAATACATTTGGTGCTAAGTTGAGCATCGGCAAGGTGTTTTAAAACTGCATAATAAAGGGCTTCGCAAACAAATTTTCCGGCATTATGACTAATTTGGGTTGTGGGTAAATCAGTCATTAGATCTTCGAGATTAACGGCTGTTTTGAGAATGTCGCTATTGCAGCAAGCACAAGATTCTAAGGTTAATTTTTGTCGATTTTCTGCCATACCGCAGCAGATGATGGTGTCTGGTTGGATTTTGTTGATTTGGGCGATCGCTAAAATCGGCGCTTCCTGGAAATCTACTGGTAGTTTCCTCAAGAAAGTCAGGGAGTAAGGCAAAGATTTGATCTGGGAAATTCTGGCTAATAAGTCGTCAGAAGAGTTGGATTTTTGATGGGGTTGCCAAGTGTCGAAGGATGTTAGCAGGATTTTGTTAGTCATAAATGATTGGGAATTGGGCCTTGGGCCTTGGGCCTTGGGCCTTGGGCATTGGAAGTAACAAATAACCAATCACAAATAACCAATAACAACTGACTAATTGTATGCAAGAATAGTTCTATTAATAATACAAGGCAAGTAAGTCAATGTCTGTCATTGCAGTAGTAGACTATGACATGGGCAATCTGCACTCGGTCTGTAAAGGCTTGGAAAATGTGGGTGCAGTGCCAAAAATTACGGATTCTCCTGCTATAATAGAGCAGGCTGATGCGGTGGTTTTGCCGGGAGTGGGTTCGTTTGACCCGGCGATGCAGCATTTACGATCGCGCAATTTGATAGAACCGATTAAAAGTGCGATCGCCTCTGGAAAACCTTTTTTAGGCATCTGTTTGGGTTTGCAAATCCTGTTTGAAAGTTCCGAAGAAGGTACGGAACCGGGATTGGGAATTATTAAAGGTACTGTACGCAGGTTTCGATCGGAACCTGGGTTAACAATTCCGCACATGGGATGGAATCAATTGGAATTTACTCAGGATTTGCCGCTGTGGCAAAATTTACCTGCTGAACCTTGGGTTTATTTTGTGCATTCTTATTATGTCGATCCGGTTGATTTGGAAGTGCGATCGGCAATGGTGACTCACGGTAGCCAAAATGTGACGGCGGCGATCGCTAAAGATAATTTGATGGCTGTACAATTTCACCCGGAAAAGTCTTCGAGTACGGGATTGCAAATGCTGTCAAATTTTGTGATGCAGGTTAGGGAAAAAGTAGTTGCTTAAGAAATTAGGAGACGGCATTGCCGTTTCCCTACATGATTATTTTGGGGTAGGGAAACGGCATTGCCGTGTCCTCGATTACTCACATCCGTTACATCCGTTACATCCGTTACATAATCCGTTGCCGAACTTCCTTTTTCTAATTAAATGAGCCTGAGAATCTGTGGAAACCGCCAAATAAAAACCCTGCCGGGGCTCGCAACTCGCCCCACACCTGCGCGAGTCAGAGAAGCTTTATTTAATATTTGGCAAGGGACGATCGCAAATTGTAGATGGCTTGACATTTGTACCGGTAGCGGCTCGATGGGTGCAGAAGCTTTGTGTCGCGGGGCTGCGAGTGTTACTGGGATTGAACAGTCGGCGAAAGCTTGTGCAATTATTCACCAAAACTGGCTGCAAGTGGCAAACTCGTCTCAGGAATTCAAAATATTGCGGGGAAATGCGATCGCCAAATTGGCCTCGTTATCGCCACAGCAGTTCGATCGCATTTACTTCGATCCGCCCTACGCCAGCGACTTGTACGAGCCTGTGTTAAACGCGATCGCCAGCCAAGAAATGTTAGCACCCAAAGGCGAAATAGCGATCGAACATAGCCGCGAGCGATCGGCTGGGCCGATTTCCGGCCTAGAAATTTGCCGTCATAAAGTATACGGGAATACAGCCTTAACCTTTTATATTCGTTGTTCCGACAGTCCGACAGGGGTTGAAACCTAAGAGCGGCCTGTGCCACCAGCCTGCGACACCGCCTCCTGCAACTAAACTGGTATCCTAGAATCTGCTCAGCCGCCTGAAAAGTTAATTAAATAGCGTATATTCAACACATAATCAAACTTTTGTCAGGGTAATGTTAAGTGTCAGGTTGCCGGAGCAATCCCAGCAATAAATGGAGTTGAGGCTGAAAAAAAAAGACTTTCAGTTGTAACATAAACTCCAAAGTGTGAGTGTGAATATTCCTAAAGGAGTGAATATGGTTCAGACACCTTCGCGCCATCGCGGCAGCGAATTTCAAGCTGCTAACTCAGTACAATCAGCTAAGCGCGATACGATTCTGGTGGGAAATAGTGTTTCGCTGCCAAATACCAAACTATTCGGCACAGACGGCATTCGCGGCCAAGCCGGAGAATTGCTGAATGCACCGCTAGCACTGCAAATTGGCTTTTGGGCGGGACAAGTTTTACGCCAAAATTCCCCCAACCAAGGCCCGGTGATTTTGGGCCAAGACAGCAGAAATTCCAGCGATATGCTAGCAATGGCATTGTCAGCAGGTTTGACAGCCGCCGGGCTGGAAGTGTGGAATTTGGGATTGTGCCCGACTCCCTGTGTTGCTTATCTGGCAAGCGTTTCAGAGTCTGTCGGCGGAGTGATGATTTCGGCTTCCCACAACCCCCCAGAAGATAACGGCATTAAGTTTTTCGGCTCAAACGGCACGAAGCTGTCCCAGCAGTTGCAGGAACAAATCGAAGCGGGAATTCGGGGGACAAAGGTTCCCCTTGCTAGCATGGGTTGGGGACGCCATCACCACCGCCCAGAGTTGGTTAAAAATTATGCCACTTCGCTGGAGGGTTCACTGCAAGGAATGAATTTGCGGGGAATGCGGATAGTTTTGGATTTGGCTTGGGGGGCTGCGGCGCGCTTGGGCTATGCGGTGTTCGCCCAAATGGGGGCGGATGTTATCTGTTTGCACAACTCTCCTGATGGCGATCGCATTAATGTTAACTGCGGTTCTACTCATCTCGACAGTTTGCAAGCTGCGGTTTTAGAGCACAATGCGGATTTGGGATTTGCTTTTGACGGCGATGCCGATCGAGTTTTGGGTGTTGACAACCAAGGTCGATCGATTGATGGCGATTACATTCTTTATCTGTGGGGCAGGCATTTGCGCCACAGCCAACAATTGCCGGAAAATTTAATTATTTCTACTGTAATGGCTAACCTCGGCTTTGAACGAGCTTGGGAAGAATTGGGGGGAAAACTAATTAGAACTTCGGTGGGCGATCAGCACGTTCATGCTGAAATGCAGCGCACAGGTTCGATGTTGGGCGGCGAACAATCTGGACATATTCTTTGTCCTCATTACGGTATCAGCGGTGACGGTTTGTTGACTGCTTTGCATATGGCTTCCCTGGTGCGCGAGTCGGGGGAACCTCTGGCACAATTGGTGGATGGCAGCTTTGAAACTTACCCGCAATTGTTGCGAAATGTCCGTGTGGACGATCGCGAAAAACGCCTGAAATGGCACGATTGCGAGACTTTGCAAGGGGCGATCGGGCGTGCTAAAACTGCAATGGGAGAAGAAGGACGGGTGCTAGTCCGCGCTTCCGGTACTGAACCGCTGATCCGAGTCATGGTGGAAGCTTCCAGCCATGAATTGGCTAATTTTTGGACTGAAAATTTAGTTTTGGCAGTTCAGAAATACCAGACTATTTGATGAAAATTGGGCATGGGGCATGGGGCATTGGGCATGGGGAATAGGGAATAGGGAATAGGGCATAGGGCATAGGGCATAGGGAATTACCAATTACCAATTACCAATTACCAATTCCCAATTCCCTATTCCGTATTCCCAATTACTAATTTTGCAAATTAGATTCAAAATGATGATTTCTGTTGTGATAGCAACCTATAACCGAGAGCAAACCCTGCGAGAGACATTGGCAAATGCAGTCGCGCAAGATTACCCAAATCTTGAAATTTTGGTAATCGATCAAACTCCTATCCATGAATCAGAAACCCAAGTTTATTTAGAACAATTGGCAAATGCTGGCAAGATTCGGTGGTTTCGGGTAAATTGGGCGAATTTGCCCGGAGCTCGCAATTATGCAGTACGGCGCGCAGTTGGAGATATTATTTTATTTATTGATGATGATGTACAGTTGCCCAATGGTTTTTTGGCTGCTCATGCTAGCAACTATTTAGCTAAACCGGATGTGGGATGTGTTGCGGGTAGGGTTTTTGATAGAATGAAATTGGGCGATTCAGGAGGCGATTTGGCGATCGAATATTTGCCACCAGAAGCAATGGATGCAGGGATTGCTTGGTATTTTATCGATTTGGTGCATACAGTCAAACCGCAGCAAGTGCTCTCGGCTAGAGGCTGCAATATGTCATTTCGCTCCTCAATTTTTGCCGAGCACGGTTTGAGCTTCGATGAGCGGTTTGCAGGTAGTGCTGTGCGGGAAGAGTCGGATTTTTGTTTGAGATTGCGATCGACCGGTTTTAAAATCTGGTACGATCCGAATGCCTGTTTAGTGCACTTAGGAGAAGAGAGCGGCGGGTGTCACGATGTCAGCACGCGATCGCTCGAATATCAAATAACATTTTATCACAACCACTTCCTGATGGGATTAAAAAATTTAACAGCCTTTCAATGTCTGCGATTTTTCGCCAAACTGTTTGACTGCCACGTTTTGGGAAATCCACCTTGCTATAAAACGCGATCGCCCATTAAAATCCTAACTAGATTTGCATTTTATATCCTTGGGTTTATAAGTGTTCTCAATACAATAATTAAATCCTTGTGGAATGATGAACAAATTTACACCAATCAAGACAACTTTAACGCATAAATAATGCCAATGCCCAATGCCCAATGCCCAATGCCCAATGCCCAAGGCCCAAGGCCCGATTCCCCATTACCCATTCCCCATTCCCTATTCCCAATAAATGAGAATCCTCGTTGCCAGCCACACCTATATTGTTGATATCAATCGGGCAAAATTCAAGATTTTAGCAAACCTAGAACCCGGTATAGAAGTAACAGTTGTAGTGCCGAAGTGTTGGAAACCCGGAGGCGTACAAAATAAAATTATAGAAACGCAATTTTGTCAAGAAGGTTCATTTAAAGTATTTCCAATCTCCAATTTTAGTCAAAACAATCAAGGATTGCTAACATTTGGTACAGATATAATTCAACTTTTGCATGAATTTAGACCGCAGATTATCCAAGTAGAACAAGGTTCAAAATCCCTAGCCTATGCCCAGTTAATTTTACTAAATAAATGGCTCAATCTCCAAGCAAAAAATATATTTTTTACTTGGTGGAATTTACCTTATCAATTGAAATGGCCTGCTTCTGTGTTAGAAGATTGCAATCTGCAACACACCGACGGAATTATTACAGGAAACCTAGATGGAGCTAAAATTTTGCACCAGCGGGGCTACGCAGGTGCGATGGAAGTAATGCCGCAACTGGGAGTAGATGAAACTTTGTTTTACCGTACTTCTAAAGATGCTGATTTATCGCGAAAATTCGGCATTCAACCTACAGATTTTGTGGTAGGATATGTGGGGCGGTTTGTCGAAGAGAAAGGGTTGTTAACTTTGGCGGCAGCTTTGGCTGGCTTGAAAAAAACCCCTTGGAAATGGCTGTTAGTAGGGCAAGGAAAATTGCGATCGCAAATTGCCGAAAAATCTCTTAAATGGGGCATCAGCGACAGAATAATCTGGGTAGAAAGCGTTTCCCACGAAGACATTCCCCCATATATTAACTTGATGGATTGTTTGGTATTGCCATCGCAAACAAGTTATAAATTCAAAACTTTAACGACAGTTGGTTGGAAAGAACAATTTGGCCACGTTTTAATCGAAGCGATGGCTTGTAAAATTCCGGTTATCGGTTCCGACTGCGGAGAAATCCCCCACGTCATCGGAGATGCGGGCTTAATATTTCCCGAAGGAAATGCAGAGAAATTACGAGAGTGTTTGCATGAATTGATGAAGCGGCCGGAGTTGGCGGCAGATTTGGGCAAACGCGGTTATAATCGAGTTATGAATAACTATACAAATAAAGCTTTAGCTGAACAATTGCTGGAGTTTTATAAAGAGTTGTTTGCCTAAGATTGAGGAATAAAACTATATGATTAAACCGCGAATACACTCTTAGCGCGAAGGAAGAACTGCATCTTCTTCTTTCTCTTCTTCGCGTCATGAGCGCCTTCGCGGTTCATTTAATCTTATACCAATTTAATGAGTCGTTGCATATATCTCGATACCCCTAAATCCCCCTTAATAAGGGTGACTTTGAGCAGAATCTTGTTCCCCCCTTATTAAGGGGGGTTAGGGGGGATCAGATTCTATGCAGCCTCATAAAAAACTGGTATTACGTATAACAAAAAGTGCTAACAATGCGAATTCTCCAAATTATCCCCTCAATTTCCCTCGTCTACGGCGGGCCGAGTCAAATGGTACTCGGACTTTCAGCCGCCCTCGCTTCCAAAAACATTGATGTGACAATTATCACCACAAATTCTAACGGAGATATCGGTCAACTTCCCTTAGATGTGCCTCTAAATCAACCAATAAAACAAAACGGCTATCAGATTATTTATTTCCGCTGTTATCCCTTCCGCAGATATAAGTTTTCACTCTCGTTATTGCAATGGTTAAATGCAAATGCAGGGCAATTTGATCTCGCTCACATTCACGCTCTTTTCTCACCAGTAACTACCCTCGCTGCTACTATTGCCAGAGGGCATAATTTGCCCTATATTATCCGTCCCTGCGGTATGCTCGATCCGGCTGATTTGCAGAAAAAAAAGCTGTTAAAACAGATTTATGGTACTGTTTTAGAACGTCCTAATTTAGCAGGGGCCGCCGCAATTCATTTCACAAGTAAAGAAGAGGCTAAAATCTCAGAAAGATTTGGTTTGGGTAGCACAAGCAAGATGTCTGTGCCACGGGATTTGGTGATTCCATTGGGGGTGAAAGCAGGTTTTTTTCCTAAGAGATTGCGAGAATCTCAAGTGCCAATCATCTTATTTATGTCGCGAATTGAACCTAAAAAAGGGCTTGATTTGCTAATTCCAGCATTAGAAAGTATTTTAGGCGCGGGAATAGAGTTTCAGTTTATTTTAGCTGGTTCAAATCCCCAAGATGCTGATTATGAAACAGGCATAAAATTAAAAATACAGAATTCAAGTTTGGCAAAATATACAACAATCACTGGGTTTGTGGGCGGGGATTTAAAAAATGAACTATTGACAAATGCTGACTTATTTGTATTGCCTTCCTATTACGAAAACTTTGGTATTGCTGTAGCAGAAGCAATGGCCGCCGGTGTACCTGTGGCAATTTCCGATCGCATTCACATCGCTGAAGATATACAAAAAGCAGAAGCTGGTTGGGTGGGGCCTTTGGAAGTAGGGGCGATCGCATCTTTGATCAAATCAGCACTTCTCGATCCAGAAGAGCGCAAGCGGCGGGGATTGAATGGCAAAGAGTATGCCAAAAAGCATTATAATTGGGAGGCGATCGCCCAACAAACTATTGATGCTTACCAGCAGATTTTGTCCTCTATTAGACATCTGGCATAATTCTTGTGGAACAGGCATCCTGCCTGTTCAAAATTTAACATCATACAAGTCCGAATCAAATTTAGCTGCAATACTTGTCAACAAAACTCTGCAATCCTGCCTGATATCCTTCTCCTACCGCCTGAAATCTCCACTCTCCATTCTTTCTATACAAACGACCAAATTCTACAGCAGTCTCTCGCGAAAAATTCTCTGTTAATTCATACCGCACAAGTTCGGTTCCTGTATCCAAATTGCAAATTTTGATAAAACTATTTCTGATATTGCTAAAATTTGCATTAATTTTATCTGCTTCGTGAATAGTGACAACAAAAGTTATTTCTTCAATTTCAGGATTAACTCTTTCTAAGATAACGCCGTAAATAGTCTTATTCTCTTGACCTCGGTTGTTTTGGTCAGGAATCGATTGCAGTACCGAACTGTCATAGGATTGCAGATTATTGTAAAATATCAAATATTCGTCATTAGGTATTTTGCCGTCAGCACCTAGCATAAACGCAGAGACATCAATCTCGTAGCTTTTTCCTGCTTCTGTCACCTGCCAACCGAGGGCGATCGCCATTTTTTTTAAACCGGGCGCTTCTTTAGAGATATTAAATCTCTCACCCTTACTTAATTGCATTGCCATCTGCTTATTTGTCAGACATAAAAAATTATCTTGCTAATCTTAATGTTAAGTGACAGAATTAGTTGGGATTTTTAATAAAATTTAACATTTTTTGAGAAGAGCGAGAGCGATCAAAAATGTGCGGTGTCGATAGCGGAATTTATGGAGATTTACTTACATAAAATTATTTAAGTAAAAACCGGGCTTTCTGCAAAACCCGGTTTCGACAATTGAACTTAATTTAATCTGATTTTTGAGCTTCTTTCGCAGCAGGCGGTAGGGTAACAAAGTTACCAAAAACTCCAACAGTTTGATAGCTTTTTTGGCCTAATTCAGTGGTGTAAATACTGGCAACACCAAAATTCTGACGCTGGGTTGTATTGTCGAGCAAGCGTTCGATCGTGTCCCGCTGCGAATTCAGTAAATTCTTGCAACTGCCGATCAAAGTATCTGTAACACCGCTCAAAGCTTTCGGCACGCGAGAATCTTTACACACAGTGTTTTCCAGCTCGTTTTGGAGTACGCCGGAAGCATAAGTTAGGTATTTGTCTCTAGCAGGATTTGTAAAGGCCATACCGGCGGCTACCAGAGTTAGGGCGATCGCAACTTTGCCCACATTACCGAAAAATTTAGAGGTTGAGTTGTTAGTATTCATTGCTTTATCAATAATCATTTGTTACTTAGCCCGGTTGAGTTATAACCTTATCTTCATTTAAACTACACTTCCTAGGAAACAGATTTCAGAAAGGAGAGGACAGTTTTTAGATTGGAGGCGAGTTGCGAGTAAGTCCCTCTCTTGCCCACCTTCCTTTTACCTTTCTCCCTGCCACAAATCCGCTAAATTTCCCAAATAATCTCGATCGGAGGGCAACCACGGGGGGATTGCCCCTACGCATTGGAACGACCATTCAGATCGATCGGGGCAACCACGGGGGGATTGCCCCTACGCATTGGAACGACCATTCAGCGCGATTTACGCCGATCGATCTCCCGCTGCAACTCTTCAATCTGACGCCGCAACGCCTCCGCTTCGCTGTTAGGTGTTTGAGACTTCACATCAACAGCACCCTCAGATACCGCCCGTTTGTAGTTCCCCAGCTTGATTTGGCGATATTCCTCGGAACTTTCCCAGTCTCGCAAATACCGCAGACGTTCCACCGGAAACGGGTGACTCAGCATCGCGCCAGAACCGCCGTTATACAGTAAAAATTTATACACTTGATTGAGGTTGTCGCGATCGAGCTCTTGATAATTATCAGACTGGCGGATAAACTCTTGCAAACTGCATTCACTAGCATATTTACTACTAACTCCCGCAAGTTTCATCATCGTTTTGATCACACTATTCAAATCATCTGTCACTAACAAAGCCGCCCGATCTGCGGATAATTCCGCCTTGCGCCGCCACTCGTAAAAAGCGTAAATTAAACCGCTGCTGACCATATTTCCCAAACCAAAAGTCATCTCGCCAATCGTCGAAGCAACGCTCATCGCCCACATCGCCATTTGATTTAAAGTTGGATGACCACATTTAATGTGTCCCAACTCGTGAGCCAGCACTACCCGAATTTCTGGCTCATCCAATAGGTCTAAAAGACCAGTATTTAATACTACATAAGGCTGGTTTTTTCCCAGGGCATAGCTGTTGACTGAGGGATTTTGAGAAACAAACAAACCGGGTTCTGGAAAAACATCTAAAGCCTGGACGCATTCCCGAAAAATGTGATAAATGCTGGCATATTGGCGCGGCCCGACTTGGATGCTATTTCCCATTAGGTAAATGAATTGTGGCCGTTCGTAGACAAATTCTACAAATTTGCTGGCAATTAAGTCAAATCCAGGTACGCTGCGTAATGCTGCTTCGGCTTGGCGATCGAGGGGATGCTGAAAAGCTTCGCTAGAAATTCCAGTATAAGTCGGCATAGTTGTTGCAAAAGTTACATCTAAAACATCAGTATTGCCGCTCGCTGCGACTGCTAGCTGGCGCCTGACTTATCAATCCTATTGTGACAAATATTGAACTATTGTGGAACAGGCATCTTGCCTGTTCATATTCAAGTTAAAATTGTACTCCTTGTACAGACGCGATCGACAAGCATCTTTCCCTGTGTCTGTTTATCAAAAATAGGAACGTGCAAAAATGGCTATCCTGCGACTCGAAAACGGTACCACCTACACTCAACTGAGCGATATAGCCCGCGAACTTGCTCCTTTGAACATTCAACTCAACAGTTGGCCCGTGGGTGACAACCCAGAAATTCGGGAATTGCTGGCTAAAGATGCGATCGACGACAATCAAAAAGAACAAGTCCTGCAAGCCCTCGACAGCTACTTTCAACAACTCAAGGAAACCGCAGGCTATCAGTCGCGAGACTTAATTGTACTGCACCCAGACATTCCCAACCTCGATGCTCTGCTGTCCAAATTCGACAAGTGTCACATTCACGCTGACGATGAAGTCCGCTATATCGTAGCAGGAGAGGGAATTTTCGGTTTTGTGCGCCCAGACGGTAGTCAAGTAGAAGTCACAGTACAGCCTGAAGAATTTATCAACGTACCGGCGAATACAGAACACTGGTTTTATTTGACAGGAACACGGAAAATTAAAGCTGTGCGATATTTTACCAGCACCGAAGGCTGGACGCCGGAATATACGGATACTCAAATTCGATCGCGCTTAGCTACTGTTTGAACAGAGTTGACTCAATCCTCAATCCCTGTAGGGACACGGCAATGCCCATTGGTGTCAACTTAAGACTAAAACCCTTGAGAAATATGGGTTT
>DPLL01000309.1 GCA_003542015.1 Microcoleaceae cyanobacterium UBA9251 | reverse complement strand
CAGCAGTCTCTGACTGAGTTTAATGTTAAGTTGACACCAATGCCCTCTTCCCTCTTCCCTCTTCCTTCTCCCTTCTTCAAAATGCTAGAACTTCACTGTCACACAACTTATTCCGACGGTACTCTCACCCCTACTGAACTGGTAGCCGCCGCTGCTGCGTCAGGAGTTCAGGCTTTAGCCGTCACGGATCATGATACTATCTCCGGCTGGGACGAAGCCTTCGCCGCCGCTGGCTTGTACAATATAGAAATAGTGCCTGGGCTCGAACTCAGTACAGTTCATAATGGTCGATCGCTGCATATTTTAGGTTTTTATCCCGATGGAAATAAGTTGCGAAATCCTTTGAACGATCGCCTGGAAGGAAGATTTCGCCGATCGCAGGAAATGGTGGACAAATTAGCAGCAATAGGATACCCGATCGAACTGCCAAAAACCTCCCCAGGAATGGCACCGGGAAGGCCTCATATTGCCTCTGCATTGGTAACAGCAGGTTACGCCAAATCATCGCGGGAAGCCTTCGATAGGTGGCTGGGAGATGACGGCCCAGCTTACGTTCATTACGATAAATTCTCGATCGCCGAAGGCATTGATTTATTGCGAAGTTGTGGCGCAGTACCAGTCTGGGCTCACCCTTATTTATTTCGCGGCGGAGTTGTTGAGGAAGTATTAAAAGAATTAGTAGATGCTGGTTTAATGGGAGTTGAAGTATACCATCCCAGCCACAGTTCCAGCCAAATCGAAAAATTGAAGAAATTGTGTCTTGATTACGGTTTGTTGGTAACAGGTGGCAGCGATTATCACGGCCCAGATCTCGAAAGGAATGAAAGAAAAGGAATGCAAAGTACCGCCCTTAATATGCTGCATTTACCCTTAGAATTACTGGCACCAGTTAAAGTTGCTGCGGCAAGTTTGAAGTAGTTGGCAAGTGTGAGTATTACTACTTAATTTTTGCCACAGGGAGAGAGACTTAAACCAGAATATTAATTAATATGAATTAAAACACAATTGCCAGGGAGTTAATTGTATAATGGTAGCAACCTTAAATTGCTGAGCGGAGTGTGTCATGAGTACAGAAGACAGAGCGAAGGCGATCGGCAAAAATGTAGAAGGTAAGGTTCAGGAAATAGTCGGGAATATCACTGGTAGCAAAAAAGACCAGGTTGAAGGCCAAGCAAAACAAGCCGAAGCTGCCGCCCGCCACGCAGCAGAAGATGTGAAAGATGCGGTAAAAAATCTGAGTGACAAGGCTAAAAGGGCGATCGACAAATTGTAGAAACCGCGCTTTCCCAAATCCTGGCTAATAGAATTCGCTTCCTATCAAATCCTGTGCTATCAATAGGATTTGATAGGTTTGATCTAATTTATTTTGGGCTTTGCATAAAGTGGGTGAATCCTGCGACATCTCTTCAAAAGCGCAGTGGAGAAGCCCCTATGATGATTAATTATACAACTGAATCGGAGAAAGCTTGGTACAAGTCTCCTGCAATTGTAGCTGCTGTGGGTGTCAGCACGATCGCCCTTGGAGCATTCATTTACCCAGAACTCGCCACTCAACCCATTGTACACTACCGCGCTGACGATAACTCCTCCTCTGCCGATCGCTACACATTGCAGCGACAATTGCACTGTCAAATCAGCAGCCAACATTATAAACCGGGAGATACCGCTGTCAGCATTCCGTTTGCCGATCGCGCCGTCGTCACCAAAACCATCTCGATTTCTAACAGTTTAACGCTAATGGGGGAATGTCAACACAACGGGCGGGCGATTACCAACAAACAACCCGGAACCTCTCTAACAGCCTTGTTAGAACGCAGTCAAAGTGCAATTCAACAACAACATCAAACCCAAAAAAATCCAGGCATCCTCACCATTGTAGCAAACGACTTTGAGCCGCGTCAAGGGGAGCATGGTATAGATTTTAGTCGAGTCAAAACCCTCGTTGACGACATCGAAAAACAGGGAGTAGTCATCTCATTTATCGTGCCGCAAGGTCAATTATACGAAAACTTGACTAACGAGTTGAGCAGCAAAGAGAGTGTCTGCGTTTTAGATGAAAGCAAAGACGAAGATGCAGTGAGGCGATCGATGAATCCCTGCATAGATGCAGCCTTCACCAAAGCCAGAAAAATGACACCTAAATCAAATTAATTGGGTTGGTAATAAGGACTTTATTCCTTCTTGTGAGGACTAAAGTCCTGACTACGAACCTAGGATTTCCTGTATCTACAACAACAGTAAAAGCAGTTCAGTTACATCCGTTAAATCCGTTACAAAATCCGCTGCCGAACTTTTTTCCCCTAATCCTGCCTAAACCTTCAACCCCCAGCGACACTATCTTATCAAGCCCAAAAACAACGAGATAAAACCCATGAACTCCACCACCAATTACCATAACTCTACCGCCAGCATCGTAGCATGGCAATACCTGCACCAAGAATTAACAGCCCTACTCCTCGAACAAATCAAATCCCAAATGAGTCAGCGGGAAAAACGATATGCAGAAGGAGAAAAAGCCAAAACACGGATTAACGATTTAACACCTTTAGCGAGGCGCAACCCCAACCCTGAAACCAAGAAAATAGTCAATATTGCGGTAGGAATAATGAGCGCAGTTACCTTCAGTGCGGGAGCGCAAATACTGACTTCTCGCTTGGGAAGTATGAGCATTCCAGCGAGTTTGTTCATCGGCGGCGCTGCGGGGGTGGTGGCGGACAAAAAAGTGATGAAAGTGATGGAACATCATCGCAAGAAAAGTAGCACTCAGCAAGCCTTGAAAGACATCGAAAAACAAAAACAAGCTGACCCGCCCAACAATGAATTGGGCACAATTTTTTACCAATCTCAAACCGCCTTAGTCCTGAAAGTAGAAGGTCAATATTTGAACAAACTACCCTTTAGCGATGTCGGGTTGGCGCTGGGATTGAGCGGCACCGAATATGCGATGTCTCTGGGGATTGTGATCGGGTTGGGATTACCGGGGGGAATTGTCTTAAATGCGATCGCAGCCAGCCTACCCGTAGTAATGTTATGGGGAGCAGCATCACTGCAAAACGACGCCTTTGAAATGCCGATTCACGCCCGTGCCCTAATCGGACAATACGAAAGCAGCCTCCCCCAAGAAATCACCGAATTGGAGGCAAATCAGATTGCCGGAATCGACGAAGAAGTTGCTCTGAAACAGCGAGAACTCGCCTATGAGCAAGCCTTAAACCTGCGTCGCTCTAAATTTGTCAGCGAAGGCGATCCCAGCGGGCGATTGAAGAATTGGGACATGGTAGAAGCTGACTTTCAAATCGGGTGGTACGAGAAAGAAAAACATCAAATTGAAAAAGAACAGGACGAAAAACGAGAACAGCGTTACTTTAAGTTTAAAGCCGATGTTGCTCAAATTGCCGAACAGTATGAACCGCCCGCTGGTACTTATTCACCGGAACAAATGGCCCAGTTAAAAAATGAATGGGTGGAAGTCCAAGAACAAAAATTGAAGGAAATTCTCGCCCACGATATTCAGTGGTTGAACCACAAATACGGCAACAAAATCAAGCATTACGAGGAGGAAATCACCACAGCCCGCCAGCGTTACGCAGAAGCCGAATCTCGGTGGCGGCAAGAACGGGATTCTAATGCAATGAAGGATACTGTTTGAGACTGAAACCCTCTGTATCTCTCGTTTGTATCTAAGTCTAGATCCCCCTAAATCCCCCTTAAGAAGGGGAGTAGGGGTTGA
>DPLL01000308.1:4418-4554 GCA_003542015.1 Microcoleaceae cyanobacterium UBA9251 | reverse complement strand
AAAAACGAGATTTCTCAAGGCTTCCAGGCGATTGTTGACACCTATGGGCACTCTCGAAAAAACCCCGGTGGTTGAGCGAAGCGGCGCACTGAGCGAAGCGGCGCACTGAGCGTAGTCGAAGTGTCGAAGTGTCGAA
>DPLL01000308.1:0-4397 GCA_003542015.1 Microcoleaceae cyanobacterium UBA9251 | reverse complement strand
GCAGCTTCATAAAAAATTGGTATAAGTCCTATTTAATCCTAAATAATGAGCCAACAAATGCTAAACAGCGGCACAAATTCTCCCGTGCTAATTATTACTGGAATGCACAGATCAGGAACTTCTCTGACTGCGGCATTTCTACAAAAAATAGGCCTTGACTTAGGAGACAATCTCCTGAGAGGAAACTATTGGAATCCCAAAGGTTACTTTGAAGACATTGATTTTGTAGAATTTCAACGAACAGTTTTGCAAACTTGCTCTCAGTCAGACGAAACAGGTTTTCCCGATTGGGGTTGGACAGAAAGCGAACAGCTAGACTCGCAAAAACTTAACACCAATATAGAGCCTGCAAAGCAATTAGTCAAATCTCGCTCCAACCACTCAGAACTTTGGGGTTGGAAAGATCCACGCACCAGTTTAATGTTAGATTTCTGGAATCAAATCATCCCCAATGCTTGCTATCTATTCGTCTACCGCTATCCTTGGGATGTCACCGATTCAATCCTGCGGTTGAACCTCCCATTTTTCTCACAAAACCCAGAATCTTGCTTAAAGATATGGAAATTTTATAATCGCCACATCTTAGAATTTTATAAAAGCCATAACAATCAATGTCTGCTCGTGAATTTGAATACTTTGCTAACATCTCCCGGCAAAGTGTTAGAATTATTAAAAACCAAGCTCAATCTCCCTCTGAAATCCTCAGACAAAGAAGAACAAGATATCAAAAATACTTTGATGTCAGTTTACAACCCTCAAATGCTGAGCAGCTTGCACCTCAGCCATCCCCTAATTCAAATTCTCAATCTGACATCGGGCGGATGTTTTGAAATGCTAAATCAGCTAGATTTAGCCGCCGACTTGCCGAGTCCATTTTCGAGCTTATCCTTGCCACGAAATGGCGGAACCCTAGAGCGTTTATCTCTCCGACTGCATCAGGAAACTATCAAAGTTCAGCTCAATTTAGAATCACCTCAATTTCTGACTTGGCTGTCCGGTTGTATTCATCAATATCATAGCACATCCCATGAATCTGCCTTAACAGATTTGCGTCAAGCGCGCCATAAACTAGCAGCATTTTGGCTATCCGCACCACCAGATAAACTCCAAAATAGCTATTCGGGCTATGCGGGAAAAGCCCAGAAAATGCTATTAGCAAGCGGCATGAGAGACGAACCACTGACTGATGTCGAACAGCGGGAAGTTGAGGAGTTATCTAAATACGTTGCTAAAGGATTTGAAGCCCCCGAAGCTATCCAATATTTGCTAGCAGCGATGCTGTATCGGCGGGCAGATCAATTGCCGTTACAGTATGGCAGAACTGCTGTTCCCCAGTGGTTTTTCAACGATTTGCTGGAGTTTATGCTGTACTTCCCCAGTTACTTTCAAGAAGTTGGAGAAGTCGAAAACTATTGCAGCTATATGCAGCAATTAGTTGACTTAGTTCATAGTCGCGTTTTCAGCAATCCCGACTCCGAGATTTGGCAAAATCTGGCGCTTATCTTTGCAGACACCGTTAACTTTGTCCCTCTCTATTTTAGCACAACTAACTTGAAAGATGTCTATACCAAGCGATCGGATATTCTCGAATTTATCCTAAAAGCCAGGGGACATCAGATTGACTTCAGCTTTGAAAAACGCCCCGCTAACAGAGGCAAAATTCGCCTTGGCATTCTCAAATCAAGTTTCGCGCCCATTTCAGAAACTTTTACGACTATCCCGGCTTTTGAGCATTTAGACAGAGAGAAATTTGAGATTATTTTATATGTCCTCAATGCGAGCGATCGCCCTTTGGATATATACTGTCAAAGTCGGGCCGACAAACTGGTGAAGTTGCCGCAGGAACTTAGCAGTCAAGTCGAGATAATTCGCGCCGATGACCTGGATATTTTGTTTGTAGGGTCGATCGTCACCAATGCAGCTCAAAACATCATTTTACTAGCTTTGCACCGCCTAGCGCGATTACAGACCACGTATTTTGCATCTCCTGTAACTACAGGCATCCGCAACATAGATTATTACATTTCCGGCAATTTGACCGAACCTTTACAAGCAGCACAATCACAATATAGCGAACAGTTAGTAATGCTTGACGGGACAGGATTCTGCTTCAATTATAGCATCCAAAAAGCAGAAGCAAGTATTAAGTTTGATCGAAAAAGCTTAGGAATTTCCGAAACAGCAGTTGTATTTATCTCCGGCGCTAATACATTCAAGATTATTCCCGAACTCAGGGCAACTTGGGCAAAGATTATCGCAGCCGTGCCGAATTCTGTCCTAGTTTTATATCCCTTCGGCAATACCTGGTCTGGTGATTACGTCAAACAGCCCTTGATCCATAAAATGTATGCTATACTTAATAAGTACGGTATCGCTCGCAACCGTTTAATATTATTAAATACCCTGGCGAACCGCGAGGATGTAAAAGCAGTGTTAAAACTGGCTGATGTCTATCTAGATTCCTATCCCTACGCCGGTGCAAATTCGACGGTAGATCCGTTAGAAGTTGGATTACCGACTGTGGTGAGAGAGGGCAATAATTTGCGTTCCCGACAAGGGGCGGCAATCCTGAGAGATATCCAGTTGTTTGATTTAATTGCTGACAGCGAAGAGTCTTATATTAAGTTGAGTGTCGCACTCGGAATTAATGCCCAATTGCGAAAGGAAAAGCGCGATGAAATCGAGCAAAAGATGCAGCAGCAACCGAGGTTTCTGGATAGTCGTGCTTATGCGGCTGCTTTGGGTTCGGTATTTGAAAAAATGCTCATAGTCAATCAACTTTAGAAGTCAAGTCTCGAACATTCGGCGGTGGAAACCGCAATTACAAAAACTTTATTCCACACAACGCGAGACTAACAGATAAAAGGAGTATTTAAGCTAGATTTAGTATTAGTCGTCTTGAGACGACTTTAGCTTTGAGGCTGGGGTTGAAACCCCAGCCGGACTATTGGTTGTACCCTTAGACGAAGCGCAAAGACTTGCNNTCAGGAGAGTCAGACTACTTTCGCTAGCTTCGCCTTTCGGAAGTGTCAAGAATCATACTTCGACAAGCGATCGCAACCACCGCAGTTTTTAGGGCGGTGAGTATGTCAACCCAGCGTCTATACCAAAAACAAACGACTTAGTTAAATATTTAACTAAGTCGTTTTGTAGCAAAGCTTGTAGAACAAGATTCAACGGAGAGGGAGGGATTCGAACCCTCGTTAAGTTGCCCTAAACACACTTTCCAGGCGTGCGCCTTCAACCGCTCGGCCACCTCTCCAAATTTGAATTTGGTCTTTTTAGCCACAGCTCAACTATCTTAGCAGAACAATTCTGATTTGGGAAGGCCTAACGGCATAAATTTACTGTTTAATATGAGTAGGGTGTCAAACGGGCTGGAAAAATCGAGCGATCGCAGGGCCTAGTCTTGGCTCAAACCCATTCCCAACAAGGATTTCACCCCCAAAAGTAATCTAAAATCTAAAATCTAAAATCTAAAATCCCATGACTCGCTCTTATACAATTACAATTCACAACAGACAAACTGGATCGCGCCACACGGTGCGAGTACCCGAAAACCGCTACATCCTCCAAAACGCCGAAAACCAAGGATTAGTGTTACCCTTCTCCTGTCGCAACGGTGCCTGTACCGCCTGTGCGGTGCGCGTGATATCAGGCGAACTGCACCAACCAGAAGCAATGGGACTCTCTCTCGAACTGCAAAAACAGGGTTATGCGTTGCTGTGTGTCAGTTACCCCCGTTCTGACATCGAAGTAGAGACGCAAGACGAAGACGAAGTGTACGAACTACAATTTGGCCGCTACTTCGGGAAAGGTAAAGTGCGCGCCGGTTTACCCATAGAGGAAGATTGATCGGGAAAATCGACAAGGGTTGAAAGCTGTAACGTGATTATTGGACAAAGTTACCCATTGATGGCATTGTTGGGTAGCTCTCTAGCAAGTCTCTCGATAACGTCACTAAGACTGCTTGCGGTAAGCTGAACTCGTTTTTCCTCTAGCCACTTAGTAGCAGTCTCGGTCAGGCTTAGGTTGACTTTACGCTTAGGCTCGCTGTAAATCTTTTTTCTAGGCATTTTGTTGTTCCGCATTAATTCCGCATACAATAACAGTAAGGCAGAAATGAGGCAAAAGCAAATGTTACTTAGTTTCAAGACGGAATTAAAACCTAACAACAAACAGGTGACAAGATTTCGACAGCATTGCCCAGTAGCAAGACACGCTTACAACTGGGCAAATTCAATCATCCTTGAAACATTGAAAATCAGGGAGACGGATCAAAGTGTAAAGATCCCTTCTGCAATTGATCTACACAAGCGTTTAGTGGCATTCGTCAAACATGAGCATCCCTGGTATTACGAATCTTCCAAGGCAAGCCCACAGCAGAGTCTAGCTGA
>DPLL01000290.1 GCA_003542015.1 Microcoleaceae cyanobacterium UBA9251 | reverse complement strand
CGCAAAAACTCTTTAATTGTGCCTTTCAAGTCAGTAAATGTCAGGCCTTCATCTATGGCCAAAAGTTCTATTTGGTGGAAGACTGCGGCGTGAGTAGCATCGACGGTATCGCGGCGGTAAACGCGGCCGGGAGAGACAATCCGAATCGGCGGTTTGTGCTGTTCCATGTAGCGAATTTGCACTGAGGATGTTTGAGTTCGCAGCAGGTTTCCGCCTGGGAGATAAAAGGTATCTTGCATATCCCGCGCTGGGTGGTCTGGCGGGGTGTTCAATGCCTCAAAATTGTAATAGTCTGTTTCCATTTCCGGGCCGTTGGCTACGGTGTAGCCGAGGCCGACAAAGATATCCAAAGCGCGGTCTATGACGCTGTTTAAGGGGTGTATTCTGCCTTGGGGGCGAAAAATCCCAGGCATGGTGACATCGAGGGTTTCTGAGGCTAATTTGGCTTGGATTTGGGCGGTTTGGAGGGCGGTACGTTTGTCTTCTAAGTCGGTTTGTAGGGCTTCTTTGACGGTGTTGGCGATCGCACCTAGTTTCGGTCGCTGATCTGGCGGCAGTTTGCCCATCATGCCTAAAATTTGAGATAGTTGACCTTTTTTGCCGAGGTAATTGACGCGCAACTGTTCGAGTTGTTCGAGGGTATTGGTGGTTGCGATCGCACTTTTGGCTTCTTGGCCCAGGGTTTCTAGTTGGGTTTCAATGTCGCTTAGCTGGACAGTCATTTTGATTTTAGATTTTAGATTTTAGATTTTAGATTGATGGCTGTTTGAGCCAAGCTGAGTTTAGCGCAATTTGGGAGCGATCGGCTTGTTGATTTGAGATTTGAGATTTGAGATTTGAGATTGAAGGCTGTGTAATAGGTAATTCGTAATAGGTAATTGGAGGTGAGAGCGATCGCCAGACTTGAATTTAGTTTACTATTGCGATCAGGCCTACAAAACTTTTCATGAAACTTCTAATTAGCAACGACGACGGCATCTTTGCACAAGGCATCCGCAGCCTCGCCAACGCTCTCGCCGCCGCCGGCCACGAAGTGAGCGTAGTTTGTCCCGACAGAGAACGCTCGGCCACGGGCCACGGGCTGACACTCCACCAACCCATCCGCGCCGAAATTGTCGAATCTATTTTTGACCCAGCAGTCACAGCTTGGGCTTGTTCCGGTACTCCCGCTGACTGCGTGAAACTAGCTCTGTGGGCTTTACTTGACAAACCGCCAGATTTTGTGCTTTCTGGCATTAATCACGGCCCCAATTTAGGAACGGATATCCTCTGTTCAGGGACTGTTTCGGCGGCAATGGAAGGTATGATGGAAGGTATTCCCAGCATTGCTTTCAGCCTTGCGAGCTATACTTCGCAGGAATTTGGGCCGGCCGTGGATTTCGCTGTCTCTTTGCTCTCACAGTTGGAAAAAGTGCCAATGCCAAAACCGATGCTGTTAAATGTGAATATACCAGCGGTTAAACAAGCAGAAATTACCGGAGTTGCGATCGCCCGTCAAGGTATTCGCCGCTATTTCGATATATTTCAAAAGCGCACCGATCCGCGCGGCAAAACTTATTATTGGCTGGCTGGGGAATTGTTAGAAGATGTGGAAGAAACCCCAGAGCCCGCCGTACCCCATGATCTTCCTACGGACGTACAAGCTATTCGCGACAACAGGATTACCGTTACTCCTCTTCAATACAATCTCACCTGTGGTGCCGACTTGCACTCCTTACGGGATTGGCAATTTGAAGATTTTCTGGCCGAGTGAGAGCCGATCAGGCGGCTCTGAGGGGTAAACTAGGAATTAAGGAAATGTGCCGATCGATGTCTATGCCCTAAGAACTAGCGCAGGCTCTCAATTGGTTGTTGGTTTTTTACCCAAGAAAAACAGTTATGAACGCTCCCACATATAACACTCATTCTGTCACTTGCCCGATTTGCCACCGTTCCAGCGCCGTCGGCCCAGTGGGGATGGTAAGCGGACTATTCACTTGTCCTCACTGTCATTCCCATATGGTAATTAGCTGGAGTGGCCATTTTGTGCGCGATCCTTTTACTCTAAAACAGCTAACGGTGGGAAAGATGCTCCGGCGCGAGAGCAGGCCACTAGCTCGCATTCAGCGCGATTTGGGGATTGGGAAGCTTTTCCCGTTGCTGGCTCTTTTGGGGAGTGCTGTATTTTTGGGATTTGCGATCGCGACTACAGAGCAATCATTACCGCGGCAGCAGTCGTTTCAAGGATTTTTAGAATGGGTGAGTGGGAGTGGGAATTCTCAGGATGTCTCTCGTTAACATTTCGCTATATTAATTTTGACACTGACTGGGTTTAAATTTCTCTTCCTTTGGGTATAGTTGACAATTTGGGATTTGGGATTTTAAGCTTTTTAGGGCGGGCTTTCCGGCCAACCCCACAAGAAACTTAATGTATTGTGGAACAGGCCGGAAAGCCCGTTGCTAACAGTGGTGCAATATAGCAATCCTAAATCATTTNNCTCCTGCAAGGATTGCTATATATTTTGATATTAACTTTGAAACTCAGCAATTCTCCTAACAGCTTCTGCCAAAATTTCCGGCGATTCAACTAACGCAAATCGCACATAACCTTCTCCCGATTTCCCGAAGCCGGCACCGGGGGAAGCAGCAACTCCTGTACTTTCTACTAACTGAGTGCAAAATTTCACAGAATCTAAAGCCCAAGGTTCCGGGAGTTTCGCCCAAACGTACATTGTAGCGGGGGGGATTGGCACTTCCCAGCCAATGTTTTGCAGGGCATGGATGAAGGTATCTCGCCGTTTTCGGAAGGTTTCTACACTGGTTTTAACCGTGTCTTGAGGGCCTGTTAAAGCTGCGATCGCTCCATTCAAGATTCCTTGGTATTGATTGAAGTCTACAGCGGCTTTTACCTGGCGCAGTGCTTGGATGATTTCGGGATTGCCGATCGCATATCCGACTCGAAAACCTCCCATATTGTACGACTTGGACAGGGTGAAAAACTCGATCGACAGGCTTTTCTCGCGATCGGCCTGAAAAATTGACGGCGCCATCAATTTTCGATATTCCTCCTCGTTACCAGAATCAGAGGGCGGGCACGGGGGCACCGCCCCTACAGCGTCGTCAAACACCAGATCCACATAGGGGAAATCGTGCACTAAAACCAGCCCATGTTCCCGACAAAAGGCCACGGCTTTCTCAAAAAAAGCCACAGGTGCGATCGCAGTTGTTGGATTATGAGGATAACTCAAAACCATCATCTTCGACTGAGCTAAAACAGCTTGCGGAATATCTTCAAATACTGGCAAAAACTGATTTTCTGCTAACAGCGGCATCGGATAAATTTGCCCCCCAGCCAAATAAACACCGCCCGCGTGGGAAGGATAACCCGGATCGAGCAATAAAGCAAAATCTCCGGGGTTGAGTACAGCTAAAGGCAAATGCGCCGTGCCTTCTTGGGAACCAATTAAAGGCAGCACTTCTGTTTCTGGATTGACTGAAATACCAAATTTTTGTTCGTACCAAATAGCTGCTGCTTCCCGAAAAGTTTTGGTCCCGTTAAACAGCAAATAGCCGTGAGTTTTGGAGTCGGACAAAGAATTCGCGATCGCATCTGTAATATGAGCCGCCGCCGGCAAATCTGAAGAACCCAGAGACAAGTCAATGATGTCTTTTCCGGCTGCTTTAGCCAGAGTTTTCGCCCGATCCATATCGGCAAATACATTGAAATTTAGGGGTTTTAATCGTTTGGCAAATTGCATATTTTTTGTAAGTTTTTGGGAGTGTTAATCTTTTTTTGGGAGGATTGACTGAGGATTGTTTATTTTTTTGATTTTTGAAAGAGTTTTTAACCACAGAGGGCGCAGAGGGCGCAGAGAAAGAGAGGAATATTGAGGAGAGAATAGAGATGTTTAAAGAATATTTGCGATTGCTATAGTTTTGATTTGGGAGTTGGAAACTCCCGAATCATTTCAAAATTTTATAAGTGAGCGTCTAACAAACTGATCAAAGTTTGTTTGGTAATTGCTCCCTCGTGGGAAAGCACTACTTCGGCATTTTTAAACAGTCTAAGAGCTGGCACTCCTTCTACTTTATACTGTTTGACAGTAGTGGGATTGGGGTCAATTTCCATTTTAACTACTTTGAGGCCACTATAGTTGGCCGCTACCCAGTCTACTGAAGGTGCGATTAGCTTACAAGGCCCGCACCAACCCGCCCAAAAATAAGCCAGCACTGGTTGCTCTGCTTTCAAGACTTCTGTTTCAAATTTTTCGTCGTTAATGACAATTACACTGTTGCTCATCGGAAATTTTGGGTTTGAAACCCCGTCCTAAAAGGACGGCTTTACAGTTCTCCACGAGTTGTAAGCTAGAAACTTACAATCCGCGGGCTTTGCATTTTGACACAGGCGTTTTCCTGTGTCGAGGCTATGTAGGCTAATGCGGGATTTTTGCACATCCTCGCCACCTACGTAGCATTTCCCATATTTGGGATGTTTGACAATTCCTCCACGCTTTAATCCTTGGGACATAGAACCACCATAAGGACGGCGATATCCATCTTTACCAGGATTGAAAACGTGTAATTGCCTGCGGTAAATACGGATGGGCTTGCATTCCCTTACCGCTGTATTTTCCGGCCCAGAATCACCACCTACCATCAGATAAGCCATCACCCAAGAATCAACACAATGGGCGTTAAATCCATTGGATAGCTTAGCCTTAGATTTTTTTAAACCTAATTCTTGACGTGTTAGATAGGTATCGTTATAACCATCAAATTTGGTAACAGGAGCGATTTTTTCCAGTTCGGAGTAGCACCATTGTTTACCAACTTCCAAGGGTGAAAACGAGGTGTTCCATCTTTTGCCTCCTTTTTTTGTAATCGCTTTAACATCCTCAATTCCGATATCGGATATGGGGAAGATAGTGGCGAAAACCTTCACCACTCGAATCTTGAATTGCCATCGTGCCTTGGTACTAGGTGGAATACCACCCCGCTTTCGGTTTTGGCGATTGGGCCGATATGGTGTTTTTCGACTGCGCCTTGCACGCCTAGCATTGGTACTGGCTTCCTCAGAATCTTTAACCCAATCAACAGCGTGGAACTGTTGGTTTAGGTAAGTATGAGCTTTGGATTTGACCGTGTACCCTTCGCGCTTAGAACCCGGGTCGATTCCAACAGCTACGGCTTGTGTATGACGATTAGAAGGCTCAACGTTTAAGCGAACACAGAAAATCCCTTTACGAAAGAATGGTGTTGCTTTCCCGGACTTAATCCAATGCTCCGCTCTGGCAAATGTTGTTGGCATTAGCGGGCGTTGGTTTGAATCGACTACTGGAACAAATTGCATAGTCTAAGTTTGGCGGTAAGCCTAGCTGTATAATTCCCTTCGACATTCAGCAACCAAGAGGTAGCGGATTAGGGAGGCGTCTGCTACGTTGTTCGGGATGCCATTCCCAGTTGCCTAATTAGGTTTCAAGGGCCTGTGTCTAGTCCTACTTACGCTTGCTTTCTACCTATGGCTTGGCTTCGGTGCAAGCCCCATCCCTTTAGGGTGGGGTTAGTGACGGTTCTACAATTATTTTTCCTAATTATTTTTACAGCAGCGGCTCTGTAAAATTTACACGAACTTACAAGACGGATTCAGAAGACTGTTATTAATTCTAAAACATTCTGTCAACTATTGAGTACAAACTGAGGAATAGAGATTGATGGCTAATTCTGTTTGGCGTTTAATTCCGCTGCTGTCAGCGTCTGGGGCGGTGCAGATGGCGATCGACCAATGGCTGCTGGAACAGCATCTGGCTGGCAAAATTCCGCCAACTCTGCGATTTTATACTTGGGCACCGGTGGCGATTTCTTTGGGCTATCACCAGCGCCGATACCCGGATTTTTGGCCGCATCTCTCTTTCGGGGGAATTCCTGTGGAGTTGGTGCGACGTCCCAGCGGCGGGCGCGCGGTTCTCCATCAGGGGGATTTAACTTATGCGGTGGTGGTGTCGGGACTTGCGGGCGATCGTCTAAAAGCTTATCAGACTATTTGCGAGTTTTTGATTGAGGGTTGGCGGGAAATGGGTTTGGATTTGCACTACGGGGATGCGGGAAGGGGTTATATTCACAATCCGAATTGTTTTGGTACTGCGACGGGTGCAGATTTAGTTACACCTGATGGCTATAAGTTAATTGGGAGTGCCCAATTACGCAGGGGTGATGCTATTTTGCAGCACGGTTCTATGCGTTTACAGCCTGATTTTGATTTGTTTTCTCAAGTTTTTGGTGAGCAGTTAATTCCTGTGAATTTACCTCGATCTGAAGGGGGAAATGATTTGATTGAAACTGTAATTGATGTTTTGATGGCGGCGGCTTGTCGCTGTTTTGAAATTGATTTGAAAGTGCAGCCGCTGTCGGAAGAGGAATGGTTGGAAATTCTGGAATTAACCAGTAATCCGACAGGGGTTGAAACTCCTGTCTCATAGCTAAATTCCTCTTAAGAGGACTAAAGATTTTACCGCTTAAAAGTTATACAACCAGGACTCAGAAAAAAAAATAATTGCTGCTATTTGTAGGGCGATCATGGCGCACCCTACCAATAGAGTTTATGCGTAAGTCCCTGACAACATTAGTCAAGTTATAGCAATCCTTGCAGGAGTCNNAATGATTTAGGATTGCTATAGTATTTGAGTCGTCTTACCCATTACTCATTACCCCATTACCCATGCCCAATTCTAATCTTGTGCGGTTTTGGCGATCGCACTTAATTGCAATCCCTGCGGATAGCTGTTTTCTTCTTTGCTGCGCTTGATGTCGGCTTCGGAAATTGTGGGTTTGAGGTGTTTTGACAAAGCTTTAACCACGTCGCCCCGATCGATCGTACCCACTACTGAACCTATGGGCGAGAGGACGATTATTCGGGGTAATTGACCCGATTCCATAGTGTTGATTACTTCCGCCAGGGATGCTTTTTCTGAGACTGTGCTGGTTTTTTCCAGCGGTTTCACAATGTTGTGCAGAGTCTGAATTTGCCACTGACTGCGTTCTGTGAAGCGGATATCGTCGATGGACACTAAGCCCAAATCTCGCCCGTTGGCCGCGGCCACGTAAAATGGAAACGGATTGACTTCTAACAAATATCTATCGGCAAATTCTCGTAAGGTAGAATCTGCATTTACCACTCTAAATTCGCGGCTCATGGCATCACACGCTTTGGTTTTGAGCAAGGCTTCTTGTAGGGAAGTAAATCGACTATAATCTGTGGCATTGCGAATGGCAAACCAGCCGATTAGTGCAATCCACAAACCGCCGTACTCCCCCGCCAATAAGCATGAAGTTAGTCCGAAAGCAACCGCCAACCAACCTAACACTTGTCCGGTTTTTGCCGCCCACTGAACCCCGGCAAATCGAGAGCCAGTTATTTTCCAAATTGCTGCTTTTAAAACCTGTCCTCCGTCCAAAGGTAGACCGGGAATTAAGTTAAATACTCCCAAAACTAGATTGATTTCTGCTACCCTTTCTGCTACAATTCCTAGCAAATTGGTCTGAGGCAGAACTTGAGAGCCTAAACCGAGGATTAAAAATATCCCGAAGCTGACGAGAGGGCCGGCGATGGCTACTTGAAAAGCTTGACCGGGAGTTTTTGATTCCGATTCGATCGATGCAACTCCACCAAATAAGAATAGGGTAATAGAATTGACTTTAATGCCTTGCGACATTGCCACTAAGCTGTGTCCCAATTCGTGCAGCAGTACGGAACCAAACAGCAGCAAAGCTATTGCCAATCCCGCACTCCACGAGAGCGCAGGCCCCCACGAGCCGTAACTGCTAGCATATTCGCTGGTTGCTAGGGCTAAAATTACAAACCACGAGTAATCTATCAGTAGTGGGATGCCAAATAAAGAGCCGATTCGCCAACCTGTCTGCATGAAGTTTTCCTGGAAAAGGAGAATAAGGAAGAGTTTCTATTATTATATCGAACCTTCCCCTTCTCCTTCCGCTTCTCCTTATTTTTACAGAACTCCGGCGTTTCCTAAGCCTAAGATTACTCCAGCCCCCAGCAAGTGACCCAGGCTGGTTGTTGCCAACAATTCCGGTATCCCAAAGCCTTTGAACATTCCAGGCATGACAAGGGGTAAAGCTGGGCCTTTGCCTCGGTTTTGCTTGGAGATGCCGTAGTACCCGATCGCGATCGCCAGTAAGTTGCACAAAATCATTGTTAGTGCTACCATAGGTGACCACTCTGGCGTTGAGGGAGTGGTTGATTGTACTGCTAATAGTAATGAAGAGCAAATCACGTTGTTATTCTCCTGTTTTGACAGATAATTTGAGTTTCAAAATTATAAGAAGCATTTCGCCTTAAACTACAATTTGTTTTAATAGTTAACAATTCATTTATATTTTGACACAAAGTGGGAAGTGATATCAAGTCCGGTTAATTACCGATAAATCCTGTACGGGCATAGGGCATGGGGCATGGGGCATGGGGCATGGGGCATAGGGAATTGGGCATGGGGCATGGGGAATTGGGCGAAGCGAAGCGGAGGGATAGGGAATTGGGCATTTCTGCTGCTTCGTTCTTCTCTGTTGTGGATAGAGTGCCTTCCATCGGACTGATTCCATTGGACTGATTCCATCGGACTGATTCCATTGGACTGATTCCTGATTCCTGATTCGGGTATAGGGCATGGTCGAACAAAAGTATTATAACTATTCAACCGGACTAAATATGAGGAGGAGGAGTGCGGGTTAAAATTTGTGGCATCACTAAAGTAGAGCAAGGAATTGCGATCGCCCGTTTGGGAGCCCAGAGTTTGGGGTTTATTTGCGTGCCGGCTTCGCCCCGCTATGTCAGCCCAGAAACGATTCGGCTAATTGTTGAGCAGTTGCCCGAAAATGTCGATCGCATTGGTGTTTTTGCTAATAGCACAATAGATAATATCTGTCAAGTAGTGGCAGAGTCAAATTTAACAGGCGTGCAGTTGCACGGAGATGAAACAGCGGAATATTGCGATCGACTGCGGGAGTTTTTGCCGGGAATTGAAACGATCAAAGCCCTGAGAGTCAAGACTTCTGAAACTTTAGACACTGCGGCTGTTTACGCTACTCATGTGGATACTTTACTGCTGGATGCTTATCATCCCGAACAACTCGGCGGTACTGGCAAAACCCTCGATTGGCAGATGTTAGCAGAGTTTCGACCAAGCTGTCCTTGGTTGCTGGCTGGCGGTTTGAGACCTGATAATGTGTTAAGTGCGATCGCCAGTTTGTCAGACAATAATTTTAGCGGTGTTGACCTTTCTAGCGGTGTAGAAATAGCCCCAGGAGATAAAGATTTAACAAAGGTTGCGAAGTTGTTTGAGCAACTAAAAAAAACCAATAAAGGATGACAAAAAATGCCCAACAACAAATAACAAATCAGGACTTATGCAAAAACTGCTTTGCAACACTATTTGTAGCCGTAAGGTGCGCAGTGCGCACC
>DPLL01000289.1 GCA_003542015.1 Microcoleaceae cyanobacterium UBA9251 | reverse complement strand
GCTTCGACTACGCTCAGCCTACGCATTTTATTTTCCCACACCAGCCGGCTGCTGGCGGTTTCGCACTTCCAGAAAAATCAACAAAGCGTTGACATCAGCCGGATTCACCCCACCAATCCTCGACGCTTGTCCAATAGTCAACGGCCTGATTTTTGTCAACTTTTCCCGCGACTCCTTCGACAGAGTTGTAATCGCCATATAATCCAAATCCCCAGGCAATTGTCGGCGTTCATGTCTCACAATTTCATCAATTTGATTTTGCTGTTTTTGCAGATAGCCAGAATATTTGATATCAATTTCTGCACCTTCTTTCTCCGCCAACTTCAGACTAGAATCACCTAAATTGTAGCGTTCCAAATCGACATAATGAAAACCAGGACGACGCAACAAATCAGCTAGAGTAATCGAACCGTTAATCGATTGTTGAGTCTCAGCAAAAATCTGCTTGCCAAGATCCTCGTGCTCCTTCACCCGCGTCGCATACAAGCGTTTCTTCTCTGCTACAATATTAGCTTGTTTCCGCTCGAACAACTCCCAACGCCGATCGCCAATCAAACCAATTTCCCGTCCGAGCGGAGTCAAGCGTTGGTCAGCATTGTCCGATCGCAACAATAACCGATATTCCGATCGCGAAGTCAACATCCGATAAGGTTCCCGCAAATCCTTCGTACACAAATCATCAATCAAAGTCCCGATATAACTTTGCTCGCGCGGAAACACAATCATTGCCTGATTTTTCGCAAACCTAGCCGCATTAATCCCCGCCACAATCCCCTGTGCAGCCGCCTCCTCATAGCCAGTCGTACCGTTCACCTGACCCGCGCAAAATAGACCTTCGATCCTCTTAGTCATCAGCGTGGGAAAACACTGAGTCGCCGGCAAATAATCATACTCCACAGCATAAGCCGGACGCATCATCTCGCACTTTTCCAAACCAGGAAGAGTCCGCAGCATTTGCAATTGCAAAGTTTCCGGTAAACCCGTCGAAAAACCTTGGATATAAAGTTCAGGAATATCCCTACCTTCCGGTTCAATAAAAATCTGGTGACTTTCCTTATCTGCAAACCGAACAATCTTATCTTCAATACTCGGACAATAGCGCGGCCCCTTCGCATCAACCCAGCCGCCGTAGACTGGAGAAAGGTGCAAATTGTCTCTAATTAACTGATGAGTTTCGGGCGTAGTTCGAGTTAGATAACAAGGCATTTGTTCCCGTTCAACCCAAACTTCTGGATCGAAACTAAACCAGCGAACATCTGCATCTCCGGGCTGGGGTTCCAGGTTAGTATAATCGAGAGTACGTTTGTCAACTCTTGCCGGAGTTCCAGTTTTCAACCTACCAGTTTCAAATCCCAAACGATTGAGAGTTTCCGTCAAACCAACGGCGGCAAATTCTCCGGCGCGTCCGGCCGGCATCGACTTATTGCCCACCCAAATTGTGCCGCCTAAAAAAGTGCCAGTGGTGAGAATTACGGCTTTGCATTCAAAGGCGACACCGAAGTATGTTTCAACTCCGATTACTTCTTCATTTTTGCCCAAAACTAAGTCTGTTACCATCGCTTCCCGGATGGTCAAATTCTCTTGGTTTTCAACAATATTGTTCATCACAGCGGCGTATTCCCGCTTGTCTGTTTGGGCTCTCAGTGCCCACACAGCGGGGCCTCTGGAAGAGTTGAGGATGCGTTTTTGTAGGTAAGTGCGATCGGCCATTTTGCCAATTTCGCCACCTAACGCATCCACTTCATTAGTCAGTTGAGTTTTCGCCGGGCCGCCGACAGCGGGATTGCATGGTTGCCACGCAATTTTGTCGAGGTTGAGGGTGAGTAAAAGAGTGCGACAACCGAGGCGAGAAGTGGCGAGGGCGGCTTCGCAGCCGGAGTGGCCGGCACCAACTACGATGATGTCGAAACTGTCTTGGAATTGTACTGGGGTTTGTGCGGTCATGGCTAAGTCTAGCGATTTTAGGTTTTAGATTTTAGATTTTAGATTGAAGGATTAATTCCGTCTTGAGTCTGGGAAGTAATTAATCCGGGAGCTTGTTTATTGGATACCATTATATAGTATAATTCAAAATTTGTCGTCAAGTACAGACATCAGCAGCAGTTACACCAGCCATTTAAAGGAAATAGCGAAAATGGTAAATCAACTATTTTACGGTGACAATCTAGAAGTCTTACGCAGACACATCAAAGACGAATCAGTAGATTTGTGCTACATTGACCCGCCTTTTAACTCGAAACGCAACTACAACCAAATCTATAATAACATTGGCAAGGAAGACCAAGCACAAGCACAAGCCTTCATCGACACTTGGACATGGGATGATTATGCCAATCAAGGTTTAGCTGAAATCTTGGAAAATTACCAAGGAAAATTTACATCACAAAGTATTGATTTAATCGCTGGTTTAACAAAGGTCTTAAGCAAAGGCAGTTTATTAGCATATTTGGTACATATTACTTTGCGAGGAGCTGAAATTCATCGAGTCTTAAAACCTACTGGTAGCTTTTATTTACATTGTGAACCGACAGCCAGCCATTATTTAAAATTAATTTTAGATGCCATTTTTTGCTCTTTGGGAGGTCAATTTAGAAATGAAATTGTCTGGCACTACAAACGCTGGCCAGCTAAACAGAATAATTTTCAGCGAATGCACGATATCATATTTTTCTATTCTAAAGATTCGTCAACTAATACATTCAATACATTTTATGAAGACTTATCAGTAGGTACTCAAAAAAGATGGAAGGGTAAAAAGAGCAAAGTAGAATTTGAGGGTAAGACTAGATTAGTTACTCAAATGACAGACGAAGATTCAATCGGCACACCCGCTGATGATGTTTGGAATATACCAGTTATAAATTCCCAAGCTAGAGAACGTCTTGGCTATCCCACACAAAAACCTGAAGCTTTATTAGAACGAATTATCAAAGTCAGTAGCAATGAAGGCGATGTAGTTTTAGATGCCTATTGTGGATGTGGTACAACTGTTGCAGTTTCCCAAAGATTAAATCGTCAATGGATAGGAATTGACATTACTTATCAAAGTATTAGTTTAATTCTCAAACGCCTTGAGGATGCTTTTGGGAAAGGTGTACTTGAGCAACTTAAGTTAAATGGCATTCCTAAAGATATGGAAGCAGCAGTTGCCCTTGCCAACAAAAAAGACGATCGCACTCGCAAAGAATTTGAAAAATGGGCTGTGCTTACCTATACTAATAATAGGGCAACTATTAACGCCAAGAAAGGTGCAGATCGAGGCATAGATGGCCTTGCTTACTTTCAAGGTGACAAAGATGAACCTGAAAAGATTATCCTGCAAGTCAAGTCAGGGAATGTGAAATCAGGAGATATCCGCGACTTACAAGGAACTATTACCCTCGAACAAGCGGCGCTTGGCATTTTTATCAGTTTGAAAGAGCCAACTAAGGACATGATTAAAACTGCTAAATCAGCAGGAATATATCAAAGCAAATATATGAGTCAAAGTTCCGATAAAATACAAATTGTTACTATTAAGGAAATTTTAGAAAAGAAAATAAGGCTGGAAGTTCGCCTGAGTTTTGAAGTGGTGAAATCAGCCGAAAAACAAATGGAAGTTAAAGCGAAGCAGTTAGAACTAGACATTTAGAAAAGAGTGATAGAGGAGTTACGGACTGTGCTGCTGCAAAGCTTTGAGATGCTTCGTTTCACTCAGAATGATAGAATTAGATCTAAATGAGTCCAGGACTACTATTCTCTTCACTCCTCTTCTCTCCTCTTCCTTCGTGGCCTTCGCGCCTTCGCGGTTTAATAATTCCGTACTGTGGCAATTTTGCGCTATGTTAGACAACAAAATCTCAAGCGTACACAAGTGAAATACTTTTTCTTATCCGACGGCTGGATAGTCGGGCGCGTCTGGGGAGTCGGCGGCGAGTGGACTTACGCCACCTGGAGACGCCGGCCCGACATTACACAACTCGACCTCTGTCTCTGGGATCAAAAAGAAAGAATGTGGCTCTACCGGGTAGAAGAGGCTGTACTCATGGTAGAAGTTAAACCCACAGCCCCTGTAGACCATACCGCTCCCGCCAAAAACATTGGCAACGTCGTACTCACGAGATTCATTGATGCGGAGCAAGTTATAGAGCGCCTTGGGACGATCGCAGCCCGGTGTGAAATCGGCAACCCCTAACTAATGTAAGGCCGAGATATTGCAATCGGTTCTAACACTAGATACACTTCTTTAAATAACTTTCATTTTTATGCCTCGACCCTCGAAGGCAGAAAGCAGAAGACAAAAAGCAGAATTTAAACCCCGCAGGTAACTGCTGAGGACTTAAAATCTGATTTTTGGCTCAAAATAGACATCATCACTTACACGTTGGAGAAGCGCAGTCAATGGGATTACCCTGGTATCGCGTACACACAGTCGTCTTAAATGACCCAGGCCGATTGATTTCTGTACACTTAATGCACACTGCCCTCGTGGCAGGCTGGGCCGGCTCAATGGCCCTTTACGAACTAGCAATTTTTGACCACACAGACCCAGTTCTGAACCCGATGTGGCGTCAAGGGATGTTCGTACTACCCTTTATGACTCGCTTAGGAGTAACAGGTTCTTGGGGTGGTTGGAGCATTACCGGCGCCGGTAACGTTGATCCGGGATTCTGGTCCTTTGAAGGCGTCGCCGTTGCCCACATCGTCCTCTCTGGCTTGCTGTTTTTAGCAGCAGTCTGGCACTGGGTATTTTGGGACTTGGAACTCTTCAGAGACCCGCGCACCGGTGAACCAGCCCTGGATTTGCCAAAAATGTTTGGGATTCACTTGTTCCTCTCTGGCTTGCTGTGCTTCGGTTTCGGCGCATTTCACCTCTCTGGACTTTTCGGGCCTGGAATGTGGGTTTCTGACCCCTACGGCCTGACTGGTCACGTCCAACCAGTGGCACCTGCTTGGGGCCCTGAAGGCTTCGATCCGTTCAATCCGGGTGGCATCGTGGCTCACCACATTGCAGCGGGTGTAGTCGGCGTAATTGCTGGTTTGTTCCACTTGACCGTGCGCCCACCGGAACGGCTTTATAAAGCCCTGCGGATGGGGAATATCGAAACTGTACTTTCTAGCAGTATCGCTGCTGTGTTCTTCGCAGCTTTTGTGGTGGCGGGTACGATGTGGTACGGTTCTGCTGCTACTCCGATCGAACTTTTTGGCCCGACTCGCTATCAGTGGGACGGCGGCTATTTCCAACAAGAAATCGATCGCCGAGCTCAAGCTAGTTTAGCCGGTGGCGCTAGTTTCCAAGAAGCTTACGAGCAAATTCCAGAAAAATTGGCTTTCTACGACTACGTGGGCAACTCTCCAGCTAAAGGTGGTTTGTTCCGCGCCGGCGCAATGGTTAATGGCGACGGTATTGCTAAAGGCTGGCTGGGCCATCCAGTATTTACTGACAGCGAAGGTCGGGTATTGTCGGTTCGCCGTCTCCCGAACTTCTTTGAAACTTTCCCAGTGATTTTGACGGACAAAGATGGTGTCGTTCGTGCTGACATCCCCTTCCGCCGTGCAGAATCCAAATACAGCTTTGAACAAAGCGGAGTTACAGTCAGCTTCTACGGTGGCGAATTTAACGGTCAAACGTTTAAGAATCCTCTAGATGTTAAGAAGTATGCTCGCTCCGCCCAAAAGGGTGAGGTGTTTGAATTCGATCGCGAAACTTTGAAGTCTGACGGGGTTTTCCGTACTTCTACTCGTGGTTGGTTCACTTTTGGACACGCTTGCTTTGCTTTGCTGTTCTTCTTCGGCCATATCTGGCACGGTTCTCGGACAATCTTCCGCGACGTGTTTGCTGGAGTTGAAGCTGACATGGAAGAACAAGTCGAGTGGGGCTTGTTCCAAAAGTTGGGCGACATGACAACCAGAAAAGAGGAATCTATCTAGGTTTCTGTCACCATCGGGCATCGGGAATTTTTCCCGGTGCTGCAAAAACCCGGTTTCTTCAAGAA
>DPLL01000132.1 GCA_003542015.1 Microcoleaceae cyanobacterium UBA9251 | reverse complement strand
TCGATATAAATGTCACCCCTAATCACAGCCAATTGCCACTAGCCGGAAAAACTATTTTAGTCACCCGTGCAGCTTCTCAATCTGGTCAATTTAGCGATCGCCTCCAGCAACAAGGAGCCCGCGTGATCGAAATGCCAGCCTTAGTAATTGGCCCGCCTTCCACCTGGGAACCATTAGACAGTGCAATTGCCCAATTGTCAACCTTTCACTGGTTAATTCTGACTTCCACCAACGCAGTAGACTACTTATTTGAAAGACTAGAAGCCAGTGGGAAAGATGCCCGCAGTTTGTTCGGAATTAAAATCGCAGTTGTCGGCAAAAAAACTGCCGAAAGTTTGCGATCGCACTCTTTGCAACCAGACTTTATTCCCCCCAACTTTGTCGCCGATTCCCTAGTCGAAAACTTCCCCTGGGAGGGCGTGGAGGGCGAGCACGGGGGCATCGCCCCTACGAACTGCAAGATATTATTTCCGAGAGTAGAAAGCGGTGGGAGAGAAGTTTTAGTCAAAGAATTCACCGCCAAAGGAGCGCAAGTAATCGAAGCACCAGCCTATCAATCTTGTTGTCCCGAAAGTATCGACCCGATCGCCCTAGCAGCACTGCAAAACCGGGCGGTGAATATTATAACATTTGCCAGTTCCAAAACTGTACAAAATTTTTGTAAGCTCATAGAACAAAGTCCAGAATTGTCCAGAACGCAGGATTGGTTAAAAAATGTTTGCATCGCCTCCATCGGGCCGGAAACTTCCAAAAGTTGTTATAATTTATTGGGTAAGTTAGATGTGGAAGCCAAAGAGTATACCTTAGACGGATTGACAGAGGCGATCGTTCAATGGGTTTCAGAAAATCAAACATAATATCAAGTCCGATAGATTAACCATGATTCTCGTAGGGGCGGGTTCACCTGCCAATAATTGCCAATAATGGACAATCTCATAAACCCGCCCCCNNCGCCCCCACCCAAGGACAAATCATCATCTAAGAAGGCGAGATAAGTGGTAAACTGGTTGTAAGATAATTAGGAGGAAACATGACCACAAAAGAACAGATTCTCCAAGAACTAGATCAACTACCAGAATCCGCAATGGAAGAAGTGCTTGAGTTTTTCCTCGCTTTACAGACAAAACACAGCGCTAAAACCAAAAAAAGCGATGTTTGGAAAGCCTATTTAGCATCTAAAAAAGAACGAGAGGAGGTTTACCGTCGTCTTGCAAACTCCTGAATTTATATCTTTAGAGGAAGTGCTAGAACTTCATGACGACCAAATCTCTAGCTTTGGTGGCACTCCTGGTGTCAGAGACGAAGGTTTGTTNNACTGCCGTGTCCCTACAGATGGTCCCGTACAATTTATCGGTTGCAAGATTTTTTAGAATAGGTATAAAATGGTTGTAAAATAACTGGGAGGAAATATGACCGCCAAAGAACAGCTTCTCCAAGAAATCGAGCGAGTACCAGAACCTTTGCTGCTAAAGGTGCTTGAATTTGTCCGCTCATTAAAGACTGAAGAAGAACAACAAAAACTAGAAGCCAAAGCATGGCAGGCATATCTAGATTCAGAACGCGAAAGAAAGGAGGTTTACCGTCGCCTTGCCAACTCCTAATTTTATCACTAAAAATATGGTTTTAAGTATTCACGCCAGACAGATAGAGAGATTTGGTGGCACTCCCGGTGTCAGAGACGAAGGTTTGTTNNGGTGTCAGAGACGAAGGTTTGTTAGAGTCTGCTTTAGCTCAACCGCAAGCAACTTTCGGCGGTCAATTTTTGCATCCGACAATTGCCGAACAAGCTGCTGCTTATCTGTACCATATAGCGATGAATCATCCGTTTATAGACGGTAACAAGCGATCGGCCTTTGCGGTAACAGATACCTTTTTGCGCTTGAATCGCTTTTATTTGAATTTAACGGACGAACAAGTCTACGATTTAGTTATGCAAGTAGCACAGGGAAATATGACAAAGGAAGAAGTCAGTACCGAGTTCGAGTTATGTATTGTTAAGTTTTGAAAAGTAGGATGTGCAGCGAGTCCTCTACATTCTGATAGACAATCGGGGAACAAAATAGCGAGTAAAATTATCAACAAGAACAAAACTTGTGCAGTCTACGTTAACCCAATAATAGACTCAAAAACAGAAATGGGACTTACGCACTCTCGAAGGTGTTGCAAATCTTTGAGATTCTTCGTTTCACTCAGAATGACAGAATAAGGTCGATCGCCCGCAGCCAACTCCCCCTACCCGAAAACTAATTAGCAATAGCCATGAATATAAATTTTTCTCGTTTCGACACCTTAAGCAGCGTGCTAGCAGGAACCAGCGTCGCCGCCTTAACCATAATCATCAGCCAACCGGCGATCGCCAAAACTCCCCAAGCAGTCGCCAACATTGCCGGCCCGCTGACAGTACAAATTAACAGTTCCCTAGGAGACGGTTCCGGCGTAATTATTGCCAAAAACGGCAAAACTTACACAGTTTTAACAGTCAACCATGTAGTAGAAAAAGCCGACGTCAAATACACGGTTCGCACTTCGATCGGCAAAAACTATCCAGCAACCTCCGTCACCCGCTTACAAACAGCCCAAAACGACGCGGATTTAGCCGTAGTCAAATTTGAAAGTCCAGAAGAATATCCAGTGGCGACGATCGCCGATTCCGATCAAGCCGTCATTGGCACTCAAATCTTCGTTTACGGCTATCCCGCTACCGGAGGACTTTTTGGGGCAGAAAGAGAACCAGAGCTCTCTCCCGGACTCGTTACCAGCCGCCCACGCAATCGCCCGGAAGGTTACACATTGCGGTATCAAGCCGTAACTTGGAGTGGTATGAGTGGCGGGCCAGTTTTCGACTCCGAAGGCCGAGTCATCGGCTTACACGGACAAGGCGAATTCGGTTTCGCGCAAACCAGTTCCGGCGAAGTCGCACCGATTAAAACGGGATTTAACGCAGCAGTTCCGATCAATACTTTTATCGCAAAACTGGTGGCGGCGGGAATGAACAAATCCGAGTTGAAAGTAGACAATACTCCCGCAATTCAAGGCCCCATATCCAGCGCTAATCCTCAAGATGCCCAAGCCTATTATTTTCGCGGACTTTCGCGGTTAGATCAAGGAGATGCTTGGGAGGCGATCGCCGATTTCAACAAAGCACTTGCTTCCAAGTCCAACTACACTCCCGAATTGTACTTCAACATCGGCAATGCCCGCACACTCATCAGCAGCGTCGATTCAACCCGTGGGCCCAGCGCTATTCAAGCATACACGCGGGCGATCGAAGCCAATGCCGGCTTTGCCGACGCCTACTACAATCGCGCGTTAGCCCATCTCGAAAACAAAGACAAACCCCAAGCAATTGCCGACTTTCAAAAAGCAGCAGAACTGTACAAACAAGGAGGGAGAACGAGTGCGTATCTAGACGCGCGTAAAAGAATCGAACAGTTGCAGTAAAATTTGAAGTTAGTAGTTCTGGACTCACGGGTAGTCAGAAACCGGGTTTTTTACAAAAATACTGCATCCCTGCCTTTAACTAAAGTGAAAAACCCGGTTTCTTTGGTATACCCCATGCCCCATGCCCCATGCCCTAGGCCCTAGGCCCAATCACCCAAATATATTAAGCCATGTCTTACAGCGAATTTAGCCTAGACAGAGTGGTAAAAACCTTTCACCTAACTACATCAGAATATCTGCAATATTCTCGGCATTTTATTGAGCGAAATTTCTGCATCTTATAATTGTTTATGAATGTTTTAACCGCAGAGAGCGCAGAGGACACAGAGTTAGAGAAGAGAGAGATGAATTATTCTAATGCTAGCGGGTTTAATCTGACGAAAATCTCTGTGCTATAATCGTATCCATCCATAAGATTAGCCGGACTTCGTTATGGTTCAAACAATTCAAGCTAAGAATGTCACATTAGAAGAATTACAAACTCTTTTCGGTCTGCAATTTGTTCAAGACGATAATTTTTTCAGGGAATGGCAAGAGGATTTGCCGGAAATTACGGACTTTCAGAAACAACAACTAAACCAGATTAAAGCGGGCTATTTCAATTTGCTGGAACATCCGCCGCTGCTGGAAAAAACTATCAGTTTGTCGATCGTCTCTCCGCTGTTATTCACCGGAGAATTTTACCTGCATCCATTTTACATTAAACCAGAAAAATCAGTTGAAATTTCGGAAGAAGACGAAGGCGTTATCATCAAAGGGAGCCTCGACACTTTAGTTTTAAAAGACCAGTTGTGGCTGATGGTAATAGAATCGAAGCGAGCTTCATTTTCCATCGAAGCTGGCCTCGCACAAATCTTAGCTTATATGCTGGGAAACCCGAACCCAGAGAAACCGAGTTACGGCATGATTGCTACAGGCAGCAGTTTCATTTTTGTCAAATTAGTTAACGGAGAATCACCGCGATATGGCACATCTAAAGGTTATCTCACCCGCAACCCTGGCAACGAACTTTATGACGTGCTCCGCATCCTCAAACGGCTGACTCAATTAGCAATTAGTCAGTAGTTATTGGTTATATCAAATCCCCTTGAATAGTTGTCATACCTAATCCGGTTGCATCGGAATACTGCATCTTCTTATTTCTCTTCCTTCGCGTCCTTAGCGCCTTCGCGGTTCATTTAATCTTACGACCTATTAGTATCATTATGATATTATTGGTTATGGGAACCAACAAATAACTAATAACCAATAACAAATAACCGATCGCAATTACCAAGGCGAACCAATCATCGTAAAAGCCGCCCAATAATAAGGATGCGACAAATTTTTGTCTCCCTTGGCTGCCAATTCCGCAGGCAAAGGTAGAGCCTGATTATTGCCCGATCGCACCAAATAACCATCCTCCAACCGCACTTCCCCCCGCAACATCGACAACTGCGCCTGCCGCAAAGCCTCAGCCTTAATCGGTGCCGTGCGTAACTGCTGGTAAAACTCCGTCATCAGCCCCAAAGTACCAGCATCGCTGACATACCACAAACTCGCCAAAGCCGACTTTACCCCCGCGTTTACCGCCAACCCCGCAAACCCCAACTCAGCCTGTTCATCCCCTACCGCCGTAGTGCAAGCACTCAATACTAACAACTCCACCTGCGGATTCGATAACTTCAACTCACCCAACTGATTCAACCGCAACTTAGTATCCCAAAACTGAATGTAAGAATTTTCTGCACCCCCAGGCTGAAAATCGCCGTGAGTAGCTAAATGAATAATTTTGTATTCTTGCTTGCGCTTATTCCTCAAATTTTCCAGAGTAAAACTCTCGTTAAGAAAAGACAAACCAGGCCAAATCTTACCCACAATTGTCGATATTTCCAGTGGTACAGCCGGCAAAGGATTTTGAGCGTATTGTTCGGGAAATCTCGACGCACCCATCGCTAAAACTTGAGCATCCTTGACATCCGCATAGCGAGTATCAGTTAAACTCAAACTGGGAATCAGCCCCAAACTGTATTTTTCTACCAAAAACTGCTTGCCGTCGTAAAGAGCAGCCAAAGGCAAAGTTCGCAAACCTGCATCCATCGAAAACACCAACGTGTCAATGTTGTGACGCTCCAATTCCGGTTGCAGTGGTGCAATTAGCCACTGGTAAAGTTGCTCGGCTGGTTCCTTGTAGTCAGCAGCATTTAATCTCCTGGGAGTTCGCACAGCATTAGTAAACTCTTTAGCAACTTGTAGCACTGTTTCGCGACTGGCTGGCACGCTTTTGAAAATATTTTTGCCGTCAGGTAACAGCAGCACTAATTCTAAATGGTTGGCTTTCGCCCACACGTAAACGATCGCCGGTTTAACCCCAGTCAAGCGATTGACGCTGCTGAGGGTATCTCGGATGCTTTGCGGCGTCACCGATTTTTCAGGAAGATTACTGCTGCCAAAGTAACGTTCAAATTCTCTGCCCTGAATTTGCTCCCTTTTCTGCACTGCATCGATCGGATTTATTTGGGCGATTGAGTTCGATCGAGAAATCTCTGGAACTCTGGGATTCTCAAACGTTGTCGCACTCCCTGGCTTCTGTGTAGTTGCTCCTGTCTGCCCGTTGACCGGGGCCTGTGTTGTGCCCTGGTCTGTTGACACCCACGGCGACACTTGTTCCGAAGACGATGCCGCGGCCGCCGGAGGATTCGCAACCGTGCCCAGAGGCGCAGCAGGAGCCTCTGGCGAGACATTTGTGGTGTTGTTATTTGCAGGATTTTCGCTCGCGATCGGACTTGTCACAGAAACCAATTCTTGAGAATTGCCTGTGGTTTTCAGTTGCACAGTTGTCCTAGGCGCGGGACTCGGTGCGATCGCGAGTGGGCTGCTAGCAGTTGTGCCCGTGGCAGTGTTTGGCTGAGAATCGGCCGTCGCCAAAGGAGTCAGAGTGCAGGTTCCCGACTTGCAAGTGCTTTGTGTCAGCGTCTGTGAGCCCGATCGCACTTCCCCGTCTGTAGAAATGCTCACGGTGGCGCTCTCGGCAACTTGGTTCTCGGTTCGGGTAGCCCGAAACACTCCCCCAGCGGTTACTTCAACATCACCGCCGGTATTGCCGCGAGCTTTGATCGAAGTAACTTCAACATCTTTCTGCCCAGTAATCGTACTCGAACCGGCATTTCCCGACTGAGAACTAGAGTTAATCACCCCTGTAGCGATCGAACCTGGTGCTGTAATCGAGATATCTCCGCCACTTTTGGCACCGAAAGCATCGACGTTGCCGGATGTTACGGCACCTGCGCTACGGATGTTGATATCCCCCGCCGCTCCGTTTGGCGATCGAGACGAAACCGTACCAGTCGTCACATTCCCCTGACTGCTAGTGATGTTAATGCCTGCATTCGAGGTAACGTCGCCGACGCTGACAGTACCGCCTAGCAGAGTAATCGAAGCGTTATCAATTCCTGCGATCGCACCGGTTCCCTGAATCGCACCCGTTCCCAATGGCGATCGAATCACGATCGGGTCTTGAAATGTCACTGCTGCGGGGGTTGTCGTTGTCGTTGTCGTTGTCGTTGGGGGAGCAATCGAGACCAGCCCGCTACCGTCTGCACGCCCGATCGCGATCGAAACAAACCCATTCCGCAAAGTCCCCAATTCAGCAGCAGTCAGATTCAAAGCCTCAGTATCTGCCGAACCACCAAGAGTAATATTCTGGCGCGCTTCCGCCGGTTGCAGCACCAGATTACCGTTGCTTCCTACGGAATTTTTGTCACCAGTCAAGTCAATTTCGCTACCAGTTAAAGTAATATTTCCCGGTGTTTGCGAACCGCCAGCTTCGATCGCCCCCACACTGAGCCCGTTTCTGCCCGTCAGCGTCACATTCCCCGCGCGATCGCCCCTAGTGTCGATCGAGACTACTGTCACCTTACCCTCAGCAGTAACGCTAACATCTCCTGCCGTCTGCTTCACCTTGGCAGCATCGACTGCATCCGGCACAACAGTTACATTTCCCGTTTGTAGCTGACCGGTGGTCACATTGCCCGTTTTGCTAGCGAGGCTAATTTCCTGACCGTTAGTAGAAATATTACCAGTTCTGATATTGCCATCAGCTTTGAGAGTAATTGACGCATTGTCTGCCCCTCTCAGCCGACTCGTGGTAGTAATTGTTCCCGACGCTGCCGACGATTGAATAATTAGCGGGTCATAAAAAGTAAAATCATTTGCCACCAGAATCGAACCGCTACCGTCGCTGCTGCCGATCGTAATTCCACTAAACCCATTTTGCAGAGTCGAGAGGTCAATTGCCGTCAGATTCAAAAAAGTATTTGTGCCCACATCTCCCGTACCGCCGATCACAATATTTTGACCGGTATTCCAAGGTTGCAACACCAAAAAGCCAGTACCGCTGACTGAATTCGCACCACCAGTCAAATCTATTTCATTACCAGTCAAAGTAATATTTCCCGACCCCGCTGCAATTCCCCTAACCGTCAGAATCTTCTCAGCCGTCAAACTCACATTTGCCGCGCCTTCGGAGCCACTGGCATCAATTTTTTCGGCTGTTACATTCACCCCTTCCAGCAAAATATTGCCACTGCTGTCGGTGCGAGTATTTAATGAAGAAATATTGCCCGCAACTGTCGCTCCCTGACTGGTTAAACTAATATTTCCACCGTTACTTGACAAATTACCCGCAGTAATTTGGTTGCCCGAAATTGCGATCGAGCCACCAGCCGTGCTAATTCTATCTTGAGGATTCATCGAAAACGCGCCAGCACCGTTGCGATCGGCATCTGCCTTAAAAGCAATAGAACCTGTAGTAGCTTGAAAGCTCAACTGATGGTCAGCCAAATCAGCAATTGTAATATCATTTAGCGCTGACAAAACCACATTTGCCGTCGCCGACATACCTTCCAAAGCCCTCGCCGAAATTGTCAGCGAAGCCTCTGAAGTATTTGGCTGTACCGGTGAAGTTGCTGTTGCCAAAATATTGTTGTTAGCAATAATTGCCGCATCGTCGGCACTTGCTGCGGAATCTGTAATTAAAATATTCTCTGGATCTAACAGCAAAGTCCCGAAACCATTTGTTCCAGTGGTATCGACAGTACCGTTAAAAACCAATCTTCGAAGGCCCGAAACTTCCACAAACCCGCCCACACCACCGCTACCGGGCGTTGTCGAGACACCCTGAGCACTGATGCTACCCAAAAATGCTGTCGTATTGTCGGCCCACACCACAACATTGCCGCCGTTACCTGCTTGAGTGGCATTTGTGGCGATCGAACTTTTGCCATCTACGTAAGTCATCGTCGCATTAGGCACCGTCCCCGCGCCTCGGTAATCTCCCCCGATCCGCACCGTTCCGCCGCCGTCAGCTCCCGAAGCGTTGATCTTCGCTCCGAACAGCCCTACCCTGTCACCCAAGACATTCACCGTTCCTCCGGTGCCATTGGGGGCAGACACGTCCGCAGCACCGGATACAATGGCAGTTCCAGCCACAGCCGCCACGGTTTCTCCTCCCGTCAGTACCACTTCACCTTGAGCGTTCGCAGTTATACCCGTAGCGTGAGCAACGCCCGGACCAGCCAGCAGCCGAGGTAAAGCCAGGGGAGAGAAGGGGATAGTTTCAGAACCCGACATTCCCGCAGACGGAGAAACTTCTAAACTCAGCAAAAGTCCGTTTTGACTCAGCCGCACCAGATTTCCCCCCGGTACAGCAGCCACAGTAATTTGACCCTTCGGGGCTGAAAGTTCTCCCGTACTAATCACCGTGCCGCCAAGCAAAGTTAAATTTTGCCCATTACCAACAGCCAACTTACCGGCATTGACAATACTCCCCGACTGTGCGGGAAAAGCAAAAGCATTAGGCATTCCGACTAGGGCCGCGTAATCATTAACCCCAGTACCGTTAAACCAGCGGTTGTCAAAACCGATACCACTAGCCGTGGTAGCAAAAAAAGACCCGGACACATCCAGTCGGGCATTATTTCCGAAAATAATCCCAGCAGGGTTCATCAGGAATAGATTAGAATTGCCGCCACTAACTTTAATTAGACCGTTAATTAATGAAGCGTCGCCCCCGACAACGCGGCCGAGGATATTTTGAATCGCTGGGTTTGAGATAAAATTGGCAGTTTCGCCGGTATTGAGGCCAAAACGAGTAAAACTGTGGAATAGATTTGCTCCATCCCTTGAGGGAGTGCCGCCTGTAATGTCGTAGCGAGTTGGCGGCCCTGTGCGGGGCCCTGGGGTGATGGCGGTACCGGTGCCGTCTGGGGCTGCAACAATAGGCCCGGCCACAGCAATTTGAGATTGGGGATAAATTGCCAAAATCATCCATCCGATGCTGTTTTCTTTGAGGAAAAGCAGGTTGGGGGAAAAATCTAAGATCCACAATCCGGCAATGGGAATTGCTGCCAGAATCGACCGCACAGCACGTTGAGCATTCATAAG
>DPLL01000130.1:2310-5014 GCA_003542015.1 Microcoleaceae cyanobacterium UBA9251 | reverse complement strand
GGAATGATGCTGTCAGTAATTGTGACATTCTCTGCGGTGTTTGGCCCTAAGTTTTGTGTCGTGATTGTATAACTGACTGTGCGACCCACTGTTTCGGTAGGGGAGCCTTTTTTGGTGGTAACTACGTCGGCAGCAGCAGCAACAATTGTAGTTGGGGCTTGAGATATTAGTAGGGAACCGTTGTTGTTAGCTAGGTCGGGGTCATAAGTGCTGGAGTTGCTAAAGGCGGTGTTGGTTATGGTTGTGCCGATCGCTGTCGCTGCGGGGACACTTGCGGTTATGGTGCGGGTAGTGCTATCGCCGCTAGCCAGAGTCGGAATCGTCGGCCAGGTGACAGTCTGCCTTGTAGAGTCGTATACGCCATCGCCAGCGGTATCGACAGCGCTGACGAAAGTTAAGTTTGCGGGCAGTTGATCTTGAATCAGAACGTCTGCGGCGCTACTGGTTCCCTTATTAGTGGAAGTAATTGTATAGGTAATGGTGCTGCCGGGGGTGGCGAACACGGGGCCTGTTTTAGCAACGGAAATGTCGGCTGAAAGTGTGGGAGTGTTGATAGTTTCGACAGCGAGATTAGCAATCTCATGAATGTTTGTATACGAGCCTGTCGAACTAGCAAAACCAAATTTGAAAGTAGGTGGTATTGGTCCGTTTACGGTTGCGGCTGCCAAATCTGGTATGTTGATCAGTGTTTCGGCGGGAACGAATACGTCATCGTTGGAGAAGGCAACTGTAAGCTGGTTCGTACCCGGTAGCAATGTAATTTGAACTTTTCTTCTAGCAGCAGCACGACCTGGAACCATGCTATCTACCCCACCTGGAACGGCAGCGTTACCTAAAAATTTATAGTTATTGGCTGCGCTGCCTCTAACTGCTATTGAATCAGCTTGCTGCTCGGGGCCGAGTATGCCCGCTTCAGCCGGATTGGAAAAATTGCCAAACTCGTCTAATCCGACACCTAAATAACCTCCTACAATACCAGGCGTTATTGGGGTCGACTTTCTGTTTGCATAGCCGAGAGCGCCGCCGAAGCCTCCCGCTGCTGTTGGCGTAGTTGTTCCGTCAATTAGGAAAAAACTAACACCATCCGCACCATTAACGCCGCCATAGGCAAATAAATCAAAGGTAACTTTTAGCCCATCACCGGAAGAGATGGGGCTGTTGTAGATGACAAAAGCTGCTTGCTCCACATTTGCGGATGTTAATCTCAAAGCGCCGCTGCCTGCTAGATCGAATGGCCCTCCGACTGCACCGGGAATAACGCCGGGGCCGGTGCCTGCGGTTAAGCCAGCAGGGGCTGAAGTGCCGCTAGCTCGAGAAATCCAAGGCCCTAGTGCTGTTGAACCTTGAAAGGTTTCGGCAACTAAGGTAGCCAGGACTGATGGGTAGCCTTCTAGGACTTCTTTTTCAAAGGCTAATTCCCCATTGATTTGTCCGATCGCAATTTCTAATTCCCAGTCGCCTCCTAATGCTGCACTTCCTGTGAGGTTGTTGGAAGCGGCAATATTTGCGCCGGTTAATTCCCAGATTTTTTGTACAAATTTCAGACCGGATTCGCCGGCGGCTATGTTACAGCCATACAGTAGAATGCTGGCGGATTCGCTAAGTGATTTTCCCCACTGCTGCAATTGGCTGCTGTAGGTGTCTAGGTTGTGAATATTGAGCTCTGTTGAGCCTAGTTTTAGTGCTGCTAATGCGCCGTGAGAGACTATGTGAATGCTGTTGATGCCGCTGCGATCGCCCAAAATTTCGGTGATTTGCTCTATTCCATCCCGGAGTCGATCGAGCAGAATTACTTCTGTACCACGTTTAACTCCCCTAACCAACTGCTCGTAGTTGTCTACTTTTGAGTCAACAATCGCTAGGTTTTTTGGGTGAGCGGTCTCTGCTTTAGAACCGGCTCCTCTCAAGGTTGTAGTGGCCATATTGGTATATTTACGTGTTTTTACGGCTGACATATTAGACAGATTGGGGTTGTTTTTGATTTTTGGTGAATTTAGTTACTAAGTTTAAGCTAACCCTTTTAATCATCAATGTCGATAAACATTAGAATATAAATTTTTGCTTAATTATATTTGATAAAATAAAAATTATACTTGCGTGTTTTGTCATTTGTGATCTTAGGCAATAATTAGACAGGAATTGCTGCGATCGCGCTTGGATATCGATAGGTGGCAGATCGCAGCAACTCCTAGATGAATCAGCGGTGAGTGGCTTTGTATTCGCTGATACACTCTCTGATTGGGGAAAATGATATAGTTTCCAGTCGCAACTTCTATCAGAAATTACTTAGGTATTTCTAAGGAACATGGGGTCATAGCCCTCGTACTACTGTTCTGATTCGGCTCACATTGAGGCTCGCTCAGACAGTTTTAACTGTAAATATACTGAAAATATCGATTTCCTCAAAATCACAGAGAGTGATACTGATACTAATAATTTGGCGTGAAGCGAAATCACAACAATGTCACAAGGGCAACTAAAAGTGACAAAAATTAACAAANNAGTAGGATTGCATTGAGAAAAAAGAGCGATCGCCCTTGCATTCAACAAGTGCGATCGCCCTTTACACCCTCTTTTTACAGCAGTTCCCGCTGTTATGAAACACGGTAGGGACACTTTTCGGGTGCCCTTCTTAGTGTCAACAACCAGGCTGAAAGCGTTGATAAATCTCGTTTTTACCTGAGTCTCGATCCCCCTAAATCCC
>DPLL01000130.1:0-2197 GCA_003542015.1 Microcoleaceae cyanobacterium UBA9251 | reverse complement strand
TCTCTGAAAGGGTTTGACGTTAAGTTGACACTAAGAAGAGCTCCTGGAGTGTCCCTAGGAGGATTGAACGATAAGTCGATCGCACCCTCAAGCGCGTGCTTTCTAAGCGTTAATATCGAGTTCCCGCACTAAAAAAGCCCATTCATCAGCCAATTCTTCAATGATTTTAGCAGTAGGTTTTCCAGCACCATGACCCGCTTTAGTTTCAATGCGGATTAACACCGGTTTTTCTCCCCCGTGCATTTCTTGCAAAGCAGAAGCAAACTTGAAACTATGAGCAGGAACAACCCGATCGTCATGATCCGCAGTTGTAATCATTGTCGCCGGATAAGCCGTACCCGATTTGAGATTATGCAAGGGAGAATAGCCGTAAATTGTTTTAAATTCCTCTGAATTTTCAGGCGAACCGTATTCAGAAGTCCAGGCCCAACCAATGGTAAACTTATGAAAGCGCAACATATCCATAACACCGACAGCCGGCAGTGCTGCACCGAATAATTCCGGCCGCTGAGTCATGCAGGCTCCCACCAATAAACCACCATTACTACCACCTGCGATCGCCAATTTTGCTGGCTGAGTGTATTTGTTTGCTATCAACCATTCAGCACCAGCAATAAAGTCATCAAACACATTTTGCTTGTTTAACTTTGTCCCTGCTTGGTGCCATGCTTCGCCGTATTCGCCACCACCCCGCAAACAGGCGATCGCATAAACTCCACCCATCTCCAGCCAGACGACTCTGCTAACAGAAAAACTCGGAGTTAGGGATATGCCAAAACCGCCGTAAGCATAAAGGTATGTGGGATTATTACCATCTAGCTGCAAACCTTTTTTGTGAGTAATAAACATCGGTACTTGCGTGCCATCTTTGCTGGCATAAAATACCTGTTTTGTCTCATAATCATCCGGGTTAAAATCTACCTTTGGCTGGCGATAAATTTTGCTTTCATCTGTCAGCATATTGTAGCTGTAAATGGTATTAGGCGTGGTAAAACTGGTGTAAGCATAAAAAGTTTCGGTTTCGTGCCGCTTACCGCCAAATCCTCCCGCCGAACCGATTCCGGGTAAAGCTATTTGTCGCACGAAAGAGCCATCTAAATTGAAGATTTTAAGTTGGGTATAGGCATCTTTCAGGTAGGAAGTGACAAATTGATTATTGAGGATGCCAATACCTCCGAGGGTTTCGGCTGCTTCGGGGATAATTTCTGTAAATTTCCCTTGACTTTCGGCACTGCTGAGAGATGATACAGGGGGGTTGTGGGTGTCGATCGCAATTACGCGGCCTAGGGGTGCATTCAAATCTGTTTTAAACCAGAAAAGAGAGCCTTCATTGTCGATAAAGCTGTATTCGGCCTCGAATTCGCTAATTAGTTCTACGACTGGGGATTCTGGTGCGGTTAAATCCTTGTAGAAAATCAGGTTTTTTGTTTCAGTTCCCAGCCAAACTGATATAATTAAGTATTTGCCATCTTCGGTAACACCGCCACTAAATCCCCATTCCTTTTGGTCAGGGCGATCGTAAATTAATACATCTTCAGATTGTGCAGTTCCCAGGCGGTGGTAAAACAGTTTTTGGTAATAGTTAACATCTTCATGTTTGCTTTTTTCATTAGGTTCGTCGTAGCGACTATAAAAAAAGCCTTTACCGTCGTGAGTCCAAGATGCACCGGAAAATTTGAGCCACTTTAAATGGTCAGATAAATCTGCGCCAGTTTCGACATCACGGACTTTCCATTCTTGCCAATCCGAGCCAGAACTTGACAAACCATAGGCCATAAGTTTGCCATCTTCGCTGATAGCTATACCAGCCAAAGCAACGGTTCCGTCTTCCGAGAGAGTGTTGGGGTCAATTAATACTTTCGGTTCGCCATCGAGGGATGTTAAAGTGTAGAGTATGGATTGGTTTTGTAGACCATCATTCTTGTAGTAGAAATAGCGATCGCCTTCTTTGAAAGGTATACCATATTTCTCGTAATCCCAAAGCCGAGTCAGTCGCTGTTTGATTTTTTCCCGCGCCGGAATTTCCTTCAGATAGCCGAAGGTGACTGCATTTTGGGCTTCCACCCAAGCTTGGGTTTCCTCAGAGTCGGGGTCTTCCAGCCACCTGTAGGGGTCAGATACTGGGACGCCGTGGTAATCGTCGGTTTGGTCGATTTTGCGCGTTGTGGGGTAGGTTAAAGGGCGATCGAATTTAGCC
>DPLL01000329.1:5083-15312 GCA_003542015.1 Microcoleaceae cyanobacterium UBA9251 | reverse complement strand
CGACTCTATGGGCCCGATCGACTTCATCAGCCCGATCGACTGCAAAGCGTCCGATCGACTGCAAAGGGTCTGATCGACTGAATCAACCCGATCGGCTGCAAAGCGTCCGATCGACTGAATCAACCTGATCGACCTGCGCGGGCCCGATCGACTGCTGGTCAAGTCTGGGAAAGCTTCCGCGCGGGGCGTATACTCACCGATTGAATTATAGCGAACTGATTTTTGTTATTTGATATTTGCAAGCCTTTTCGGGTTGGTCACATTTTACCTCATCTACCTGAGAAAGGCTATAGAATCAGCAATTAGAGCTAGTGCAAAAAAAATCAATCCCCTCACCATGTTCCCTATTCATGCAACAATGCCTTTCTGAACTGCAACTTTTAAGCTGGCGTTAAGTCTTCAATTAACACTTGATCAAGGGGTACTCGAAAAACTTTCAGAGTTGAGAGTGTTGCCCTTGATGTTGTAATATCGCTGACTGCTTTCAATGTGCAAGTTAAAGCTTCTGGTGTCACTTCCACGACATTGTAACCGTGGGTCGTCGAGTTAAAGTATTGAATGTGAGGATTAGAGGCTGTGAGCATTTGAGTCATCACTTCAATTACTGGCTTTAATCGCTGGGAACTTGAATGATTAGTCTCTGCGAAGTTAGAAGAAGCCATTGAGCCAACTAGCAACTCCACACCTATCGGCTGCTCATGGGGGTCATCAAAGTTAATTTTCTGATACCCAGTGGCAAAGGTGTGGAAATCGCCAGTGATTGTGACAAAGTTTTTCACTCCCGCCTCTTTGAGGGTGCGAAACAGCAAAGCACGCTCAACAGGATAACCATCCCACTGATCGAAAGATACAAACAAATCTGGAGTAGACTCTCCTAAAAGCTCTGTAGCAAATGTTGATAGGTATTTGAGTTGCATAGTCATCACTTCATTTCCCCAGATTTTCCAAGTAGCAGCAGAATTGAGAACTTTATCTAAGAACCACTGACGCTGTGTAGTTCCCAACATAGTTCTGTGGGGATAATTCCGTTCGGGACAGTCTGGAATCATGTAGCGGTTTTGTTGAAGATACTGCTGCTGCTCTTCCAGTTTGTCACAAGGAGGGCCATCTCGATAGAGACGTTCATCCGTCATTACCAGTTCTAATAAGTTGCCAAATTTGAAGCTGCGATAGATTTGCACCGCAGCTAATGGGCCCTGCTCAGGCTGGAAAATAATGCTAGTGGGGATGTGTTCAATCCAGGCTTGAGTTGCCCATTGACGCAGATTTGATTTATGAAAGGGAACTTGATCAGGAGTATTGGTTCCGAAGCAATCCCCAGCAAACTCATGGTCATCCCAAATATTGATAAACGCAAAACGCTCCCGCAGCTTTTGCAAATTGGGATCGCTGTTGTAGGTCTGATAGAGGAATCTATAGTCTTCTAATGTAGCAGCCACTTGTTGATTACTAGGTAATTGCAGGGGACGGATGCCACGTTGGAAGCTCTTGTCTCCTACACTTTCGTAGATATAATCTCCCAAAAATACCACAAAATCAATCTCCTCTTCTGCCAAAAAGCGATGGGCATTGTAGTAGCCGTTAGTGTAGTCCTGGCAGGAGATATACGCAAACCGTACTTGCTTGACTTCACTGTTGACAGCCGGTAAGGTCTGGAAACGACCTGTTCTACTGGCGGTTCCTTGGTAAATGAATCGGTAGTAGTAGGTAGTAGAAGGTTGCAGATGGGGAGAATTGACAACAGCTTTGAGAGTATAATCCTGTGATGCATCTGTTTGTGAAACACCTTGTAAAGCGATCGCCTGAAAATCAATGTCTCTAGAAATCTGAAAACCAGCCTGAATCAAACCAGGTTGTGGTGAACCTATGCGAGTCCAGAGAGTAATTCCCTGCATCTGTGGCTCTCCGGATGCCACACTTTGGGGAAATATAGAAGATCTGGCAGTATTGGTAGATTTTACAGTAAACAAATCTTTAACTTGAGCCTCACTGATTTTTAACTCTTGTGGGAGTTTTTCACCAGGAAATATCAAAATACCCATGAAAAAGGAGTTCTTGAGGAAAGTCCGTCTATCCATTTTGTTTACTTAATTAAGTTGAACGGGAATAATTAATACTTGTAACTTCTAGTTGGCTGGATTGACATTAATTTCTTCTGCTGAAATATTTGAACTCGATTTTTGCTCTGCACCTTTGCCAGTTTTTGCCAGATAAATACCTCCTATAATCACAGTAAAACCCACCAAGTTTAAAAAAGTTAAATTTTCGGAAAAGAGTATCCAAGCAAGAATGGCAGCAATCACTGGATCAAGTAAAAACACTATCAGCACAAAAGTGGAGGAAAAGCTTTTGAGACTGTATACTGTCAACCCATGACCTAAAGCTTCACAAACAATAGCTAAGGAAAATACAATTAACCAACCTGATAAAGAAGTTGGGAAGAATTGATCTTCATATATCTGTACCAGTGGTAACGTCAATACAGCCCCAACCAAGCAGCGCCACATCAGTACAGTTTCTACTGAAAACTTACTTCGTAAATATTCTAAAATTAAATACGTGGTTGCATATAATACCGCACAACTAAGAGCAGCAAAGTCACCTAGAAGACCACGATCAGAGACTAAGAAGTCATCAAATCCTAAGACGGCTGCTCCTAGTATTGCTAGAACCATGCCTAAGAGAAATCTGCGGTTAAAAAGCTGTTGAAATAACAACCAGCCTCCTAATGTAGTGAATACTGGGCTTAAACCACCCAGCACATTAGCATTAGCGATGCTGGTTTGAGTCAGTGACCAAGTCCAAAGGAGGCGACCTAACATATAAGCTAGAGATGCTCCTAGTAAGAGTGCATAATCACGAATTTTGTAACTTTGCTGTGGTATGACTGGCTCTTCTAATACTTGATTGCGTAATTGATAAATCCCATTCCACAACGCAAATACCACAGCAGCTATCCAAGAGCGATTGAATAGGGTTACATTTATACTCATTTCGCTCAGAGAAAATTTGACTAAGATTCCTGTTATTGATAAAGCCAATAAAGCGATAATCAACAAGAGAAATGGAATAATTTCTCCTGAGAATGTTGTCAGTTTTTTCTCGTTCTCTAATACTTCTTGATTGTTCGTTGTCATTTAGGTTTGGCTCAATATAAGGAATTATTGACGAGTAATATCAGCTGTTAGACATTTTACTTGACACCTATAGCATCCTGCCCAACCTGCGGCTTGTAAATTAAAAGTTTCTTAGCTTTATAAAGGTAGTTAGAAATGCATAATTTAGACTAATCCACAAACTTATGTCAGTAATCCCTCTGCTATTAATAACTCATCTAGACCATCAATCAACGTATTAATTTGGCGGTTTAGGTGTATGGAATCCGAATTAGAGGCAGTTGCAAATTGTAAATTTTGAAGGTGTTCTTCAAGATTTTTTGGATAATTTTTGCACAGCTTTTTCACATACTCTAGCAAACGTTTTTCCCCCGGATGAGGAACATAATTAACAGCAAAAATAATATCGAAATAACTTGCTAATAAAGCAGTGATTCGATGGTTAATACTGATCCAATCCTGGCGTTCAACTGCTAACTTTATCTGATGACAGTATGATGAAATATTTTTTCGTAAAATAGGATAGTTTTTGGCAATGATTGCTTTTCTCAAGGCATTGGGGTAGGGTTGTTTAGCAACAGAGAGTAGATGCTCAAACCACCCGGTTCTATCAAATAAGATTTGAGAATGCAAAACATTAAACAAAAAACAAGTTGTATATCCTATATTGGGCTGATGTTTGACTAAAATTGAATTTAGCTGTTCTTCAATCCAATTCGGATTTCGATACATAATATCTACACTGCATCCTGATTGTCTATCTATCCACTCGTCACCAGTTTCCCAAAACTGGTTGTTAATTTCAAAACGCAAGGCAAATTGTTGAGCAATTGCATATCTAATTTCGACTGAAATTTCCTCTGAGATATAAATATAAAAATCTAAATCAGATAATTTATCTGCAACTAAGGCAGTTTGAGAACCTGCTAAAACAACGGCTAATACTTGAGGTAAACTACTAAATTCAGCAGCTATTGTTTGAGCCAAATTGGTAATTTCAAACGTAGTAGATTGGTTATTTCCCACTGCTAAATAATTTTCATCTGACATTGTGTATGCTTCTCCTGCTGCTGCAATAATGTTTGAACCTATATTTAAAATTTAGTTGTACCAATATCATCTACTACAAACATAACTCTTGTCCAAAATCAATTACCAACGCTCTGCAATCTGGTTGTTGAGAGATATCAACCGCATCAGTTGTTAATTTGGAGAATGGGACGTAATGTGTGATTATCGGGCCGAGATCGATTTGTTTTGTACAAATCAGATCCAGCGCCCTGCTGAAGTGATCAGGATTATATCGATAGCTGCCATAAATCTTCAGCGAACGGTAATGGATAAGATTGGGATCGCCGGGAAATTTCGTTCCCGGTGGGGTGCCACCGAAACCAACTGCCCTGCCACCACAGCGTAGCAGAGTCAGTGCCTGTTCATAAGTTTCACCGGAGCCAACTGCTTCAATGACCACATCAGCACCATAGCCCTGTGTCTCTCGCATCACTACGTCTGGGAGAGACTCATGCTTCACATTAACAGTGCGAAATGCTCCTAAAGCTAATCCCTGTTGTAGAGAATCATCATGTTTGCCAGCAAAAATAATCTTGGCGGCATTTTGGAGTCGGGCTAGTTGCACAAATGTCAACCCCACACTTCCATCTCCAACGATAACGACACAATCCGAAGCGGCAATATTGGACGAGTCCATAGCTTGCAGTATGCAGGCCAGTGTTTCGGCATAAGCGCCTTCTTCATAGGCGATCTCTGGGGGCAGTTCAAAGATCCCCTCCACCAGGGTAGCTGGAACGCTGACATACTCAGCCATACCGCCTGATGCTAAAGTTGTCGGATTGAGACAATGACCCCATTCCCCTAGCTGACAATAGAAGCATTCCCCACAGGGACGTTCTGGATTAATTGTCACGCGCATTCCTTCTTTGATGCTGGTGACATCAGCCCCCACAGCTACAACCTCTCCTGCCAGCATACGTCCAAAAATTTTCGGTGGCTGGTGTTTGGGATGACCTACTAAGACAGCACGCACGTGCATGGCAGAAAAGAAACACTTTTGGACTTTGATGAGAACTTCCCCAGGATTGAGATCAGGTCGGTTCACTTGTTCCAATCGAAAATTCTCACGGCCTGGGCCGTACCAGACCGCTGCTTGCATGGTTAGCATGACTTTCCTTTGATTTTTGCTTGCATTTGGTTGACTCCAATAGATTCAGGCGAGAAACTCCTTCAGCCACGACTCATTGATCTGTACAAGTGAATCCAGCGTGACATCTGCGATCGCAAATCGGGGATTTTTTCTGTCTTCTACTGCTGGCATCGCAATACATCGCATCGAAGCTGGTTTAGCACTGCCCATTGCCGCGAAGTGAGTCTTCAAACGCCACACACTTTTGCAGTTGCACACCGAGGCAATGGGCAGTTGTCAGATATACAGCCGGATGGGGTTTACCAAATTCCTCTGTCTGAGCAGAACTGACAATATCGAATGTATCAAGAGATACTTATTTTTGCATACCAAGCTGCCCCCTGTAAAGCTGTATATTGATTGAGAATTACATATACAGGGATAGCTTGCAAAAACTCACGCATCTTGTCCTTATTAACAAAGTTTTCCACAAACAAGGGTAGTTGCAGATATTTGAGAATGTTGGGGGCCATGCCGCCACCAAGGTAGATACCCCCTGTGCTGAAATACTTCACAGCAGCATTTCCACATTCGGCCGCTAAAATAGATACGAATAACTTCAGTGCTTGCACACATAACTCGCATTGACCGCCCTGAGCTGCATTATTGATGGCTGTGGCTTTGTCTCCAACCTGTATCTCTTGCTCTAGCCATAAGGGACTAACGGCAGTACCAGTATCGCGCAGAAAATCATAAATTTGCACTAAACCTTGACCGCCTAGAATTATTTCATAACTCACACGTTTGTACTTTTTTTGGGTGTAACGAATGAGTTCCCATTGCAGTTCATCAAATGGGCCGAAATCGGCACTTCCACCTTCAGTACTCAGTGCGTGTAATCGACCTTCTACATCTATCAGCACAGCTTCTCCCAAGCTAGTACCCACTGCTACGATAGCTCGATTCCCCCCCGGTATCTTGCTACCAACGTTCAATGTCACTAACTCATCATCCCCCAATGTTTCCAAGCCATAAGCATTGGCTTCAGCATCGTTGAGCAAAGCAACGGGACTACCAACTACTTCAGATAGTAAGGTAGCATCAACGACTTCCCAGGGTACATTTGTTAACTTGCATTTACCCTCCCTGACGGGGCCTGGTATGCCAAAACAAGCTGTTTTAATACTGTACTTGTGAGTTTCCAGGAATTTGCGAATTATATCCTGGAAACTTTTGTACTCTTGGCTTTTATAAATATGCTGTTCGACGACTTCAAGCTTATCGTTAAACACTGCCAAGCGGCTATTTGTTGCACCAATATCACCTGCAAGAATCATACTTTCTCCTACTTGATATTAAACCTACCAATGGATATTCTCTAGCAACTTCCCATAAAGTCAATAAGCAATTATGCTGAATATTATGAGTTCATAACACGCTCTAGCCACGCTCGATCAATCAGTTCGAGTGAATCCAGCACAATATCTGCGGCTGCAAATTGAGGATTCTCTCGTTCGTCTGCTGCTGGAACAACGATACATCGCATACCCGCAGTCTTGGCACTGATCATACCACGAATAGAATCTTCAACTGCAACACATTTGCTTGGATGCACGCCAAGACGGCGTGCAGCCGTCAAATAAACTGCTGGATGGGGTTTGCCAAATTCCTCGGTTTCTGCAGAATTTAAAATATCGAATGCGTCTTGCAAACCTAGCCTTTTCAGTACCAAGTAGACCAAATATATTGGCGATGAAGTTGCTAACGCCAAGGGCAAGTGCATCCTCCGACACAGTTGCACGGCTTCAACTGCACCTGGCATTGGCTTCCCCTCTGTCGCTACAAGTTCCCCAACCCGACTGAGGATGAATTCGGCAACTGCGGACTGGTTAGTACCTGTCCAAGGGAATTGTGCGTACCAATAGCTGACGACCTCTGAGGTACGCAAGCCCATTGTTTGAGAACACATACTCTCTTTAAGCGGCACTCCTAAGTTGTTGAATACCTCTAATTCCGCTCTGCACCATAGAGGCTCGCTGTCTATTAATACACCGTCCATATCGAAGATCACAGCTACGTCCATCATTATAACCTTCCTCAAGCGCTCATATCTACAACGGTGCGCGTACCAGGTTGGGGACACCAGACGGTTAATTCATCTGGCAGCTTCTCTAAAGGTATCATTCGACCCAGGAGTTGCTCAAAGAATTCTTCGTCGCGCTTAATGTAAGCGATCGCTGCTCCCATAGTTTGGTCTGTGGCACCTGCAAAGGATGTGATCACAGTAATTTCCCGCATAAATAACTCGTGTGGGGATACTGGTAAGGAAATCTCTTGCTTGGGAACACCATAGATACAGACTATACCAGCCTTGCGTACCAGACGCAGCGCAGTAGCAAGACCATCTGGCGAACCCGAACACTCGACGATTAAGTGCGCTTGATCAGGTTCTGGCATCTCGACCCGTTGAAGACCCAATTTATCTACCCAAGGAAGCGACGCTTGAGTGATGTCGTACAGGTAGATTTCTCCATCGAAGTTGGGGGAATGATGTAGCAAATACGAAATCAGAACACCCGACAGTCCGCCACCGATAATCAGGGTTTTTGGTCGGGATACTGACAACAAATTGGTAGCAGCCAGAATGCGACTAGCGCCACGAACCGCACAACTCATCGGCTCGATCAGCGCCCCCAACGCTGGATTTTCCAACTCAAAGGGATGCAATGACCTCCTAGGTACGCGCATTTTCTGGGCATATCCACCATCGTGGTTGACACCGAGTTCCTGCAAATTGAGGCAATGACTGGTGAGTTGCTCTCGGCAATAGGTGCATTGACCGCAGGAAATCTCGTTATTGAGGGCAAAATAGCCTTTTTCATGAGGTAGCCGACAGACTACCTCGTGACCCAAGATGCGCTCCTCATCCAAGCCCGTCATTGTCAGCTGTTGGTCTGTCTTGCAGACTCCGACAAATTCCACATCTGCAATAACTTCTCCAGATTGGACATTTACTGGGGCGCTTACTTCACGGATCTCTACCTGATTGGCTCCGTATAGAACTGCGGCTTTCAATTGACACCTCCTTCAGGTACCGATTGGGAAGAAAGCATCAGACCTAGCTTTTGTAGCACCTGATCGAGAACCCCAATGGTACGGTCAATTTCCTCGTAGCTGATGTCAAGATGGGGAGCGAATTTTAGGACGTTGAGGTCGTATCCCCCAGCTTGGATAATCATTCGCCAGGTCTTTTCCAGCCATGTAAAGTCGTTGTCTTGCGCGATCGCCGCTGCAAGTTGTGCAGAATTGCGATACGGTACACCCCTTTCATCCGCAAAAACCATATTCAGGAGCAGTCCTAGCCCATCAACGCTGTAAACAAAGGGATGAAGCACTTGTAGTTGGCGCAGCTTAGATCGAAAGTACTCGCCCTTGGCTGGTACTGAATTTTCATAGTCCTGTGCCATCATATAGCGCCACGTAGCCAATGCGGCTGCCGTCCCCAGTGGGTGATTCGCAAAGTTACTGTGGGCGTGTCCTGGCGTGAAGACTTCGGGATCTACTAAGTCTGCTCTTGCCCATACTAAACTCACGGGACTCAGTCCATTCGTGAACGATTTGCTCATGGTGATAATGTCTGGGACGAACCCAAAGTGTTCAAAAGCGAACAACTTTCCAGTCCGGTACATACTCACTTGAATTTCGTCAGCTATAATCAGAATTCCCCGCTCGCGCAAATCCGTGATAAATTTCTGATAAAAATCCTGCGGGGGAATTGTGTAGCCCCGCCCTTGGCAAGGCTCTATAACCATCGCACCTATTTCCGAACTAGTCGCGCTGGCAATGCCATAATATTCGTTTTCAAAAGCCTTACCGATCATACTAGCGCAGTATAAATCACAGGTTTCTCTTTTCTTCTCATAGAAACACTGAGAGCAGTTAGCAAACGGAAACATGATCGCCCGCTCTGGAAACTCGTTAAAATACTGCCGATAGCGGTGACTGGAAGAAAGGTTCAGCGTCGCCAGCGAGCGTCCGTGGTAACCGCCCATCATCACAGCTACCTTATTCTTTCCCGTATTCTTCCGAACAATCTTCAGAGCGTCCTCTACGACTAGAGATCCGCTTACATTGAAGGATACCCGACCCTTTACCCCAGTCCTTTCATATATGGCATCAACTACCTCTTTGGCGATCAACAACTTCTCGCGATGTAGGAAGTCACCACACGCTTGCGGAAGCGTATTAAACTGTGTTAAAACCGCCGATTCGATCTCTGGATTTCGATACCCGAAGTTACAGCTTGAATGCCACATTCCTGTATCAATGTAGGTATTGGCATCATTGTCAAAAACTAACCCTCCCTCACAACTACTGACGATGATGGGGTTCTCTTGATAGTGGACAGTATCTCCCCACGAGAGACATTCGCGATCAATTTTGCGGAGATCCTCATCGCTTGCTTTTGGCAGTGTCTTTATTTTTTCGCCATTCTCCACCACTTTTGGCTCAGAGCCTGGCAGCCAGGGTGTTTTCGTACTTTCTTCACTGATAACTTCTGAGTCTATCTGAACAAATTGCTGATCCAAGATATTTCCCCCCTGATCTATAGCTTCACTATTTTTTACTAACCAACAAACAATTTTTATACTAGCTACAACTGTGCAATTATTTACCCATGACATTCGACTTTGAATCCGTCAAAGGTCGTAGGGAAGCCGTTCCCAGTTGGTGAAGCACACATAACCCCCACACTCACAGTCTCAACCGATGTCAGATGGGCTATTCTGAGCATGGTGCTGAAGTTTGGCAAAAAAAGTTTTCGACTAGATGCCGCGCTTGGTAGAGAACTCGATCTTAGTCATCAGGGTGCTTTCGATTGTTTTTCGAGGGAATCACCACTTCAATGCCCCGCTTAGAAGTCCGGTATCTAAAGCGCGAGATCGTTCTGAGTTGACACTCCCCGGTCTGAA
>DPLL01000329.1:0-5004 GCA_003542015.1 Microcoleaceae cyanobacterium UBA9251 | reverse complement strand
TTCAGGGTATTTCTTATAAAATCTAAACTCTAAAAGCTGAAGTCGAAACACAATATGGCGCGAATTTTTCTATCAGCCGGTTACGGCGCGTCTAAAAACGGTACGAGAAACTCGGGAATGCTGGCCGCCGACACTACCGAAACCAGGGAAATTATTCAAATTCGCGACTTGGCGATTGCCCAATTACGATCGCGCGCCCTGGAAGTCCTGGCTGTCCCGGATGATTTCAGAAGCGTGCAAACCATCGATTGGATAGACACCCGCGCTCGCATTGGCGATGTAGCCTTGGAAATTCAAGCTAGCGCAGCTTCTCACGCGTCGTCCGGCGGTGCGGGCGTTTTTACATCGCGGCGAACCACCAGCGGAAAGCAGATGCCGAAATGCTAATTATGTCCTTGTTGCGCCGGTTCCCGCAATTGCCCAGCCGTGGCGCAATACCGGATACGGCTACGGGTTTGGGACGACTGATTTTTTGCCGCTGCGTTTCTATTCCTTCAATGTCAATGGAACTCGGCTTTTTGACGAACCCGGAGGATAAAATCCTGATGCAAAGTCGGCGGGGGGATATCGCGCTGGGAATTGCAGACGGATTAGCAACTTGGATTCGCCATCGGGTGGAACCTCCAACTCCTGCGCCAATTACTTTTCGCCCGATAAGTATTAATTTAAACGGTGGGATTTATGGAGAAGAAGGGGTTTTAATTAATGGCAATGCTTACATTCCGATCGACCTAGTGGATAGATTGGGTATTGATTTGTCGAGTATTCCCGGAGTGCGCCGCGTTGCTTACAAAAATATTGTGTATGTTAAGGCGATCGAACTGCGGGATTTTGAAGTATCGGTTAGTTGGGATCATGCTAACCAGGCTGTGGTTTTGCGATCGAATGTCAGGCCTCCGGGTCAAATTGACAGGATTATGGGTTCTGGGATCGCAACCGAAGTGCAGTTGATGATGTTTCTGAGATCCAACAATCAGAACGCTTTAACTGCATTCCCGGACTTAGCTAAACTTTATCGGGAAGAAGCAACGGTTGAGGGTGTCAACTACGATCTTGCTTTCAGTCAAATGTGTTTAGAAACTAATTTTTTGCGGTTTAGCGAAGATATTCTATCGACTCAAAACAATTTCGGAGGTTTGGCTGCTGTTGGGGGAAATACTGACAGTGCATCTTTTGCTAGCGCCCGCATCGGCGTTAGGGCGCACATTCAACATTTAAAAGCTTACGCCTGTACAGAACCTTTGGTTCAGGAACTTGTCGATCGGAGGTTTCGTTTCGTGACGCGGGGAATTGCTCCAGAGGTCGCTCAATTGGGCGGGCGTTGGGCCGCTGACGTACAGTACGGCTCCAAAATTATCGCCTTAGTGAGGAGGCTTTTTGAAATAGCGGGGCTGCTCTAATACTACAGCTTAAAACTACAAAACAGTGCGGACACAACAATGTTGTGTCCCTACCGAGTATAGACAATTTAGATCATTCCTGGGCCTTTTCCGCGGGTGTCTCCTTCCATTGTCAGTTCTCCTTCCTCACCTCTTCGAGCTTTGAGTTCTACCAGAAATCGACCGCGTTCTAGGGCTTCGGCTTCCTCTTTTTCTCTCAAGTCACCCGGTTCGTTGATGTACATTTCCGGTTCGATCGCATAATTGTTGACGAGACCTTCTTGATCTACTGTATAGCCCTCTGTGGTGTGAATGCTTTCGTCATCGGTTTGGTCGTCTGTTTTTGCATCTTGCTGATGTTTTTCTGTCGTTGTGTGCATGAAGTTAGAGCCTTCACGCTTTTGCCGCGCTGCTGTTTCGGCAGGAGTGATACCCCTGTCGTAATGAGGAGCTTCCATATTAGCTTCGATTTTTTCGTCGGCTGGCGTTGCTTTGCTAATACTCATGATTTACTCCTGATTTATTCTTTCACAAAATGTCTTTGACTTATGTTTAAATATTAGACTGAAGCTAACTCATTTACCAACTATCTTTGGTTATAGTTTGCTAATTATTTATCTGACGTGAAATACATTTAATTAGTATGCCTCAAGACAGATGAAATTATGATTTTAATGATTTTTTCACGGGCGGTGACTTTTGACATCTATCTTTAGGTAGGGAATGGGGAATTGGTAATTGGGAATGACGAAACTCAACAGTAAACAGTCAAGAGTANNCAGTCAACAGTAAACAGTCAACAGTAAACAGTCAAAAGTAAACAGTAAACAGTAAACAGTCAACAGTAAACCGTCAACAGTAAACCGTCAACCGTCAACCGTCAACAGTCAACCGTCAACAGTAAACCGTCAACAGTAAACAGTCAACCGTCAACAGTCAACAGACTTTACGCTTCTTTAAAGAATCTGAGGATTTCCCGGACATGATTGAGGAAGCGTCCGTCATCGGTGAGTTGGGCGATCGCACTTTCTGCATCTCTTTCGAGTTTAGTGTGTTCTGCCTGATTTGTCGATCGCAAATTTTCCAGAGATGCTGCTAGTCGAGTTACTTCTCTTCTAGTAGCTTCCTGCTGTCGCTCTTGTACAGCTACCCAAGAATTTGGATCGTTAGAATTGAATGTAGCTTCTAAATTTTTCACGGTAGATTCCACGTTAGCAAAGCGGTTGCGGAGTTCAACAATATCTTCGCGCGGGTGCAAAAATTGACTGCGAATCATTGTCAGGCGCGCCGCTAAATACTGATAACCTCTAATCGCTGGACGCAGTATGGTTAACAGCAGTGCTGCACCGGAACTGAGATAACCAACAGCACTAATTCCGGTGGCTGCTAGGGCGTAAAGTGCGATCGCACTCAAGAGGTGCAGCCCGATCGCCACCAAGAGCGATCGACTAGCTAATACAGTAACATATTTGACTTGTTTCTCGTCAACTACAATGCCTTTTTCTGTTGATTCTGTGGCTTGGGCTAAAACTTCTTTAGCTTCAAAATGAATGTTCCAGGGAACCGTAACTATCAATAATAGCCATTCAAAAATAGCAATGGCAATTACCCAATCTATGAAGCTGCCGGCGGGGATATGCAGCCATTGCAGAATGGCAAAAACTAATAGTAAAAATATGCCTGTGCTGGCACCAAAACCTGCGAAAGTGGAATACATTGCGATCGCCCTTGGGGAATGTTTGTTTGATTGTGTGTGAGTTGGCGGGGCTAGGTGGAAAGGGTGTGACAGTTAGGAAAGCGACCTAGTGAACTGGATTTGCAGCCATTGCGATCGGCGTATTGGTATGTAAAAAGGGTGTGACAGTTAAGAAAGTTTCATGCAGAATCACCTAGCACTGAGATAAACTGATACCGTCTTCAATTTCCATTAACTGCACATCCACCACCTAAAATCAAAAGTCAGCAGCAAGGACAAACCGATGGCGAACTCAACTCTTGGCCTGGAAAATCAACTTTACAACTATCTGTTATCTATTTCCCTGCGGGAGCCAGATATTCTCCAGCAACTGCGAGAAGAAACTGCTAAACACCCTATGGGTATGATGCAAATAGCTCCTGAACAAGGTCAGTTTATGCAGATGCTGGTGCAACTTATGGGAGCGAGAAAAACCTTAGAAGTTGGGGTTTTTACGGGGTATAGCTCGCTGTGCGTAGCTTTAGCGCTGCCTTTAAACGGGCAGATTGTGGCTTGCGATGTCAGCGAGGAATATACTGCGATCGCGCGCAGGTATTGGGAAGCTGCGGGTGTCGCTAACAAGATTGCTTTGCACTTGAGGCCAGCAATTAATACTCTCGACAAGTTAATCGCCGAAGGACAAGCAGGAACCTTTGATTTTGCTTTCATTGACGCCGATAAAGAAAATTATGAGGTTTATTTTGAGCGATCGCTCCAACTGGTACGAAATGGTGGTTTAATTGTAATTGACAATGTTCTGTGGTCTGGACGAGTTGCTGACCCTCAAGTACAAGACCAAAGTACCCTAGCCATTCGTACTTTCAACGACAAATTGCGTAACGATCCCAGAGTTACTCTTAGTGTTGTCCCGATTGCTGACGGACTGACTTTGGCACTGAAACGCCGCTGGGCTACTATGATGGAACCTGAACAGAATTAAAAATAGGATTTACGCACGGGTGGTCAGAAACCGGGTTTTTTTCTCGAAATACACGTTGCAGCCCTTGAACCGGGCAAAAAACCCGGTTTCTTGGGTATTTATGCGTCCAGGAATGACTATATTTAAACAACATAATTAATTGGTTTGAGGCGGAAATTCTAGTGTCTAATTTACAGGTAAAATTGCCAATTCACGAAACTTTTCAATCTACCGTTCAAGGCGAGGGCTACTGGACGGGGACTTTAGTTGATTTTATCAGATTGGCTGGTTGCCCTGTGCGGTGTCCTTGGTGTGACACTGGTTACGAAAATGGGGGAAAAGATTTACCATCAGTGGCGCGATCGATCTCTGAACTGCTAGCCGAATTGCAGTCTCCGAGAGTTGTGATTACTGGCGGCGAACCTTTCATTCACCGGGATTTACCTGAGTTAGTACAAGCTTTGTTAGCAGCCGATAAGCAGGTTAGCATTGAAACTTCCGGTGCTTACTGGCTGGATGTTTCGCCGCTGGCTTGGATTACTCTTTCTCCTAAAGAACACGTCAATCCTAAATATCGGGTACAAGAGCTTTTTTGGACTAGAGCCAATGAAATTAAATTGGTGGTTAGCACTGGCGAAGAACTTGAATTTTACCACAATTTTTTGGAAAAGAATGTTAATATTCCTGTTTTTTTGCAGCCGGAATGGAACTCGAAAGAGTCAGGAATTCCGATTATATTGGAATTGCTGAAACAAAATCCTAGTTACCGGTTGTCTTTGCAAACTCATAAGTTGATTGGCGTGCAATAATTTGATGATTTTGACACAGTATGGACACGGCAATGGCTATTGGTGACAACTTAAGCCTGAAAGCCTTGGTATCTCTCGTTTTTAGCTGAGTCTAGATCCCCCTAAATCCCCCTTAAGAAGGGGGACTTAAAGAGGCTTCCTGTCCCACCCCCTACTCCCCTT
>DPLL01000428.1 GCA_003542015.1 Microcoleaceae cyanobacterium UBA9251 | reverse complement strand
GGCTGTTTCTTGACGTAGTTGGTAAGAACTTTTTTAACTTCGTTGATCACCTTCGAGTCTGTGAATTTTCCCTCGCTATACATTTGAGTCCGCAAGCTTAACCCAAAATTAAATACTACGCGCCGGAATCCTGCGTGTCTTGCCATCAAAGTCGCTTCGTTGTTATTCAGTTTGAGCGCTCGTTTGAGGGCAAACACAAAATTTCCTCTCAATGATTAACTATGGATATTTTTAGCGAACTATTTGGCACTTAAGTCTTGCTCATTTCTGATTCTACCGATCGCACAATTTCCACCCCAAAAACTTCTGCAAACTCAGCCACAACGATCGCCCTAACGCGATCGACCTCAATCCCCGGAATAAACTGCTCCAAACTGCCAACAGGCTTATCTGGAATCCCACAAGGCACAATTTGCTTAAAACCTTCGAGATTCGGACAAACATTTAAGGCAAAACCGTGCATAGTAATCCAGCGGCTGACCTTAATCCCGATCGCACCTACTTTCCGCCCATCCACCCAAACACCAGTCATACCCGGAACCCGCGCCCCCTTCAGCCCCAAAACATCCAACACCCTCAGCAGAACTTCCTCCAACTGTCGCAAATACCAATGTAAATCTTGCTGATGACGGCGCAAATTTAAAATCGGATAGCCCACCAATTGACCCGGACAATGGTATGTCACCTCACCACCCCGTTCAACTCGGTGCAATTGGGGCCCAGTTTCGCCCTGGTCAAATTTCAAAAATTCCAACTTGGCTCCCTGTCCCAAGGTGTAAACCGGCGGATGTTCCAGCAAAATCAGGACATCGGGCAAATCTGGATTGTCGCGACGCTCTAGCACTAGCTTTTGCTGAGCTTCCCAAGCTTTTGAGTAGGGAACAAGTCCCCAGTCAAGGAGCCAGCAGGGCTGAGGGATCAGAGGTTTAGGGAGGATAGTGCAAATCATGGAAAAAATCAAGAGTGTTTTTACGGAATATTGACGCAGTTCAAATTAAGATTTGTCAACAGTTCAAAAAGATTTTGAAAATAAGTGTTTTGTAGAATACAAGGTGCTATTGTATAAACTATACCCAAGTTACAGAAGGGAGGGAGCTCTATGAAGCTTGTTATCCAGGGTAAAAATATAGAAATCACCGATGCGATTCGCGATTACGTCAATCAAAAGGTGGAAAAGGCGGTTAGCCATTTTCAAAATTTGACTACGGAAGTGGACATACATCTATCGGTGGCTCGTAACCCCAGGATCAATCCTAAGCAGACTGCTGAGGTGACAATTTATGCTAACGGCAGCGTAATTCGGGCTGAAGAAAGCACGGAAAGCCTTTATGCCAGCATAGATTTGGTTGCCGACAAGATTGCTCGTCAATTGCGGAAATTTAAGGAAAAACGTCAGGACAACAAAACCAATAGCAACGCCAAAATCGTAGCTGTGGTGGAAGAGCATCCTGTGGCGGCGGATTTGATTGGCGATCGAACTCCCGAACTTCCAGCCGAGGTGGTACGGACTAAGTATTTTGCCATGCCTCCGATGACTGTGCAAGAAGCTTTAGAACAATTGCAGATTATCGACCACGATTTTTATATGTTCCGCAATGCGGAAACTAACGAAATCAACGTGCTTTACGAACGCAAGAGTCACGGCGGCTATGGAGTGATCCAACCCCGCAACGCCAATGGCAACAGTAATAGTAAGAACGGCAAAACTGCCCAAAGCGCTTCACCGGAAAAATCAAGTGTTGCGAAAACTTAGATAATTGCTATTAGCAAAGAGAGGACTAAAGTTATGACTACGAACCTAGGGTTTGTAGTGAAGACAGAAATCCTCTCTTTGCCTTACTCTACCTCTTCTCTTCCTCTGTGTTCTCTGCGCTCTCTGCGGTTAAATCATTCCGATCTAATCATAAACGATATGACTTTTGAAACCTGAAACAGCCATCTAACTTTTAATAGTTTCCAAAGTTTTGAGCGCTTCAGCAACGTGAGCTTTGAAATCCAACATCGAGTCAAAGATATGTTTGACAACCCCTTGTTTGTCAATCACATAAGTTACTCTACCGGGCATAATCCACAGTGTAGCAGGAACGCCATATAATTGACGAACTTTATTGCCAGTATCGCTCAACAAAGTAAAAGGTAACTGATATTTTGAGGCAAATTTCTCGTGAGACTGCTGGGAATCATCGCTAATCCCAATTACTTCTGCACCTGCATCTTTGAAAACTTCATAACTATCACGAAAAGCGCAAGCTTCTGCTGTACATCCGGGGGTGTCGTCTTTGGGATAGAAGTAGACGATCACATTTTTTTTGTCCCGAAAATCTTTGAGGCTGACGGATGAGCCAGTTTGAGATGATAAGGTGAAATCCGGCGCGATATCTCCTACTTTGACAGTCATGTTTGTTTAAGTGAGTGTTTTGTTTGTTGATTATTATAGCAATCCTAAATCATTTGTGAATTTCTTACTCCCTCCCCTTAGTAAGGGGAGGGTTGGGGTGGGGTAAAAATCTTTACGACTCCTGCAAGGATTGCTATAGATGCGAGAAATCCAGCCACCGGCGGAATGACCGATGAGATTGATTTGAGAGACACCGTATTGCTGTAATATTTGTTTGATGTGCGATCGAGCAAGCGCAAAATTAGCACCATCGACC
>DPLL01000534.1 GCA_003542015.1 Microcoleaceae cyanobacterium UBA9251 | reverse complement strand
CTGCATCAATTTCCGATCGTTTATCCTGAGTTTGGGTTGTTAGGCGATCGCGCATCAATGCTGACAATACTTCTAAAAGTTGCTGTTGCTCTTCAAGAGTGAGACTTTGAGCCTGACTCAGTACCTCGCTATAAGTAGACATAGGCTTTATGTTGAGATTGTTTGGCTGATTGTTATTATAGCAATTTAGGAGCGAGGGAAATGCGTGAAGCGCAGCTATCCCGTAGGGAATCGCCCTGATCTTCCCAAAGTGCGATCTGATTATGCTATATAAGTAGATACGTTTTGTATATACACTATCATGCAGTTTGAATGGGATGAAAATAAAAACGCCCAAAATCTCAAAAAACATGGCATTAGCTTTGAAGAAGCTCAAGAAATCTTTGACGGAATTGTTTTTAATGCCATTGATGAGCGTTTCGACTACGGAGAAATCCGAGAAATCAGTATTGGTGCTATACAGGGTGTCGTTATCGTCACGGTAGCGCATACTGAAAGAAATGGAACTATCCGCATCATCTCCGCAAGAAAAGCCACTCGTCAAGAAAAAAATACCTACTATGACTATCTCGCCCAAACGACTTGAAGAATTAGAAAATATTCCAGAATCTGCGATCGATACCTCTGATATTCCTGAGTTAGATGCGAGTTTTTGGGAAAAAGCAAAACTGGTAGAACCCCTCACAAAACAAGCTATTTCTTTAAGAGTTGATAGCGATGTATTAGATTGGTTTAAAAACCAAGGAAAAGGTTATCAATCTCTAATGAATGCGGTGCTGCGCTCTTATGTTGAGCATCACGTAAAAAGCAGTCAATAAATATGCGATCGCATACCGCAAGCACGCCCGAATATCATCCATTTCCAAATCGGGATAGTAATCTTGGATAATCTCTCCAAAAGAAAGCCCTTCATTTAGTAATTCGAGAACGCTCTGTACAGTAATGCGCGTACCCACTATGCAAGGCTTACCGAAGTGAATTTGAGGGTTGACGGAGATTCTGTCCATTTTGACCACGCAGCTCTATGTCTCTTCTATTTTAAGTCATCAGGTAGGCGATCGCAACTTGTCTTTTTTCAGCAGTGAGTCGATCGCCCTTATTTCCCAAAAGTGCGATCGCCCTTCAGTTAATCATAAATTTCTCTCCGGTGTCCAATCTGGTGAATAGTAATCACATTTAAATCATCATCAAAAGAATAAATCACCCGATAATCACCCACTCTTAACTTAAAGAAACCAGCCAGATTAGCCGACAAAGGCATAGGAGTAATTTGTTCAAAATTTTCAGCCAACCAATTGATGTTATTACCTATACGATCCTGCACAGCCTGAGTCAATCTGTCTTGGTTAACCAGAGCTTCTGCTGTCAACTCAACCGAATAGCTCATTACGATTTTAGACCAATTTTTTGATAAACTTCCCCAGCTTCGATGCTATTTTCTCCTGCTTGTTTCCGCTTCATTGACTCTAACAATTTCAGCTTGACTTCTTCCTTAACTTCTAAACCTGCATCAGGATCGCCCAAATATTCTTCTAAGCACTGTTCAACGGTGTGCCGAATCAAGTCCCGCAGTTGCTCAACTGTCATATCTTTGACTTGCATCTTAATCTCCTAGTCTGTGGGATTATCAATAAATAGAAGTATTGCTTCATCACTAAGCATTCCTCGTAAACTCAGCCTCCATCTGTAGCACTTGAGCTTGATACTCTGGATCTTGTGCCATTTCCATCAGTGCTGCATCAATTTCCGATCGCTTATCCTGAGTTTGGGTTGTTAGCCGATCGCGCATCAATGCTAACAATACTTCTAACAGTTGCTGTTGCTCGTCAGGAGTGAGACTTTGAGCCTGACTCAGTACCTCGCTATAAGTAGACATAGGCTTTATGTTGAGATTTTTTTGCTGGTTGTCATTATAGCAATTTAAGAGCGAGGGAAATGCGATCGCCCTTATCTTCCCCAAAGTACGATCGCCCTTCTTTTCCCATCCAAAAATACTCCCTCAACTTCTCAAATTCTCCAACACTAAAACCGTTAACCCAGGTAAAGAAGGCAACCGCGCATCATTTGTCAAGAAAAACGAAGCACCCTCACAGATAGCCGTAGCCATTTGAATAGAATCGGGCGATCGCAAATTGTAAGTTGCTCTCAGTTGTGCCGCTGTCTCAGCAATATCTGGAGTTAATTCAACAACAGTTAAACTTTCTTGATTCATCAATATTTCACGATATTCTTGAGCCAAGATTGTGTTTCCCTGTCGCAGGGGATGAACTAGCACTTCTACCAGCGTTACTGTTGATGTCACTATCCTAAAATCACCGCGATTAAACGATCTAAAGAAAAGCAGCATCATCTCTAGATATTTTGGATTTTGCTCCATAAAGTAAATCAAAGGCGCGGTGTCTAATCCGACGACTTTTCCCTGTAACTGAGCTATCCATTCCATGAATTTCGTTCCCGATCGACATATTCTTGAGCATCAATCCCATGCCAAATTTCCTTACCCAAACCTGACAATTCTAAAATACTGCGCTTCGGCTTAGGAATCATTCGTTGACGAATATGTGCAAACAATTCAGAGATGAGTCGCATTTGCTCATCTGGTGCAAGTTTTAAAACCTGAGTCAGTACCGTGCTGTAAGTAGACATAGACTCTGCATTAAGATTTTTGGGCTGATTGTTATTATAGCAATTTATGAGCTAGGGAAGTGCGATCGCCCTTATCTTCCCCAAGTGCGATCGCCCTTATCTTCCCAAAGTGCGATCGGCATTATTTACCAATCAGCCGATCTTACTCTGCGTGCGTACCAATCCAAAACCACAAAATACCTGTTTTCATTTCGACACCCAACGCCCGATAAGCTTGTCCAGCCCTTACAGACCAATAGTTACCAACCTTCTTAAAATGCAGAGAAGGATGAGACGGATCAGCCTTCAGCAACTCATAACATTGATCTGCTGTAGCCTGTACAGTTGATGGCAAAGCATTGTAACAATCCCAAAACTTTCGAGTAGTATAGTGCATTAAATCGCTCGATAGTTACCACTCTCAAAATCTGCGATCGCCTCTGCTGCTAAAGCATCCAGTTTACCCTCAGCAATATCTTTCTCTAACTGAACATCCCATCGTTGGTAATCCAAATTTAGAAACCACTCTAACAACTCTCCAATCTTGTTGGGCGGAAGTTGGAGAATCGCATTTTCTATCTGTTCAATAGTCAACATAGGCTATCTTAACTTACACTTTTACTTAGTTGATTATTGTAACACTACTTTGAGCCTCATCATCAGTATTTTCGTTTGAGTTGCTCAACGGTCGTCACCTTACCTGCTGCTACATCTGTTCGGGCTTTATTAAAAGCTTCCAGAAAACCGGGAATTTTCAATAATTCGTTCGTAGCTTCATTGCTTTCACGTTCTGCTGCTTTCAGGAGAATGTAGTCAGTCAATGTTTTTCTCCAAATAGCTTAAATTTTAGTTCTTGGGAGGATATCCCCCGATCGCGACCAGCCAAATAATCTGCCAATGCTGCTTGGCTCTCAGCTATTTCTTCGGCTGAAATTACTTCATCATCTTCTGCAACTTCTTCCCGTAACTGAATCATCTTTTTCAAGTCTTCTAATAACCGCAGTTGGTCTGCAAGCGTGAGGCTTTTAACTTGATTCAGTACCTTGCTATAAGTAAACATAGACTTGGTTGTAAGAGTTTTTGCTTGTTTTCTATTATATCTCAATTTAAAATTCTGGGAAATACGATCGCCCCGATCTTCCCAAAGTCCGCGCGAGCGCAGCTATCCCGTAGGGAATCGCCCGTTTTTATATAATACCTTGTCAAAAGGTATTTCTTTCTTGGTCAGGACTTACGCACTCTCGACGCTTTTTCTAGGGCTTGAGATTCTTCGTTTCACTCAGAATGACAGACTTAGGTTTAAATGCGTAACTCCTGTTTGTGTTCTTGTGGCACAGGCGTCCCGCCTGTAATTATTCCGTTTAAAACGCCTGTAATTCCGTTTAAAACTAAATCTAACTCCCAGCAAACAGAAACTCAGTAGCAACATTCCACCGACTACCATCATGAATCAATAAAATCAACGCCGCAGCAGTAAACTCAAAAAAGATCGATCGCCCTTTGAACTCCAACCAAGCAGCCTCAAAATTTTGCTTGCTCAAATCGCGAAACCCTACAGTCATGTGCGGCACAAAAGGCCGAGGCTGAGAAACTCGATCGCCAATTCCCAAATTTTCCCCTACAAAACTCATTAAATCTTTTTGAATATCCAGCAATGCCGGCGACTTGACAACATCAACATAAATAACGCGGGGCGCAAAAGCCGCAAAACCGGACAGAGTAACGGGAATGGGGAACCGATTTGCCGCAAACACCTTCAAACATTCCTC
>DPLL01000530.1:1924-5626 GCA_003542015.1 Microcoleaceae cyanobacterium UBA9251 | reverse complement strand
AACAGAACATAAGGTGAGCCATCACCAAATCCTCTCGTCAATATTCTAACATTGGGGATTCGATATAGTCGTTGCCGCCACCGCCATAGAGGATGTCGTCGCCGCGATCGCCGTAAAGGACATCATTGCCAGCATTGCCATCAACGATGTCATTGCCTTTACCGCCCATGACACTATCATCGCCTTCGCCTCCAGAAAGCGTATCTTCTCCCTGGTTGCCTTGAATAACATCGTTGCCACCGCCTCCACCAACGAGGTCGTTACCTTCTAGAGCAGCGAATTCTTCATCTTGGTTGGTGCCATAGGCAATATCATCCAAAGGGGTGAGGTTAATTCGCGGGATACCGGGTCTAGTGGTGGGTCTGAGCTCACCGGAGCCTGTGATAATCAAACCGTCACAGTCATCGGGGCCTGTACTGTGTGGTGGACTAGGAATTACGATTTGAGACATGATAAATCCTTTGTTGAGGATAGTGATGTATGTGCAGTATCTGCACCCTAACGAGATGACAAATCGGCTAAAGAAAGCAATCAATCAAGCTTTTAAGCAAATTGACCTAGAAATTGCAAATGATTGACAGGCCGATCGATCGTCAGTCAAGTTGCCGCCTGTCAGTTCGATCGCCCGATCGACCCAACTACTAAGAAAGCATTCAGTGGAAAGCTTTGGGGTTGGGTAGCATTTGTTACTTTGGGCCCTCGCCAGTCATCTTGGATTGGGGAAGATCGATCGGGAGTATCTATATCTCTGGTCAGATTTACTAGCTAAAGTCCTGATTCCCGGAATAGCTTTGCGTGATATTACTGACTAACTGAAGGGTTTCATAAAAGGAACAAAAGTACAGGGAATTGCGTCGCAGCACAGCCCGCCCTTGTGGGTTTCTAAACAGCGTAAAATTCTCACCTTTAATTAGGGCGACCTACTTCACAAATTCATCTTTTATGCAGATAGAAATTCTCACTCAAATCACTCAAATAATGAGAAACTAATATTAGCGTTACCTTTTTTTGAGCGATGACCAACCGGATTTTAATTATTGGAGGGCGGGGACGAATTGGCACAAGCGTTGCCCAAGATCTTCTCACCCATACCGATGCAGAAATTACTGTGACTGGGCGCGAACCTAAAGGCTCTATTCCACCTGGATTGTCGCCGGATCGGGTGCAGTATCAAAGTTTAGATTTAGCAGACAGTGCAGCCCTGCGAACAGCCGTTTCATCCTCTAACCTTGTCATCCACACTGCTGGGCCTTTTCATTACCGAGATGCTAGCGTGCTGAAAACTTGCATAGAAGCAGGTGTTAATTATACCGATGTCAGCGACAGCCGCAGTTTTACTGGCAGAGCTTTAGCATACCGCGAATTAGCCAAGAAAGCGGGTGTTACTGCTATTGTTAATACGGGAATTTTTCCTGGTATTTCTAATAGTATGGTGCGCCGAGATGTCGAGCAGTTAGATACAGCAGAACAGATCCATTTGAGTTATGTAGTCGGAGGTTCTGGCGGTGCTGGTGTAACTGTTATGAGAACGACTTTTTTAGGTTTGCAAACGCCTTTTGATGTTTGGATTGATGGCAAGTGGCAGCAGGTAAAACCCTACAGCGATCGCGAAACAATTGAATTTCCCCAACCCTACGGCAAAACAGGGGTTTACTGGTTCGATATGCCGGAAGCAATCACTTTGTCGGAAACTTTCCCAGTCAAAACAGTTATTACTAAATTCGGCACTTTTCCTGACCTTTACAATCATCTTACCTGGTTTGTTGCTAAATATTGGCCGGCTAGCTGGCTCAGAAATAAAGGAGTTATTGAATTTCTCTCCTATGTCAGTTATGGGATGACTGGTGTTAGTAATAATTTTAGTGGGGTTGGGGTGGCGGTGCGATCGCAAGTAACCGGCCTCAAAAATGGCAAACCAGCTCAAGTTTGCTCGATCGCCCTACACGACAATACTGCCGCCGCTACGGGCATCGGTACTGGCAGCATCGCTCAATTAATCTTAGAAGGCAAACTGACAAAACCGGGCGTTTGGTCCGTAGAACAGGCTCTTTCTACGGAGCTATTTGAGCGATCGATGCAGAGCCGCCACCTCAAAATCGATCGAGAATACCTATAGTTTTCTGACCTGTTGTCGAGCCTAGGGACTCATCGGAATACTCCCATTTGAGATGGCACTTTTTGACACAATTAGCCTTACAATTAAACTAATTAAGGACTGAACATTCAAAATAGGTATAAATTGTGGAAGAAATATTGGCACAAGCTGGGATTCTCAAGCAAAATTTAATTGACTTTGTACTGGAAGCTGAGGGAGATTTGGCGGTAGCTTTGGAAGCTTATGTTGCCGATCGCTCTTCGCGGGAGCGCTATGATATTGCTCAGCAAAATCAAATAATTGACAGTTTTACCGTTGAAGGTAAAGTCGGAGATAAAATCCCGATCGACCTTTTTATCGAGAGTCAGCCAGATTTAACCGAGGGCGATCGCAACTTGCTAGAAAGTTGGCGACACAGAAGCTTCATCGGCTTATTTGAAATTACTCAAATTTCCCCAGACGGCTTCGATCTAACCAACTGGCTCACCAACAAACAATACGCAGTCAAACCCAACAGTCCTAATTTTCTGCAAGAAATGTCTCGGTTTAAGTTAGGAGAAATTTTGCTAACTCGCATTGCTCCTCTCACCGATAACTGCTGGATATTATCGGGCCCTCCCATACCGATGGGGAAATTGGGCAAGCCGAAATTGGCGGTGGCGATCGGCAATTTCAAGCAGAATCACAAACAATCCCTGTACAGCGATGCGCCGGAATTGTTAGAGTTGGCTTGGCAGTCGGTAGAACAGTATCATGTAGATTTTACCGAATTTTTTGACAGCGATGAAGTGACGCTATCGGGCTATCATCTGAATAAAAAGATTGCTGAATTTCAGGAATTCATCACTAAAAAACGCTTAGCTGATGCAGGCTTTGATGAAACTAAATCTCTCGCCCAGATAGTTGAAGATGCTGGAGTCGATGCTGAAGAAATTAAAGCAGCCGCAATCGCAGCCAGCGGTGCAGATCCCTCTTCAGTTGATGTAGCGATCGACAGTAACTCAAAAATGGTAATTCCTAAAGCTGAGTTGCCCGATCGCTTCAAGAAAGCCGAACAGGTGACAGCACTTTCTCATCCGCGCTGGGGCCAAACGTTTTTGTCTACCTACACTCAATTCACCGCAATGCTAGCAGCAGAAGATTGTCTAAGCATTCCCGGTGCAGAAAAACTGGTTCGCAACTATTTAGAAGATCCGGCAATTAATGCCTGGATTTGGCAGCGGTTAGCTCAAGTTTCTCCAGCTAAACTAGAACAAGTTTTGCAAACAGTATTGGAACGGCCTGATTTTCAGATCGATCGGGATTTAGATGCGCTGCTGCTTGAATTTAACAAACCTTTAGAACCCGAATTGCCGGAAATTGCGAGCGTTCCTTTACACTTGCACAATTTATTTCAGCAAGCTTTAGGCGAAGTCAATAAGTCAAAGTCTAAGCCGCAGGAGAAAAAGAAAATCTCTAAGGGTTTTAAATCCTAACCTCTTTGGCGCTTGTCGGTATCGAGATTTCTGCACGGAAGTGTAAGAGCACTTAGGCTGACTGCTTGATTGACGGCAGTATCAAGATAGTTTCTGAGATTTCAGCAGCAAACGGAATGCAGGAAAATATCG
>DPLL01000530.1:610-1806 GCA_003542015.1 Microcoleaceae cyanobacterium UBA9251 | reverse complement strand
AAGTGCGTGAAGCGAAGCTATCCCGTAGGGAATCGTCCGTTGGCTGCGAGTTGCGATCGCCCACCAGGACTAGACCGGCAATAGAAGCCACAAAAGAAACCATAACGAGATAGTCATGCCAGTTAAGAGCAACCATTTTTAAATTTCCTTGTTATCCTAATTTTTAGCATCAAACATTAGTCTAAAGGATCTGTTTTCCCAGTCAAAGCAATAGTTACAAATTGACACAGCCGCAGTTACAAATCTCAATGAACAATAATCGCGATCGGCAGCCACACCGTTTAGTCAGCCGAAAAGGACAATTCACCCTGAATGTTGTCAGGCTAGGCCTACCTCGCCTGCATTTCCCAGACCTTTATCACTGGTTGCTAACTCTTTCTTGGCCTGGATTTTTTACTTTAATTAGTCTGCTGTATCTCATCACAAATTCTTTATTTGCCTTAGCTTATTTGGCGGGAGGAGATTGCATCGCCAATGCAAGGCCCGGTTCTTTCCAAGATGCCTTTTATTTCAGCGTGCAAACAATGGCGACGATCGGCTACGGAGCCATGTATCCGCGCACGGATTATGCTAATATAATAGTTGCTATCCAAGCGCTTTTTGGTCTATGGGGAGTGGCAATGATTACAGGACTTGCCTTTGCTAGATTTTCCAAACCGACAGCTAGAGTTATATTCAGCCGCGTCGCAGTTATCGCTCCTTTCAACGGCGTTCCAACTCTCATGTACCGCACAGCAAATCAGCGCTTCAATCAAATTTTAGAAGCGCAGCAACGAGCTACTTTAATTCGCGATGAGGTAACAATTGAAGGAGAAGTAATGCGCCGTTTTTACGACTTAGAATTACTGCGGAGTCAATCACCTATTTTTGCACTAACTTGGACGGTTATGCACCCAATAGATGAGAACAGTCCTCTGTACAAACTTACTGCAAAAGACTTAGTAGAGCAGCAAGCGGAGATTGTCATTACCTTAACGGGAATTGACGAAACCGTTTCGCAAACAATTCACGCCCGCCATTCTTTCGTAGCATCAGAAATTTTGTGGAATCTGCGGTTTGTAGATATTATATCCAGAACGCCCGAAGGAAAACGGGTAGTTGACTACACTCGCTTTCACGAAGTGAAGCCTCTAGAATATAATTTGTGATACCAATTTAATAGGTCGTTGCACATATTCCGATCCCCCTAAATCCCC
>DPLL01000530.1:0-536 GCA_003542015.1 Microcoleaceae cyanobacterium UBA9251 | reverse complement strand
GGAATTCAAAAGACTCCCGGCGTCATGGGCGGTGAAGCCTGTATCCGAAAAACGCGGATTCCTGTTTGGCTGTTGGTGAGTTATCGCCGTCAAGGTGCCACCGATGCTCATATTTTAGAAGGTCATCCCGATCTGAGTGCAGCAGATTTGGTGAATGCTTTTAGNNAACAATACCCGTTTCCTGTTGTAAAATTACTGCGAAATTTGGGCCATGATGTCCTGACAGTTCAAGAAGCGGGGAAGGCTAACCAAAAGATTCCTGATGAAGAAGTTCTAGATTATGCTATTAGTAATGATCGCGCATTGTTGACATTAAATCGACCTGACTTTATTCGACTGCACAGGCTGAACTCTGACCATACTGGCATTATTGTCTGCACAAACGACCCAAACTGGGAACGGCTGGCTGTACGCATTAATGAAGCTATTTCTAATCTGGAAACATTGAGAAGTTTACTGATTCGAGTTAATCGGGCATCGGAGTAAATATAAGTGATAGAATACCTCTGGTCTGGAATTCAAAAGACTCCCGGCGT
>DPLL01000433.1 GCA_003542015.1 Microcoleaceae cyanobacterium UBA9251 | reverse complement strand
GTCAAACAGTAGTCTCTGAAGGGGTTTGACGTTAAGTTGACACCAATGGGTCCGGCGCCGTGTCCCTACAGCTCGATCGCGAATACATCAATGCATTAGTAGTTCGCGAGTTTTCGGTCCGACAATTCCGTCTGGGTTCAACCCCTTCTTCTGCTGAAATTCCTTGACAGCTTTATCTGTTGCCGGCCCAAATTCACCATCAGCCCCAACTACAATCCCAGCCTTTTTCAAAGCTTCCTGAAGCTTGAGGACATCCGAGCCTTCCATTCTGGGCATCGCTAAGCGCAACGTTCTGGGTTTGTTATCCCACGGCGCTTTAGGAAACCCTGGAGCCGGAGAGCGATTAAGTGCACCCTCGGTTTGCGGGCCAAAGCCGCCATCCTCGCTAATCTTTGCATTAGGATTGTTCTGATTCCAAAGCCGCTGAAATGCGAGTATTGATGTACTGCGAAGATCGATCGTGCCCCCGCCTTGGTAGTCGAAGTGAGGTGGATCGCCCGGTAATGGATTCCAGCCATATTGCATCAAATAAGGTTCCCAGCCTAGGGCATCTTCAATGTCGATCGCTAACCCAGTTTGGTGGTTGCTGGTTCCTGGTGGAGCTACAGGATTAGAGTTGTTGAAGCGATCGTTATACAGCAACATTTGTTGGGCGATCGTGCGGTAAGCAGAGTTCACATGCATCCTTTGACCTCGATCTTGAATCGCTCTCTGGAGTGCCTGTTTTGCCTGGGTTTGTACATAGGGAAAAGCTGCATCCCCCAAGTGTACATTGAGTTCATCAAAACTGACAAAAGCATCGGGCATAATCAGTTGCAGTTGATAAATTAACTGCTGGGATAAGCCATTGACCACCGCAGTCGAAGACATGGGTGCATCTCGGAGCAATCCGGGAAAACTGCCTTTAATTTCCAACATATCCCGTTGGACAAATTCTGCACAGGCTTCGACAATTACAGGTTGATTAGATCGAATATCGCTTGAGTCAGTCATGGTTTTCTCCAATTAGTTTGAATTTGGTCATTCCTGGATTCACAAACTCTATCTGTAGGGCGATGCACAGCGCACCTAACCCCAACAGAGCTTGTAAAAATTGCTTGATTGCGTCATTTAAATTGGTTACACAATCGATTTTATAGTCCCAATTTTTTGAGAGTTTGGGCACCGACAACACCATCCGCCGTTAGCCCTTTTTGCTTTTGAAACTGCCGCACAGCACTATCGCTGTCTTTGCCAAAAAAGCCATCTGGAGAAAGATTGATTCCTGCTCTTTTCAAAGCTTCCTGTACTTGACGAACATCCTCACCTTGCATCATGGGTTCGGTGAGTTTCAAAGTGCGAGGTGCTTCTGAGATTGTTTCACCTGTTACTTCTTGGCCTGTTCCTTCATAGGTTAAGAATGACTGCCAGGGTTTTCCCAAAAACAGTGCTCGTTCAGCCAATCGTCGGCGTGTCAGCCCTAGCCAAGGTTGACCATTTACCTTATTCCACACAGGAAACTGATTAGCAGCTCCTTGATAATTTCCCTCGTTCAAAAGCCTGAGAAGAGTTGAACTTCCAAAAGCTTCTGGGCCGACGTTGAAGCAGAAACAAACCAGTGCAGAAAACTGATTGTCATTGACCTGAACTTCAACGGCATCCTCAACGTAGGATTCAAATTTTTCTAAATCTCCAATCAGCAATTCTTCTGCTTGCTTTTGGCTAATGGTCATTCCTGGAAACACATCATTACCCGTGTGCCCATAACCAATTGTCAAAACTCCACCGCCATCATCATAAGCAGTTAGTACACATCCTTCAAAGGTAGTTAGAAGCTTGAAACCTGCTTGATTGATGTGTTTTGAACCTCTGCGTCCTGCTACATCAGGCGGTTGTTTGTCTGGAGGTGCAATGATAAACGTTGTGGCTACACTGAACCGTAAAGCATCAATTAATGTCTCTATGTCTCCATTAGTTTCGGTAACTTTAACGACTTGGTCGTTCTCAATTTCGTAGACGCGGCCATCGCCGAATAGTTCAACTGATCTTGGCATTTTACTGTATCCTTTTTGGGAGGTAGATTCGTTCAAAAAAAGCATCCTGAGTATCTCGATGGTGCGTGCGGAGCGTCGCACTGCCTTTTGACGGAGTTTATGCTGAGTGCTTCGACTTCGCTCAGCATGAACTGCGTCGAAGTGCTCAGGAACCGCGTAGTCGAAGCGTCGAAGGGCTCAGGAATGGTTCGACACTTCGCCATCGAAAGTCTTTCTCTGACGAGTGCTTTTGCTGATTACGTCTATTCCGGTATTCCAGAGCAAGTTCCGGGATGTTCGCGAATCTTTACAAAAATTCATCCGCCAAGGCGATCGGCTTACCCAATCTCTCGGCTTCGCGCAATCAAGGAATGCGAATAATTTGCTCATAAACCCAAAACTTACCCGGTTTTTGCACTTCTCCTTCATCAGTCATCAACAGAGGAGTGCCATCTCGTTTTTCATGGCCATTTCCGCTGGCAAATTCCAAAGCAATTAAAGGTGCTAAATGTTCTCGCCACAGCACGTAAGAACGGCGATATTTTCCCTGTTATGTGCTGAAACATTCGGCGCGTAGAACCAGTCAGGAGCTTCTGCCCCTTTTTCTGGTGGCTCAGTTTATCGCCAATAAATGCCACAATCTTGTCCGATGCAGTAGCGTCCGTCGGGATGTCGCTGTTGCAAAACAGGCCCGATGGAATCGGTGAGAATTATGCTTTGATGATGCTCCTGAAATTTTTTCACGAAAGTACCGTCAGACTCAGGAAGTTGTGTATGATCTGGGAATGCGGGGGGCAGATATATATCAATTAATGTTTCCGACATCATTTTAGGGCGATCGGAGCTATTGTTAGTTATTTTGTCATAGGAACACATTGATCCGTGGTGTCAATTCTTTAATCTAAAATCTTCAATCTTTAATCTAAAATCGATCGCACCAGCCCCTAAAATCCCTAACTTTCTTCACCCATACTCCCATAGTCTTGGGTCTCTACAGTTTCTGATTCTGGCAATTGGGCCTCGTCAACAGAACTCAAACTTTCCACCACAAACGGCAAACCAGCTCCCATTAAACCTCGCTGAATCAGTTCCGGCGTTTCATCAAACAACACAAATAAAGGATGAATAGCCTCAGCTTTATCGCTGAAAATATGCCTGTAGCGATGCGGCATCAGCCACTCGTAATCTTTATCTAGCCAAACCTGACACTGCCGCCAGCGGCCGAGTAACTCAGAAAACTCCTCACCGGGGCGATGAATAAAAATCAAAATTTCCACCCCAATTTTAACTTTCCATTCAGGATCGCACATCAAAATCGCCAAATCACAGGGTAAACAAACTGCTTGTCCGGGCGATATGCTAGCGCCACTACTTCGCGCATAAGAAACTCCCTCCCGCAGCCGCACAATTGGCAAAGGAATCGTAATTAAACTCTCGTTAGCGCGGCGGATACTCGGAATCATTTCCATGTAAAGCCGATACTTCTTCAGCAGCGCAATCGCGGCAGAAGATTCGCTGTATTGTGCTAGTAAAGCTTCGTAATGTGATTTTTTAACCGACATTTTAAATCAAGTATAGCAGAAGGAATAAGGAAGTTCGGCAACGGATTCTGTAACGGATTTAACGGATACTTCGACTTCGCTCAGTACAAGTGTAACGCCGGGAAGGAAGAAGAAGAAGGAAGAAGGAAGAAGGAAGAAGGAAGGAAGGCACGACTGGGGAATTAGTCATTAGTTCTTGGTTACTGGTTATTTGTTATTAGTTATTCGCACTCTTATAATCACCAATGACAAATAACAAATAACAAATAACCGATAACGACAGACTGTTGTTTACATCTTTTGGAACACTGCGAACATCGGCAGATACATAGACAGCAAAATCGAACCTACGATACCACCTACCACCACAATCATCAGTGGCTCTAGCATACTCGTGAGTCCTTTTACAGCCTCTTCCACCTCAGTTTCGTAGAAAGCGCCAACTTTCACCAGCATCTTGTCAAGTTCCCCAGTTTCTTCGCCAATTGCGATCATTTGAATTGCCAAAGAAGGGAAAACTTTCTGTTCTTGCAAAGCAATACTGATCATGCCGCCGCCTTGAATTTCATTCCTTGCATATTCGATCGCATTTGAGATGGCCTGATTCCCGGCCACATCTCGCACAATTTCCAAAGAGTTGAGAATCGGCACTCCCGATCGCGTCAGGGACCCAAATATGACACAAAATCGAGCCACCGCCGATTTTTCCAGCAAATCTCCAAAAATCGGCGCCTTCATCATCATCTTATCAACTTGCAGATGACCTACTGGAGTTTTGTAGTACATCCCGAATCCAATATTTAGCGCTATAATCACCCCAATAGTTGTCACTTGTTGGATGGGAGGCCAAGCCACACAAAATGCACTAATTGCCAACATAAACAGCGTAAAAACCGGCAAATCTGCACCAATATCCTTAAATATTTTCGCAAAAGTTGGTAGCAGAAATATGGTCATCGCGAAAAAAATCACGATCGCGATGGAAAACACAGTCTTCGGATAAGACATCGCCGAATTAATTTCAGACGACGTTTTATGATTTTTTTCCATCATTACCGCCAGACGGTCTAGTGATTCATCTAGCACACCCCCGACTTCTCCCGCTGCGACCATACTGATAAACAGTTGGTCAAAAACATCAGGAAACTTCGCCATCGATTCTGCCAAGTTGATCCCCTCTTGTACGTCAGCATTCATGCTCCTGATCGCTCGTTTCAACTTAGGATTAGAACACTGTTCCTGCAACACAGAAAGACATCTAACGATGGCAACCCCTGCATTAAACATCGCAGAAAACTGACGAGCAAAAATCGCTAAATCTTTAATGGTAACACTGCTAAAATTGTACTCTATTTCCTCCTGAATTTTCTCAATACTAAAGCCGCCTTTAGACTTTTGATCGATCGCATTAGTTGCCATATATTGCCTCTGGGAAATTATTAAGATTTTGTTTCGATCTGTTATTAGTTATTAGTTATTAGTTACTTTTTGGGTTTTGAACGTAGTTTTTAGTTCTGGGCTTTTCGGAAATTATTACTAATAACTAATCCCCGAAAACCAAGAAGGAATAACCAATAACCAATAACCAATAACCAATAACCAATAACTAAATTAATGACCCCCTGTCTTTGCACCAGCGGGTGCCGGGCCGATCAACCGTTCGAGTTCATCTGGCTTAGATGCCTTGGCCATTCCCGATTCCCAAGTGATTTTACCAGCCTTGTAAAGATCAGATAAAGCCATTTCCATTGTCCTCATGCCCAACTTCGCCCCCATTTGGATTTGGGAGTAAATCATTGGAGTTTTCCCCTCCCGGATCAAGTTAGACATAGCAGGAGTATTCAGCATAATTTCCATAGCACAGCAACGGCCGCCGCCAACTTTCACAACCAAATTTTGGCTGGCTATTCCCACCAAAGAGTTAGACACTTGGGCGCGAACCTGGGGTTGTTGAATGGGCGGGAACACGTCCAAAATCCGATCGATCGTTGCAGCCGCAGAATTAGTGTGCAGCGTTCCCATTACCATGTGACCCGTTTCCGCCGCCGAAATTGCCAGACCGATGGTTTCCAAGTCGCGCATTTCCCCCACCAGAATCACGTCAGGATCTTCCCGCAGAGCAGCCTTCAGCGCATTAGAAAAGCTCTTAGTATCTTCGCCCTTTTGACGCTGGTGAAACAAACTCTTAACATTGGGAAACACATATTCGATCGGGTCTTCAACTGTCAGAATGTGTTCCGCCCGCGTCCGGTTGACCAGATCCAACAAAGCCGCCATCGTAGTAGTTTTCCCAGATCCCGTTTGCCCCGTCACCAACAGCATACCTCTGGGTCTTTCCGTCAGATCCCGCAAAATCTGCGGCACGCCTAAAGCATCTGCGTTCGGAATCTTAGAAGCCAGAGCCCGCATGCATGCAGCCCAAGTACCCCGTTCCCGGTAAACGTTCACCCGGAACCGAGCCAACCCCTTCACCCCGTAAGCGCAGTCGAGTTCCCACTCCATCTCCAATTGCTTGCGCTGCATATTGTTGAGCATTTGGAAAATCAGGATCTGCACCTCCTCGGCAGACAGGATTTCGCCGAATTGTGGCTGAGGAGTGAGTTTACCGCTAATGCGGAAGAAAATAGACGCGCCCGCTTGGATGTGTATGTCTGAACCCCCTTTCTCTACCAGGCACTCCAGTACGTCTTCAATCATCAGACCCATAGATATTTCTCCCTAATCAAGTTGATAGCTATTGACCAATTTAACTCAGTTATTTGTTGTCTGTTGGCGGTACGTCTGTTGGCGGTACGTCTGTTGGCGGTACGACTGTTGGCGGTACGACTGTTGGCCGTACGTCTGTTGGCGGTACGTCTGTTGGCGGTACGACTGTTGACTGTTGGCGGTACGTCTGTTGGCGGTACGACTGTTGTCTGTTGTTTTTCTAATAACCGATTACTAACAACTACTGACTACTGAC
>DPLL01000435.1 GCA_003542015.1 Microcoleaceae cyanobacterium UBA9251 | reverse complement strand
CGCCCGTAAGCGATCGCAATTTAACTTGAGCTTGTCTAGTAGCTTCTGGGCGATTCTTTCCCTGCTGCCACTCTTGATAGTAAAAGATCGAGAAAAGTGCTGTTGCTAAATCATCAACAGCCCAAAGCGTACTGATAACACTTCTGGCTCCCGCTGATAAGAAAGCTGTAGAAAAGGTGAGGATGTCACCAGTAATTTCAGTTATACTTAAGCCTGTTTCACAGCAGGAAAGAAATACATCTGACAACTGAGGTAAACGCCATGCAGGAGTCATTAGCTGACCTAAAGTAATGCAGCCATCTCCTAAAATTAATGTCGATTCTAAGGGATTGTCAAAGCGCGACTGGGCGTGGTGGCTAGAGTGAAGGATTTGGACGGTTTGCGCTAGTTCTCGATAGTTACTAACTGTAGCTTGATGGCGACCTTTTAAGCGTTGATTGTCTGGGATACTATAAAGAACTGCTAGTTGCTCTCCTTCAAAGCTGGCGCAAGGCAAGTCGCCCGTCGCATCTTCAATAGTGCCACAGTTTAGGTTATTGCCTAAGGGCGGGCGTTGGTGGCAGAATTCTAGGACTTGACAACTAGGTGCGTAACGAATAAGAAACTTGTCTCCTAAATATCGGTTGTCTCCGATGGGTAGTGCAGCGAAGGGGATTTGGTGAAGGGCAAAATGAGGAACTATAATCAGTTCAGAAATTCCTTCTAAATGCCACAAAATCAGGTCATTCAAATTTAACTGTTTTGCGATTTCAGCTAGCATCCCAACTAACTCTTCTTTCCAAGAATCTTTATCGTTAACATATTGTCCTAACCAATTTTGGAGAATCGAACCGTGCAAAGCCTCAAATCCTAAATCAGCGCAACTTTGCAGGGTAATCTCGTTTTGCCGCACGACGAATATTAAGGTGTCGCGAACAGTGGTGTAAAAGCTAATAATGGCAGTAGTGGGTTTGTCGATCAGCTTCTGGATGGATGGGAATTTGAGAGGATTAACTCGAATTTGACCAGCCAGCACCGGATCTAAGCGGCGGAGTTGTTCCCAAATTAGGAGTTTTTCAGCTTCCAGATCAGCTATTGTTTGATTGTAAGCTGCTAGGGCTGCACGGCTGTTATCTAGTTTGCTATTATCAAAGTCGTTGCTAGGTTGATTGCGCCCTCGTTCTTTGTCAATTTGCTGCTGTAGGCGTTCAAAATCTTGTAAATACTGTTGAATTTCAGCAGGAATTTCTGCACTTGAATAGAGGTCATTGCTTGCCATTAAGTCTACGAGGCGTTTAGAGCGCGATCGCTCTACATATTCAAGGGCTTTATCTAACTGTTTGTTATTGATGTAAGCTTGCACGATGTTTGCGTAAATGTCGATCGCCTCTGCTAAAATTTCTTGGCGGCGAAATTCAGAAGTTGCCCAAGTACGGCTGGTTTCTACGGCTTCAATCGCGATACCGTATCCCTCAATGGCTAATTTCCAATCTTTTATTGCAAATCCTATTTTTCCTAGTGTTTCTCCAGCGCCCGAGCATTCAAATGGGAAAGCAGTTGGCGTACAAACTGTTAAAGCCAATCGATAACAAGCGATCGCTTTTTCGTGTGATTCAACCATGAAGTAACATTTACCCAGATTCATTTGAGCCATAGCCCACTCTCTAGGAAACTCATCCTGGTTAAAGATTTGTAAGGCAGCTTGATGGGCGGCAATAGCCATTTCTAAATTCTCATTTGGATCGCCCTTACGTCGATGCACGTAAGCGTTACCCAAATTAGTTTGCACTCCTGCCCAATCTGCGGGAAACTCGTCTTGAGTGTAAACTTGTAATGCTTCGAGGTTAGCCGCGATCGCCTTTTCAATATTTTCTACCCGATCGCCGTGAATTCGGTGGCGGTAAGCAGATGCCAGATTCATTTGAGTCATAGCCCAAAGTTTGGGAAATTCTTCGCGGGTGCGGAATAACAGAGCATTTTGATAGCAAGCAATCGCTTGTTCCAAGTTTTCCGCCTTGTCGCCACAAATGCGATCGCGATAAATAAGACCTAAATTGTTTTGAAGTTGAGCCAATGCTTCAGGCATTGCTTCGCGGGTGTAAACTTCCATTGCTGTGCAACAAGCGATTCTTGCTAATTCTGCATTCTCTAACCGATCTCCGCGAATTCGGTTGCCATAAGCAATAGCCAAATTCTTTTGAATTTCTGCCCACATTCTCGGACGAGATTCGCGAGTCAATACTTTTAGGGCATTTTGACAGCAGGCGATCGATCGTTCTAGGTTTTCGGCGCGATCGCCCTTAAAACGGCGGTGATAAGCATTACCGAGAGAGTTTTGACAAGCTGCCCACTGTTCTGGAAAAGCTTCGTAGGTTAAGACGGTGACAGCAATTTCATAACCTGCAATGGCAATCTCTAAATTATTGGCTTCATTTCCTTTTTCAAATTCATGGATGCAGTAGCTCAACATCATAAGTCGAGCAGCGATTCCTTTTTTCCCTGCGGGTGGCGCTTCAGATAGTATCGCAGACGAGTGATATCGCAACACCTTAACAAAGTGTTCATCAAGTTGCTCTTGGTTAGCTTCAAGCAGGAGGTTAACTTCTCGCAGTCCCCTATCAAAATGCTTGTCGAGTCTATCTGGGTTTGTTTCCACCAATCGATCAACAGTTTGGAAATTCCTTGGACTTTCTGAAAAAGCTTTGAATAATTGAAAGAATAAATGAAAGCGAGTTTCCTCTTGGATAGAATCCCATTGTGCTTTTTGACGTTTTGTCGTTTGGGGAGTTTTCTTCGGGCCGAATCCTTTTGCCATATTCTTTACAGGTTACGAAGGGGATACTACATATACACATCAGCCATCCGCTCCAAAATTACGCAGCATCCCTCCATATTTCTGCTAACTTCTCCAGCAGTGCTTCGGCTAAATCTTCTAAATCAGTGTCACCGCTATCTACACTTTCACGAGTAAACTCCCCTCCTGCGGCACTCCCAGCTAACATCTCTCCCGCTGCGTACCGCCACTCGTACTCGTCGCAAGTTCGATAAATACGCTCCAATTGGGCAACAATATTGCTCTGCGATTGAGTTTGGATCGTAGAGCGCACTTGTACCGCGACCGGATCGTTAGTTTCTAAGAACGCGATCGCTTCTTCTAAACGAGTAATCTGTTCAATTAAAGCGTCGATCGGCATCAGTTCTGCTACTGCTATTTGTTGCGGTGGATTTGAGCTATCTAAGCTGGGAACAAATCCCAATAGTTGCACGGAGTCAAGGCGATCGCTAAACTGTACTCCCACATATCCAATCCGATTTTCTATTACTTCTTCGGGTAAGAAGATGGTTGTTTCACCAGGTAAAACTGGGCGGCATTCTAAGGAGCCAATACCTGGGATTAGCAAGTCAGCGACATTAGCAAGCGCCGTTTTTGCTGGACTGAAACTATCGGAATGATTCAAATCTGTTTGAATTTGCAGCCATTTTAAATAGCTGTGAATTGCGTAAACTGCCAGTGCATTCAAGTAAACTCGTTTTCCTTTTTGGACTGTACTTTGAGAGGCTGCCAAATGTCGCGCCATTTCATGAGCTTTTAACTCTATTGGTACTGTTAACAGAGGTAGTTCTGCGAGGTTCATGGTTTTAGTTCCTGTTTATATCCTAGAGTGTGAGCTATTTCTTGCAACGAAGGTTCACATTTTCTATCCCAGTGAGAATTCAGAGTTGTGCGCTTAACGTTTAACTCTTTTGCTAAGTCTGTAAATGTGTCAGGAGGTTCTTTTAATACTCTTCTCATGCTGAGGAATTGGCAATTGCACTCCGGGTAAGAACGAGGGTAGCTATTTCTTAGCTTGCCTTCTGGATCTTGCTCTATGTAAAGTTCTAGTTCGAGACCAATTCGCTGAGTGGTTTCTTTCTGAGCATTTTCAATCATGCCATCCAACCCGCTGAGTGTAAAATCGGGTAATAGTTCGAGCCGAGTTGTTTCCCCAGCATCCACCGCGATCGGAGCATCTAAACTAATTGGAGCATCTTTGTCAGGAGAATACAAATCTTTAATTCGCCAACCCAGATAGCCATTGATCCAGTTAATTAAACTTTTTGAAACAGAAGATTGGCGCGGCTCAAATTTATCAATCTCGCGACTAACCCATTCTAAAGTAAGGTTGAGGGCAGCAGGATAATTTTGATGGGCTGATTTTTTGAGTCCTGGTAGTTGTTGAATTTCCCATAAGAGCTTGTGCATGGCTGTTCGCCATTTTCTACTGTTAGCTGGATTTTGACGTATCTCTGCAATTAGAGCGCTTAACCGTCGATCTAGGTCATCCATGCGACTTTTTTGAGGAGCAAGTTAGTTTGTTTATTAGCTTTGAAAATTTGCGATCGTGCGAAAATCCTAAGCTATTTTCTCATATGATTGAGATCCTTGTGTGCGTAAATTCTTGCCGGGAGGAGGTAAAAGGCTATTTCCACGCGAATTATTGCAACTGAAGCAGGCTAAACGGAGGTTGGAGAGTGCATTAGATCCCCCTCGGCTTTTAGGGAGTAAATGTTCGATAGTTCTTTCTGATTTTTGCATCGACTTGTTGCACCAGTGGCAGTGATTTCCATACAGTTCCAGAAGTTGGCGTCTCTTGTTGCGTCTTGAAGCTGGGGACATAAAGCTTTGGGAGCCTCACGGCTGTTACGTGTTCATTTACGTATCAGCTCCCAGCTAAAAATTTACGCAGCCATAATTTACAGGATGGTTAAGAGTTCTCAAACCTTGATGGACAAAGCTTTTAGCTCAGTCAAACCCTTTTAGATATAATCAAGCTCAAGCTTTTAATCTACGTCAGTCGGCTGTCTAATCCGATCTGAAGGTGGATTTACTTAAAA
>DPLL01000268.1:323-15506 GCA_003542015.1 Microcoleaceae cyanobacterium UBA9251 | reverse complement strand
ATAGTGTGCCTGCGTAAGTCCTGTTTAATTATGCACTACAAAAACTAAATTCGTCAATAATTCGTCAATCATTTTTGTTATAATCTAGATAGTTCCTAAACGAGGTTATTTATGGAAGAAAATCTGACTGACCACGAAATCCATATAATTAAGGTAAGAAGAAAGGGAAGAGATATAGATGATGGAATTTGGTATGAAATACGAAATGATGATATGGGTGACATTCTTGCTACCGATGACGATGGTCAATTTTGGTTGATAGACGACAACGATTGCCGTCGATACAATTACGCATTTGATGATTACGATTCAGCTTATGAAAGTGCTTTAAAATATGAACAAACAGAGCAACATCGGCTGACAAAAGAAGCACAACAACAAGTTCTTAAAGAAAAGCGTGAGAAATGGCGCATCGAAGAGTTACAACGTCAAGAATTTCTCAAAAATAACCCTTCTTATGTGGATGAAAATAAGCCTCCTTATGCGGATGAAATTGGTCTTGCTTATGCGGATGAAATTGGTCTTTTTTATGTGGATGAACCTGCCATAAATTCCACACGCGAATGAAATTTAGTAAGGAGAAAACAAAATCTCTTTGAAAACGCTGGGGTTGTATTTAAGTTTAGCTCTCGTTGCTATTCCGGCGGTGAGAGCTTGGCAATTAAGGACAAGCACTCCTAATTCTACTGGTGTTTGACCAGTACCAAAGACACAAGAAACTAAAACTCTAGGAACTTTAGATTGTTTAGGTGGAAGCTCAACTTCTTTTACCGACAATCTAACATCTTTCCATTCACCAGGTGATGGGACTGGGTATTGAGGAAGTGGAAGAATTAAATACCATTTCTCTTTAGCCCCTTTTACTGTAACATCAACGGTTTTGAGACTCCATCCACCTTTCTGTAGTGGGTGTGAAATTATTTCACACTCCAAAACTTGACCATATTCGATCGAACTGCTATTAATAGATGTTATCCCCGCATTAATCCAATTTAAACCATTCTTAACCTTCACATTTAGGGTATCTTCTTTCTCTTTGACTCGCTTCATTCTTGGGTGAGGACGTTCATACATTGTTGTCACCGAACCGTCTTTTCTTAGGTAAACATATTGTCCGGCCTCTAAAAGTCTATCGAGTATTAATTTTCCTTTAGTATCAAAGATTTTACTGTCTTTGACAACAGCGTAGACAGTACCATCATTATCAAAAAAGTTGGGTGTTCTAAAATTCAAAGCTATCCAGCCAGCGCCGTTGACAAAGACTTGTTGATTCTTAGAATCGTTATCGGGAATGGATTTATATCTATCCATGAATTTGTAAGTGCCAAGCAGAAAGACAGACGTTTTTTGAGTAATGGGGAGACGATCTCGAATGCTGGGAGCTTCATCGTGTTGAAAACCATAGATGTTAAAATCGTACCTTTCTCTTAGTAATTGTCCGGCAATAATGTCGGGTAAAAGTAGGAAAGGAAAACTAGCTTTACCTAATGCGTGGTTGATAACGGGTCTTTCATTATGAGCAACCCACCAATAAGCCGTAGCCCAGCTAAAAAGTTTTTGACTAGCTTCTACTTCCGAAAGTTGGCTTTTTTTCAGGCGATCTTCTAAATCTTTGCGAACTTCTTTAACGTGTTTCATTAACTTTGAAATCCCACTGCTTTCATTTTTCCTAGAAACTGCGATCGCCTGTCGTAACCTTTGATAGTATCGAAATTGCACAGGAACTTTATCATTGTGCGTCGCAATTCCATCTAATAATTCCACCAACAAATCTGAATTGATTTTTCCGTGAGCATCCCCCGTGCCATATTCATTATCGTAGTCCTCATCAGGCATATTGTTGGTTAATTTCAAATCTGGAACAACCAAAATATTGGCATGATCTAGACAAAATAATGCTTTACTTTCACTCAAACTGATTGACCCGTAGTTAATCCGTCCCATGTTAGCTTTCTCTGGGGGAAAGTAGAACTCTCCAACCGTTCCTTTCGTCTTTTCATTCTTTCGAGTGAATACAAAATGTCCATGTTTGCGCGCACCGCCCGCTATGTCAAGAGAAAAGTTTTCATAGTCGTCTAAACGTTCTGTTCTATGCACAGTTGAATCTGTAGGAATTGCACAAATAGAAAACTCTGTATCAGGGTGCATTTGAGAGAGCATGATGTTTTTGTAGACACTCTCATTTAATCTTGCAGTTTTGCTTCCATCAGGTTTTGTTTTGTACATCCACTGTTTCTGAACCCCATTCCACACACCAAATTTACTGGTAGATTTGATGCGGATTAGTCGATCGCCATAGATAGCCGAACCTAAAGCAATGAGGTTATAGGTAAAAACAAAACGTTCGGGAGGAACAGGTTTTTTAGGGTCTGGCATGGGTTATTTCTCCTCTGTTTCTTCTTCTTCAAAGTCGTAAAAAAATATATCAAAACTTCCGTATTCAATGTCATCGTCTTTTTGCTTCTCCTCTTTCTCGAAAACTTGAGCAAGTTTATTTTCTGAACTAGAAAAAGAAATTGCGTCTTGTGTTCCAGGAGAGTCATCACCATTGCTAAAAGCGTAAAGTGAATGGCATTCGTAAACAATAACTTTGTTACGTTCGGGTCCCGCGTTGGCGCGTTCGTTAGAAAATTCCACAGTGCGATCCTCTGGAAAATATTTAGGTTTGAAACCGGGGGCGATCGTCCCATCTTTGAGACGAGTTTTTCTCTGAACCCATCGGGCATTATGAATCAGAGTTTTCAAACCTCTAGCTTTGGCGGTTGTTTCCGCAAAAGTATCAGCTCCGGCAGCCCCCCCGGAGACGAGGGTACAAGAAGCGGGGAGAGCGTTAACGAATTGTACGATCGCAATTTCTGCCCATTTGTCTTTGAACTCCCGGCTACCGACAACAGCAACGTAGGTATTTGGGGGAACGGCTGCGCCATATTTAGCAAAGCGTTGAGGGTCTTTGAATTCTGGAAGGGGATTGGGGATTCTAACATTGGGCAAGCGGTAATAAGCAACGAGCGCTTTACTCCCGGCAGCTTGAATCAGTGCTCCGATTTCTGGATCGACTTCATCCCATTGAGCATGAAGGTAGTTGAATTTTGCGGGTTCGAAAGGTGCATCGGTAGAAACCCAACCTTCGGGAGCTTCATCAGGAAGTTTGCCATGAACGATGACATCTTTGTATTTTTCACGATAGAGATAGCGTTGAACTTGTCCATCAAAACCAACTTGGGGGCCGGCAATTTTACCACCAACTCCCCGCACATGAATCACAGGATTTTTGGTAGGTACACCGTTAAGTTTTAGATACCATTCACGGTGTTTATTATCAATAATACTTTCGATTTCTAATTCAGATGTGGGATTTAAACCTTCAATCCATTTACGTCCGACCATGCCAACATGAAGGCGATCGTCTGAAGTTAGGGATTCATCGGGAGTTGAGGGCACTTTGTTCTCCTTAATCATCCAAAGAGCGGCGTTCCTTATTATATCGCCATGACAGGCGAGTGGTTTGCAATGACAGACCAATTCCAAATCTTTGCCTTGAGCTAACAAGGAGGAATTTGTGGCCAACGTTTGCTAGTTGTGGGATGAATTTTGGTGTATCCTAGTGAGCCAAAGCATCCATATTTTCCACAATTCGTCATTCCGCACCCAGAGCGATCGACTCTAGCATTGAATGGCGGAGCTGTTTCGACAATCGATTCTATTTCTTTCAGAACTGCCTCTTTTTGAGGCGCAGCAGATCCTCTAACTCTTGTAATTGCGATGAGTTTTTCCTAGATTGGTTTACCGGATCCCATGTGAATATTGAGCGAGTGCTTGTTCTTAAACTCTTCCAGAAGTGTGATCGCATCTGGGATACTCATAATAACAGGAACATCAGTTGATAAATTATATCCTCCTGCTACTTCGATAGGCTCTAGCGAAGGGTCTTTTGCTATATCTTCTGGCTTATTAACTTTAAGTCCCACACCGTAGATTCCCGAATAAGCTACGGTCGCTAAAGCCAATAAATCTTTCTTCATTTTAGCAAATTCGATCGTAGCATCATCAGCATTTTGAATGCTTGCATAAGCAAATCCCGGATATTTTTCATGTTCAGCCAACAGGTAGAAATGCTCGAACAGAACCTTTTGTTTCTTGTTCATGGCTAATATAATAATAATCGACACAACTAATATTGGGACAGCCACCAACAAAAACATCCCTCCTGTGGGCTGCTCAACTTTTAGCGAACAGCAGGAGTAATTAGGGTGACGCGGCGGCTGTCTACTAACATTGGCCAAAAACCTCGATCGCTCAGTGTTTTTACCGCAGCAGTCGCAGCATTCTGATCCGTTGTATAAGCGATGAATAAAAACGGACGTTGGCCATAGGAAGCTAAGCCTACTTGCGTACCTAATACTTGCTTGACTTGGGCTGCTAATTCGGGTTGATTAAAGTAATCTACCAACACTGCATAACCAGGGCCGAGGGGTTGGGGATTAAAGGCGAAACTGTCCTTGGGAGGAGCGGCGGCTGCTTGAGGATAGGTGGCTGGTTGAGGATCGTAGACTGGCAAATTTTGGGGTAGGCCGGCCAAGGGCGATCGCACTACGTAAGCCGTCAATCCGACAATATCTTGGATGTATTTAACCCAATCGCTGGCGATTTCCGAATCGCGAAAGCCACCAACTCGCGTTACGGTGTCGTTGATATATCGGCAAACTGTATTGTTAGTATTTCCGGGAAAAGAGCGTTTTGCTCTTTCTTGCTGTTCCGGGGTTTTGGTGACAATTAACAGTAGATATTCGTCGGACTTTGGCGGTTCGCAGATCCTTTGAGCCTTGACATAATTCGGTAAAATTGTCAAGCCCAAAACAGCGATCAAACTAGCAGAAAATAGAGGCTGATAGAGTATATATTTGTACAATATACTCCTCAGTCTTGTTAATTGTTTTGTTGATTTTTGGGCGAGGTTCATCTGTCTTCCCCCTTGGAGACTCCCACTGTACCTGTACCCAGATCAGTGGCGAGAGGAAAAGGGGGGCAAGGTTTATGCTGCATACGAATAACCATCCTTTCTGTGAAGAAGTGAACAATATTTTTGGTTAATTCCTTGCATTAATCCACCCACTGTTGAGATATTGAAACTACCTGTTGTGCGAACTGCCACACGACCAATATAAGTTCCAATTTTCTTGCCAGAGGTAACAACAGCTTTAACGATATCTCCCGTTTGAAAACCTTTGACAAATTTAAACCTGGGGACATAGCGAGATGGAAATCCAAACTTGTCGGTACGACATATTTGACGTGTCCCATGTCCAGTCGCTTTAATTAACAATGGCTTGTTTGTCAATATTTCCAACGCACCAATGTTCCCAACACAAGCTGCATCTAACCAGTGAGTTTTAGCTAAATTCAATCGAGTGCGGTTGAACTTTGTTAGGCCACCACTGCCAGTAGAAACTGGTAATCCAGTCATGCGGAGTCGATTAAATAATGCCCAACGAGTCGAATTGACTGCTGTCGCGTCTTTTAGAGGACGATGAGCTTGAGATAGAATCCGCTTCAAAATCTCTGGCTTTTTAGAGAGGAATTGCTCAATACCTTGAGTTCCTTTCCGAGTATTACAATTTTCGCAAGCAAGGCAAAGGTTAGAAATGCGATCGCTGCCACCTTTAGCTTTGGGATGAATATGTTCAATTTGCAAAGGTACATTTTCAACACCGCAATAAGCGCATTTCCTGTCCCATTTGTTCAATAGATATTCCCGAACTTCGTAGCCAGCTAATTCTCCTTGCTGATATTCAACGCCTGAGATTTCGGGATTTTCTAGTTGTTGTAAGTCAAATCTTACTAATTCTTGAACAATTGAACCAATGGGTGCGAGTCGGATAAATTTGTTAACCCAAGTTAGGGTTGTTTCTACTCGATGTTGTAAGGATGGTGCTAACCAACCCTTTTGTCGGGTGCGATTGAAAAACCTCGCTTGACGATAACGAGTGTGACGATTTCTCCTGCCTCTACGCAATGAACGGCGAGATTCCAAACTAGCTGTGATTGTTTGACCTCGGTGAGTTAATTCTGCACCAAAAATTACGTTCTCTCCTTGTACTAATGCGATTCCCGTAGTCTTAGAGCCTGGGTCTATTTTAAGAGTGATTGATTTTTGGGTTGCTGTCACCTCTATTTTGAGAATTATTGTGAACGGATACCTTTTGAAAACAGCAGCTTTGCCATTGTTTAACAAGTTACGAGCCAATCCCGGATTGGATTGAGCGGTTGTTTTCTGGTATCAAGTACAAAAACAAAATTAGACATTTCAGTCCTCCCTTGCGGGGTAATGTTTGCTTCGTCAATGTTTAAGGTCGGTAACTATATTAAAAGCACTGGCTTAACCCTTACACCTGTTTAACTTTTAATTTCTAGAGCAGAAAACTAGCACGCATTTTCTGGTAGGTCTTTAACGCTTACCTTAAACGTAGTGGGCGAACCACTCAGACTGGTCAACTTGGCGAATTTCTTGCCCCCACTAGATCGGTACTCCGATTAGTGGTGGGTGGTTGACGCTATCTGTAGAGATGCGAGGGCATCGGGAATAGTTTCTGAGGGTGCTTGAAATTCACCAGTGATTACATATTCTAATCGCAGTTTCAACCAGGTGATGAATTTAGGATCGGTGGAAATAATGGCGGCTGAGGGCTGAGGGCATTTTGCCTTGATCGACGCCATTGTTGGTGCTTCGATGAAGGCTGGCTGTTTGACTAACCAGAAGTCTATTTGTTTTTCTTGTTCTTTGTAGTTGCGAATTCTTTCTTTCAACACTTCAATATCCAGGGCTTCTTCTTCTAGCAAAAAGCGTTGGCTGGCCAAAACGTAGTAGTATGTAGACATTTTTGTTACTGGTTAGGGGTTATTGGTTAGCGGTTAATGTCGCCTCTACTAGCCAGTTTTGCTGGCGCAGGGGCGGATTTGCGACCGTTGCGGGTTGGCGCGAGCGATCGCACCCACCAACCCGAACTCTGGACTCTTGTGCCATTTACTTTACCTTATTTGCTGTCATTTTGGGTGGTGCAGAACTAGACAAAGGATAAATGTTACAAAATTTATTGAGTCTGGTATAATGGCGATTTCAATTGCAGGTCGAATAATTACCAATTACCAAGGTATCGGCGGAGTCAGGAGTCAGGAGTAGGATGCTTAACTATTCAGGGTGGAAGCAATCATTAATATCATGTCCGCTTGGGCTTCTGCTATAACATAGCGCTGATTGTTTCGGACTCGGTATGACTTGTCTATGCAAAATTCTCCAACTTCGATCGAGATTTAGATTGCTTGGTGTCTGGCTTGGGGCTCAGGGCGCGAACCTCTGTTTGATTTAAGTGTGTTGCGCCAAATGCGATCTGCTTTAAATTCTGGCGAGGAAGTACCCCAAGATGTGAGAGAAATTGTCGATGGAGTCAGGGAACTACAAGAGCTTCCGTTTCCGCATAGGATAGAAGAGCGATCGACTGACTCCTAAAGAAACCAAATCATCAAATAATTTCCGATTCTCTAAACAGCAGCTAATTTGATTATTGAAACAGCTTTCAGTTTATTAAGGGGGTTGGGGGAATCGAACTATTGTACCTCAACAGACAGAGAAATGCTATAGTATTCATGTTCGGGTAAAGGCATCATAAATTTTAAATTTCCACGATCATAGGCGACTCTAGCAGCAAGGTTGTCGCCGATATCCAGCAGTAAGTTTTCAAATTGTTGTTAACTGATATGATACAAAACAACTCGATCGGCGCGAGGCTTATTTAGCAACATAACTTTTGCTCAAAACTGTTTGACATATCATCCTATTATAGCAACCGCCAAGGCTGTTAAGGCGAATGCTATATATCGCGATTCTCCAAAAACANNTCCCTGTTCATGAACATCGCTTATTTAGTTAACCAATATCCCAAAGTCAGTCACAGCTTCATCCGCAGAGAAGTGCTAGCAGTCGAAACTTGCGGCATGAAAGTCGCACGTTTTTCGATCCGCTCTTGCGAGTCAGAACTCGTTGACAGCACGGACAAACTAGAGCAAGAATTGACAAAAGTAATCTTAGGTATGGGAATACAGGGCTTAGGAGCGAGTTTACTCCGCGTTGCTCTCACCAAACCAGTTAGATTCCTAGAAGCTTTGCGGTTAACATTTAAAGTAGGCTGGTACTCAGAAAGAGGCATCATACTTCATCTAGCTTATTTAGCAGAAGCTTGCATTCTTTTAAATTGGTTTTCAGAACAGGGAATAGCGCACGTTCACGCTCACTTCGGCACAAATTCAACCACAGTAGCGATGCTGTGCCGCGTACTCGGCGGCCCCACTTATAGCTTCACTGTTCACGGCCCTGAAGAATTTGATAAAGCGACACTTCTTTCCTTAGAAGAAAAAATTAAGCGATCGACCTTTGTAGCAGCCGTTAGTTCCTTCGGTAAAAGTCAGCTTTTTCGGTGGTGCGATCGCTCTTTTTGGTCAAAAATTCACGTAATTCACTGCGGTGTAGACGCAGCATTTTTAGTTCATCCCCACGTCCCCATCCCCCCAGCACCCCGCTTAGTTTGCATTGGCAGACTCAGCGAACAAAAAGGTCATTTGTTATTGCTAGAAGCGGCTCACTTGCTAGCAGTTGAAGGCTTAGATTTTCAGTTGGTATTTGTCGGAGACGGGCCGCTGCGGGCAGATATTGAAAAGCAGATTGCACAGCTCAACCTGCAAAAACATATTGAAATTACCGGCTGGGCTAGCAGCGATGAAGTTCGACAACAACTTTTAGCTTCGCGGGCAATGGTATTGCCAAGTTTTGCTGAAGGTTTGCCGGTAGTAATTATGGAAGCTCTTGCTCTCAACCGGCCCGTAATTAGCACCTATGTTGCTGGTATCCCGGAATTAGTAGAACCTGGTGTTTGCGGTTGGTTAGTTCCTCCCGGTTCCGCAGAAACATTAGCGATTGCAATGCGTGCGGCATTGGAAGCACCTTTAGAAAAGCTAGAAGAGATGGGGAAAGCGGGAGCCGAAAGAGTTGCTAAACAACACAATGTCGCCCTAGAAGCTAAAAAATTAGTCGCGCTGTTTGAGAAAGCTGTTGAGACGTGAGCAAAAAGCAACGGAGGACACGGCAATGCCGTTTCCCTACCCCAAAATAATCACGAGTGCTCGCGAGGATCTCACCATCCCACGATTAATTGTAGGGACACTCCAAGAGCCCATAGGTGTCAACAATCGCCTAAAACCCATAATAAATGTCNNGTCAAACAGCAGTCTGTGACTGGGTTAGAAGTTAAGTTGACACCAATGGGCATTGCCGTGTCCTGACTGTGGATAATATTAATTCCAATGCTTTTTAAGGAATAGCAACCACTTTCAATAATCGATCGACAATCGTCTTAGCCCTCCTTCCCCCCGCCGGAATCAAACGGTGAGAAAGTACGTGTGGTGCCAAATATTTCACATCATCAGGAGTCGCATAATCCCGGCCATCCATAAACGCCAACGCCTGGGAAGCCCGGTACAAAGCCACCGCACCCCGGGGACTCACCCCCAGAGTAATCTCCTCATCTTCCCTGGTCGATCGCACCAAATCCACAATATACTGTTTCAAAGACGCTTCTACCTTCACAGCCCCGCACAAACGGCGCAACTCCTGCACTTCTTCCAAAGAAATACAAGGCTGCAAATCCTCCACCGCAAAACTATCAGAAAGCCGTTCCAACATTTGCAACTCTTCCAACTCCGCAGGATAGCCCAAAGTCAAAGACAAAGTAAACCGATCCATCTGGGCTTCTGGGAGGGGAAAAGTACCTTGATATTCGATCGGATTTTGAGTAGCAATCACAAAAAACGGGGCCGGCACATTCCGAGACACCCCATCTACTGTCACCTGCTTTTCCTCCATCACCTCCAGCAAAGCTGACTGAGTTCGAGGCGTCGCCCGATTAATTTCATCGGCCAGCAAAACATTAGCAAAAACTGGCCCTGGCAAAAACTCAAACTTCCCGCTGCTAGGATTCCAAATATTAGTACCGGTGATATCTGTTGGTAACAAATCGGGAGTGCACTGAATCCGTTGAAACTTACCATCGATCGATCGCGCCAAAGACTTAGCCAACAGCGTTTTTCCCACACCTGGCACATCCTCTAACAGTGCGTGTCCCCCCGAAAGCACCGCTACAATCACCAAGCGAATCGCATCCGCTTTACCAACAATAGTCTTGCCTAGATTTTGCTTGAGCCGCTCAATATGTTCTCTCATATCCCTGATTGCTAATTGTTAATTTTTCATTAAACAAGGGTGAAACCATTACATAAAATTGTATTTCCCTTCTTCCTTCTTTTTCCCCCTTAGGGGCAGGGGGGTTCTTCTTCCTTCTTCCTTCTTCCTTACATCAGTTACATCAGTTACATCAGTTACATCCGTTACATCAGTTACATCCGTTACATCCGTTACAGAATCCGTTGCCGAACTTCCTTCGCTATAACACCCTTCTAGCAACATCACAGTCTGCCTGAATTTGAGTTTTGAGGGCTTCCAGATCGGCGAACTTTTGTTCGGGTCGTAAAAACTCTACCAAACTCGCACTCAAAGTTTGACCATACAAATCCCCAGACCAATCTAACAAATGAATTTCGATAGTGGGTTGCTGACCATCTACCGTCGGGCGACAGCCAACATTCATCACCCCATTTAGAATAGATAAATCTGATCCAACGCCTGAGATTAGAGATTTAGGACTTTCCCACTCATAGGAAGAACTTTGATCTTTGATTTTTCCGGCTTCACTCTTCGATAACCTACTCACCAATACTTGCACCGCGTACACGCCAAAACGCGGCAAAAACTTTTCTGGTGGTAACTCGATATTAGCGGTAGGAAATCCGATCGTCCTTCCCAGTCGCTGTCCTCCAACCACTGTCCCAACTAAACTGTAAGGACGCCCCAGCAACAGATTCGCTCTTTTGAGGTCCCCCGATGCTAGACTTTCGCGGATGACAGAACTGCTGATCCGTTCGCCTTCACCGCAGGTGTGGAGTCCTATGAGAGTAACATCAATGCCGTAGCTAGAGGCGATCGACTGCAAATCAAGGGCCGTTCCAGCCCTTCCCCGTCCAAAACGAAAATCCATCCCCACACTAATTCGACTCGCTTGTAGTTGTCGCACCAAAATTTGCTCGACAAACTCAGAAGCCGTCAAATCTGCTAGTTCTCGATCGAACGGTAGCAAAACCAATTGCTCAACGCCCATTGCTTCTAGCAATTCTACCTTTTCTGACCCAGGGGTCAGCAATTTTTTAGGTTGACCCGTAAAGAACTCTTGGGGGTGCGGATCGAAAGTCACCACCGTTCCGTACAGTCGTTCCACCCCACCTGAATCGTAGCCTGAAAGGTTTTTTCCCTCAGCCCTGATCCCCGTATAACCATCAAAATTATGATTCAGGAGCGCGATTGCAGGCGGCTCTGCTGGGTGATTATCCCACGCTGCATCCTGTTCGCGAACCAAATTGTCACCATCACCAACGAGCGATCGCTTCTTTGACCCCGAGGCTGAAATAGCCCCAGAATTGAGTCCAGGCGATCGATTTAAAATTGGCTGCACGACTTGTCGATGCCCTAGGTGCAAACCATCAAAGTTTCCCAAGGCAACGGCAGTTGGAGTCAGAGCAGCAGTACAAGAAGAAGTTACCCACACGCTTTAAATTTTGACACAACAAAGCCCCATTGCGATCTTCTTATTTGAGATTTGAGATTTGAGATTTGAGATTCCAACGATCGACCATCTAAAATCTAAAAACTAAAATTAGATCCTCGCACCCATCCCTCAGACAGACTGCTTGTCAGGAGGAAGCAACTGTAACGACAAACCTTCCCGCGCCATCAAACTGTTCGGGAACCTTTGAGCGACTTGCTCTCCCACCTGGTCTAGGAACTCGTCATTGTGCAGCGGGTCATGGTGAAAAATCACCAACTTTTTGACATTAGCCGCCTTTGCGAGCTTCACTGCTTCCTGCCAAGTCGAATGTCCCCAGCCGACCTTGCTAGTCTTCTGGGAGTAATATTCTTCATCGGTGTAAGTAGCATCGTAGATCAGCACCTCAGCATCCCGAGCCAAATACAGCACATTTTCGTCCAAACGGTCTGGATAATGTTCAGTATCAGTCACGTAAGCAGCCGCGTACCCCCGCCAGTTAACGCGGTAGCCCACAGCTTCCCCCGGATGGTTCAATAAAGCAGTTTCCACCTTAATATCCCCTATTTCCAGCGGTTTGCCGACTTCTAGATCATTAAATTTGAGGTCAGCTCCCATAATTTGCAGAGGCACCGGAAAATTCGGGTGCAGCATCTGGTCGTTGAGTCGCTGCTGGATAGTAGCTTTATTAGGAGCGATCGCCCCATAGATGTGAAAACAATTGCCCTTGATAAAAGCTGGGACAAAAAACGGAAATCCTTGAATGTGGTCCCAGTGAGAGTGAGTGAAAAACATATGAGCTTCTACGGGCATCTGCGACAAGAGAGATTGTCCCAAAACCCGCAACCCAGTACCGCCGTCGAAAATTAGGCGACTGTCACCCACTCGCATTTCAATACAGGGCGTATTGCCCCCGTAACGTACTGTTTCAGCTCCGGGAGACGCGATGCTACCTCTAACGCCCCAGAAGTGAACCGTGAATTGGTTTTGCATACTAGACAAATATCTCATGCTCCTAGTTTACCGAGTCTGACCCCGATCGGGCAAACAGAAATGCCCTCTATCCCCAGCCCCAAGACCTTCGCGACTGCTACTAACGAGAGCCCGGTTTAATTAACTGAACCCCTCCAATTTAACCCAGTTGTGGTGCGACCTGCCAGTTTTCATCAAAGCTATAATTTAGCTAATCTGCTAGTATTGACCGGGTGTCAGGATCAATGTTAAAACAATATTTATCAAAAATAGCCTGAAAACCCGATCGACTTTAGTCCAGGGATGAAAGGCAGGAGTAGACTTTACTCTAGCAGTGAGAGCTTTGCCAAATGTGGTAAAATCAATCAACGCAGGTGAAACAAAGTGTACGCCGTACAAAAAGACTTATGGCATTTAACGGGACTCGACAAGACCATAGTTGAGCAACTGCTCAGATGGTCAAATAGTCTGTTCAATGTTGGTACTTACGAAAGCCTGCAACGATACTTTAAAGACAATAGTGTTGTTAAATACACAGAATTGTACAAAATAGCCAAGGTTAATGAAAATTATGGATTGCTCTACTCGCAAGTCCCTCAGCAATCTCTCAAATCTGTCGCCCAAGCTTTGAGTTCTTTCCGAGCATTATCCAAGTTAGCCCTCCTGGGAGAACTTAATCAAAAGCCTAGACTGCCAAGGTACAGAAATAAAGGGGGAATGTACCCTGTTTCTTACCCTGGTCAAGCTCTAAAAGTGGTGGGTAATCAAGTCAGGTTGCCTCTGGGAAACAAAGGAAAAGAACATTTTGGCACGGATGCACTTTGGATTCCGTTACCCGAACCTATCCAAGGGATAGACATTAAAGAACTTAGGCTAATCCCTCGAAATGGTAAGGTCTGGGTTGAGTATGTACAGGAATATCTCACCGAAATAGCGCGTAGTTGTAGTTGGGAAGTGACGGTCATTTTGGGAATAGATCGTGGCATCAATAACTGGTTAACCTGTGTGTCTAGCGGTAAACCTTTGAGCATTGACGGTCACAAAGTAAAATCTTGGAATCAACAGTTGAACAAGGAAAGGGCGAGAATTAAAGCCGAACACGCACGGCATAAATTACCTCAAGGTTTCTCGTCAAAAAGATTGCATTATTTCTCATCAATTCGCGCCATGAGGATGAGAGATACAGTTAATAAAGCAGTGAAAAAAATAGTTCAACACTGCTAATATTCCCAATTAATGTAGTTGTATTTGGAGGTCAAAAAGGGCGAAAAAAGGAAGTAAATATGTATGGGGGAAAAAACCATCAGATTTTTGTGCATATTCCGACAGCTAAAGTGAAAGAACGGTTGACTCAAGAATGCGAATTAAGGGGTTGGCGATTTATCGAGCAAGACGAGTCTTATACCTCTAAAAGTATTTTTTTAGGCCGATACTTTCTGCCAGTAAAGGTCAGTGAAAAACCCGACAATTGGCAACCGTCAGGTAAACGAATCAAGGGAGGTTTGTACCGCTCTAGCACGCTCATTGTCGATCGATGCAGACACTAAGGTTGCGGCCAAGATCATTACTTTAAGTTCTATCTAAATAAACTCAATATGAATCGAGTCAAACAAACTACAGTAAACCTGACTCCCTCAGTAGTGGAAGTGTCAGAGTGCAGGGAGCAACTTCGATCGCCCGCAAACAGCGAATTGCTAGCAACAATCACAGAGGCTAAGGCTGTGACGGAATATGCCTGGAACGATCGCCCATCGGCCCCCTCAGTAGCGAGCACCAGGGCTGCGCCCAGGGCTCTGCACGGCGTTGACTCAAAGGCCCCGGAAAGGCGATCGCCTGTTGTTTCTAGCACTGTTCTGAAGTGGCTGCTAGAGCGTTTGAGTCGATCGAAAAGCTGGGTAGCAGTTGTGACAGTGACAGCAGTTTGGGGGTGGTGGAACGGTCAGTTGCTGAGTTCTACAGGTGTGGGGATAGTAATGATGCTGCTTGTTTACCGGGCACAGTCTTGGAATTGGCAATTGGTGCGATCGAAAGGCGAGCAATTTTGGGAGGGCCCGAACCGCCGCTTGGTTTTAGCCGTAGCTAGTGGCGGCATTGCTACCTTGGGAACTTACATGAGTTTTGCGATTTGGGCTGACTCCCAGAGCCTCTGGATGGCTGTGAGCGCGATTTGGCAATACGTGGGTACGATCGCCCTTGTCGCCCTGTTGCTACGGCAAGCGTTGAACCAGCGTACCTCAAAAGATGAAGCGGTACTCGATCGCATCTTGGCCGATTTGACTGATAGTGACCCCGTGAAGCGTTTGATAGCAGTGCGGCAAATCACCAATTTGGTGAATAATTCGGGGTTTTGCCGAGAGAGTTCGCTCAAAAGTTCGATCGCCACATCCCACGCCCAGGAATGCTTTCGCCTGATGCTGAGTCGGGAACCTGAAGCTCTAGTCCGCAATGCCCTGCTCGAAAGTTTACAGGCTTTGGACACTCTTTAAAAGCCAAAAGTCAAATCATCCACTAC
>DPLL01000268.1:0-137 GCA_003542015.1 Microcoleaceae cyanobacterium UBA9251 | reverse complement strand
ACAGCTAGGCGGATCAGACCGAGTACGGCCGGGGGCATCCGAGACTCTGACGCAGCCTTGGAGCGGTCGGGAGTGGCCACAAAAGCCCATGAGCCGAGTTGTTTATCGAAGAGATCCGTGCTTCGACAGAGAGTGTC
>DPLL01000060.1 GCA_003542015.1 Microcoleaceae cyanobacterium UBA9251 | reverse complement strand
CCCATTCCCAATGCCCAATTCCCTAGAAACTATTGCGGTATTGGAAACACAAATTGACGATTTGAGTCCCCAGGCGATCGGCTATATTTTTGATGCTTTGTTTGTCGCCGGATCCCTGGATGTTTTTACTCAACCAATTGTGATGAAAAAGTCGCGGTTGGGGGTTTTGTTAACTGTGATTTGTCATCCCGAAACTCAAGCAGCTTGCGAAACAGTGATCTTTCGCGAAACTACTACTTTGGGAATTAGGCGATCGACTCAACAAAGAACGATTTTGCACCGGGAAATCCAGACAGTTCAAACAGAATACGGTGAAGTGCAAATAAAAGTTGCGAAGACTGGACAAACAATTACTAATGTGCAGCCAGAATACGAAGATTGCGCGGAAATTGCCAGACTTAAAAATATTAGCTGGCGGGAAGTTCATCGCTTGGCGCTGCAAAGTTGGTACGATAGAACTTAATTAATGGCAGGGACTAGGGTGTGTTTTATTGACCCGGAGATCCCCCCGTCTTCTTGCCCCCTACTCAACCCCTACTCCCCTTTTTAATGGGAGTAGGGGGTGGGACAAGAGCATTCAAATTCACCCTTTTTAAGGGGGATTTAGGGGAGATCCGGGTGGGATTGGAAAGTTTGAAAACACGCCCTAGGGCGGATGCGATCGATGCGGCTAAAAAACCTAAGTAAGTGGGTACAAACTTACATTTTGCACCATTCTTGGGAACAGGCATCTTGCCTGTTCCACAAGAGTTAAATCCAACAAATAACAAATAACAAATAACAAATAACCCATAACCCATAACTAAAGTCGGCGGCTTTGTAAAATTTGTTGTTGCCATTGTTCAAAAGTGTGTATTTTTGAGTTATCATCATGTTCAACGATCGCCCTTATTTGCTCCATCAGCTCGATCGCCAGCGGTACGCCAAGCTGCAATTGTTCCAAAACCTCCCGCTGAGCAAAAACTGTTTCCGGTGTTCCTTCTAAAATCAGTTGTCCTCGATCCATTACAAACACCCAATCAGCCCAGCGATAGATGAAATCTAGATCGTGACTTGCTAACAGAATTGTAGTACCACTGGCGTGAATTTGTTGGAGTAAACCGATCAGTTGTCGGGTGTGGCGCGGATCGAGATAGGCGGTAGGTTCATCTAATAGCAGCAGTTTGGGTTTTAGCACCATGATATCGGCGATCGAAACGCGCTTTTTCTGTCCTAAACTGAGATTGTGAATCGGTTGATTTGCCAATTCAGTTAAATCGAATTGCTCGATCGCCTCTTGCACCATTTTAGCAACTTCCGGTTCTGTCAAACCCAAATTGTACAACCCATAGGAGATATCTTCTTCTACCGTCGAAGCAACTAATTGATGTTCGGGATTTTGAAATACCAGCCCGATTTGTTGGCGCAATTGCATCAAGGATTTGCGATCGTAGCGGAAGGGTTCACCTTCCCAGCGAATGATTCCCTGTTGCGGTTGATACAAGCCATTTGCTAACAGAAAAAAGGTGGTTTTGCCACAACCATTTTGACCGATTAGCCCGCAGCGTTTGCCGGCGGGGACTTTGAGGTTTAAGCCCTGAATTGCCGATCGCGCACTACAGGGATAGGAGTAGAAAGTGCGATCGAATTCGAGAATTGGGCCTGGGGAATTGGGCATTGGCCAAAGAGGGAATTGGGCATGGGGCATTGGGCATGGGGCATTGGGAATTGGGAATTGGGAATTGGGAATTGGGCATAGGAAATTAGTTATTAGTTATTAGTTATTGGTTATTGGTTATTGGTGGGAAATAACAAATAACAAATAACAAATAAAAAATAACAAATAACAAATAACAACTAACAACTGTCAACTGTCAACTGTCAACTCCCAAAGTTGAATTTCATAACACAAATGCTGCTCAAAAAGTTGACTAGCTTCCAATCCTTCAACAACTAATTTTTTGAACCAGCGACGAAATATCCAGCGTAGGAGTTTGTGTATAGGCGGAACTGCGATCGCAATCAAATCTGCCACATAGATCATCGTATTCAGTCCATATCTGCGGAAAGTATCGACATAAAGGTCGATCGTTGGCAAAATATGGGCGGAAATATCCTCACTTTTTACTAAAGTGAATCCAGCTTGCTTTAAGGCTGCATGAAGTTCAGTAACAACATGACAATTCGAGAACATTCCCTCTTGATAATTAGCATCAGAGCGCATCATATCTGCCAGCAACACGTAGCCACCAGGATTGAGGATTTTGGCGGCACCGTTAGCAATATCAACAGCCGACATATATTGGCTACTTTCGCTAAAGAGAATCAGATCGTAAAATTTGATTGCTCGGAAAGTTTCAAAGGTTGTGAGGTGGAAGATGGCGCGATCGCCTGTACACTTGAGAAAGCGCTGTTGTTGAAACGGATCGGGTGCGAGTCCTTCCACTGCAAAACCGCGATCGAGCAAATAAGCCGCATTACCGCCAATCCCACAGCCCACATCTAGGATGCTATGAGTGCCCTTGGGGATCGCATCCAACAGTTTGACTGTATAAGCTTGCTGAGCGCTGCGTAATCGTGCGAGAGTTAGTTCATCAGCGGGCACAGGTAAAGTTTCCCAATAGCCATAATGAAGATAGGGCGAATCTGTCAGGCCCAAATAGTAATTAAGCGCTGCATTTTGGTAGCGAGTTACGTTGGAAATTTCGATTGATTTTGGCTGCGACATTGGGAAAATTTAGTAAGTTTTAGGATTTCGGGCAGAGTTGAAATTCTTCCCAGCGTTTGCATACCTGTTCATAGCACTCAACAGGCGAAATTGCCAAGTTTTGTAATAAATTGATATCAATGTGATTATTGGCGATAGACAAAAATATAATTGCTTCCTTGGGTTCGTAGCTAGCAATGATTGGGAGCAGATTTGAAACAGTATTTTCCTCTAGTTCTAGTTGTTGGAAATAAGCAGTTGCGTGGGATTGGGAAATAAACTGCAAATCATACTTTACAGTATCTACGCTCCAATTGATAGAACCGTTAATGGGAGTATTGATTTGGCAAACAACAATGCCCCGTCCTAGATGCCAAAAGCCATTCCAAGCAGTATATCCGATCGACAAAATATTCTGGTGAATAAACAAGTTTTGCCCGTAGCCAAAACTACCCTGCCAAACACTATCTTCAACTCGCATTTCTTTTCATTTCCATTAAAATAATGTCCCAGAACACAGAGCGAATTCCATCAGCGTACCCTTCGGGAAGGCTTCGCCTACATCTGTGTTTATCTGCTGATATCTGCGGTTAAAAAAACCCAATCCAATAATTGAAAAAATAATAAACTAACCATCATCCATACCTCGCAGATGAAAAACATGATTGTAAACAAATCGGCGGTAATCCTGACTCAGAGAAGCAAGGATCTCATTACAGTTGCGGGACAGCGCCGGATTCGCACCGAACTTTCCCCCTTGCGTCTGATGTGTGTTTGTCATCAAAGCCGATCGATATATGGAAATATTACCACTATTTTGGATATTTGACAAAAAACTGATTAGATATCTGCAACAATTCTTGTGGAGTAGTCCAGAAAGTCTGCCATTGACTGACTTTTTATTTCCGTGTCTATTGGACTTATTGAAATTAGGAAGATTTTGGCGATCGCTTTTTTATTCAACTACATAAAGGCTTAACCCTTTTTTCGCATCAATATCAAACTTCAATCCCACCTCCTGTTCGTGAGTAATTACAACCTGTTCCTTGGAAATATCATTAATCATAATACTCTCAATCGTAGCCAATCGACAGTATGAGGATGCCTCGTTAACTAGAAAAACCTTTTTATCCACAGACAAATTGATTTTCTTAACTTTTGCTACTCCCGCTCTCGACTTCTTAAACCACTCTGTAACTTGACCAATTTCCTTAGCCTTACCTATTGCAGTTTGCCGCGAAATCACTTGAAAAGTTACTAACTCCGCTAGAGCTTGGCACAAATTTTCAACAAAGTCACCCAATTCTAGCAGTTCTTTAGTACCCAGAATATCATCTACAATAGCTCCGTGTGCAGCATCATTTCGATAGGTAATTAATTCATTTAGTTCTCCTTCCGCAGTATTTTGACTCCCTCGAACCTCCTCTATAAATTGCTTAACTGTTCGATGCTTATTCACCCAATCCCAAGCATTCGATATTCCAGCATCAGCAAATAATTTTTCTAGCACTTCTCTGCGTAAATTCTGTTCGTGTAAGAGAAAAGCATCAGGTATTAACTTGTATTTTTCTTGACCAGTTACTCCATCAAATAAACCTTGAATTACCTCATTAATAGACAGGTGTTCAAATCTCTTTTTCTTAAGATCGAGTAATAACCTTCCCACACCTATCTGATGAGTATCTTTAATGCTTTTTTCCAAATCTGAATATTCTGTAACAATATCCGGTAAAAGTTCCAGCCACTCTGCAATTAAATCCTCAACAAAGCGCTCGTAAATAGCATACAACCGTGTTACCACAGAACAATGATCGTAGACTAGCCACTCCTGTTCGCTAGGAACCCCTTCTATTAGTTTAGTAAATTGCGTATTTTCGTCTGATTCCTGTTGTGTTGGAGTGTCCTTTCTAAATACAATTCCTCTCAGCCTGTCGTTGGTATGGATAATTTTATGTACAGTGGAAATATTCACACTTACTATCTTGAGAAGCTCATCAAACATCGCAACTTACTCTCCGATAACTTGCGAGAGCATTTCGTCAAATATCCTAATTCGTTTCTGGATGTCAGCCTTACTTCTACCCTCACCTGTTAAAAGGCGAGATTCCTTCTTCTCAAAGAGCTTCTTTGTTTCTTCAATTAATTGTGATTTTTTATCGATAAATTTTTCTGCTTTATCCAAATGCCTGCTAAATCCAACCATAACGGCATCATAGTAAGCTTTATAAGAATTCTTTTTCCAATTCCCTAACTTTGGATCAAAGGGTTTGAACAAACTTTCTTCATATATTTGATGAGCAAGATTGAGTGTTTGTAAAAAAATATCCTTTAGAAATTCGATGTCTCGCTCAGAGAACCCCAAGCTTTTCATCATGTACAGATCGAGAAATCCCTCCATACCATTACGGAAATGATCTACATTCCGCAAAGCAAAAAAACGTAGAACTAACTCTGCATCTTCCATCTTTTTATAAAGAGTATTTGTTGATAGTTCTGGGCTGTTTTCGTCGATAGGGATTCCCCAAGCTTTAGCAAATATGGGATGACGCGCTAATTCTATTAAGAGCGAATCAAATTTTCCATAATACAAGCAGTTTCTCACTTCTTGCTGACTTAAATCTACTCCACCAGTGTTCAGACGCTCGAAGGTCTTCTGTTTTAGAAATAGAGCCTCTTCAGGATCGGATGTTGACTCTCTAAGAATTACTATCGATGAGATAGAACGACGGTCAAGACCAGCCCTAATCTTAACAGGAAGCTGTTCGTATTTAAGTTTATTTATTTCTGGCCAAAGTTCAAGTCCAGTCAGCGCAAACTTATTTGTATAAAAATCTCGAATAGCGCTGATTCTCTGTTGACCGTCCATTACCTCATAAGAGTTATAATCAATTTCATAAAGAATAATAGGCGGAACGGGAATGTTAATCAGAAACGACTCAATTAGTCGTGACTGCATTTTAGTATCCCAACGCGCCCTTCTCTGATAAAATGGGCGCAGATTCATGTATTTAGGATTTCTTGACAGCGCTTCGACAAAACTGGGAAGCTTTTCACGGTTGATTTCCGTAAGTATTCTCTTCTCTCCTGATTCATACTTCTCGTTTATCTCAACATCAGATGTTTGAGTCCCAATTTTTGAGATAGATTTCTCCCACATTTTTTCTTCAACTGGTGCAAGTGACATTTGTTAGCTCCTCTGTTATGGTGGCTCTTGTGAATGATTCTAGCATTTCCAGGCTTAGCCTAAGCTCTAAGGCTCCAATAGCTCTTAAAAAATCAGCAGGTGCGATCGCTCTTATCTATTATGCTAGCTCGATCGCCCTTTGCTACCTATTTTCATAATTCTTTCATTATTTTCCATTTTATGCTAAATTAAAACAATGAAAGAATTATAAAAAACCAGAATGAATCATCAGGCTTTCTGCCGTAAAACCTATCAAATTGGTATATTCGCGCTATTACTAGGAGTTTGGCTCAGCGGGTGCAACGCTCAAACCAAGCAAAATGGCGATTCTAGCTCCACTGCCAGCAATTTGACCCGAAAAGACAAAAAAGTCATTCTCACCACCTTTACCGTCCTGGCAGACATGGCTCAGAACGTTGCGGGCGATCGGGCGATCGTCCAATCCATCACCAAACCAGGGGCGGAAATTCACGGCTATGAAATTACACCCAGCGACTTAAAACGAGGACAAAATGCCGATCGCATTTTAGAAAACGGCCTCAACTTAGAGCGCTGGGCAACCCGATTTTACAACAGTCTCCCCAAAGTTTCTCACATTACCCTAAGTGAAGGAGTCCAACCAGTCAATATTGCGGAAGATGCCTATAAAGGCAAACCGAATCCCCACGCTTGGATGTCGCCAAAAAATGCTTTAATTTACGTCGAAAACATTCGCAAAACATTAGGAAATCTCGACCCGGTTAACGCTGCAACCTATGACGCAAATGCCGCAAAATACAGTGAGCAAATTAAGGCGATCGATGCCAAACTAAAACAAGCTATTTCAGCCATTCCCCCCGACAAACGCTACATAGTAAGTTGCGAAGGAGCTTTTTCCTACATAGCCCGCGATTACGGCTTAAAAGAAGTTTATCTTTGGCCAGTCAACGCCGAACAACAAGCCACACCGAAACAAGTTGAACGGGTGATTAATACAGTCAAAGCAAACCAAATACCGGCTGTATTTTGCGAGAGTACCGTCAGCAATCAAGCACAGCTTCAGGTAGCAAAAGAAACAGGCGCAAAATTTGCCGGGGTGTTTTATGTCGATTCCCTTTCTCCCTCCGATGGCCCCGCATCAACCTATCTTAAGTTACTTGAATATAACATCAATACTCTGATAAAAGGGTTACAGGTTAATCGGTAATGGGTAATGGGGAATGGGGAATGGGGAATGGGGAATTGATAATAAGGAGAAAATCAGATGAATGAAATCAGCATTGATCTTAAGAATGTGACAGTTGCTTATCATGGCAAAGTAGCTTTGCACAGCGCATCGCTGCAACTCAAAGCAGGGACAATTTGTGGTTTGGTGGGGATGAATGGCGCGGGAAAATCGACATTATTCAAGGCAATTATGGGGTTTGTACAGCCAAACACCGGACGAGTTTTAATTAATGGTTTGCCGATTCGTCAAGTGCAAAAAAGCAATTTGGTTGCCTATGTACCTCAGTCGGAAGAGGTAGATTGGAATTTTCCGGTGAACGTTTATGATGTGGTGATGATGGGACGCTATGGGTATATGAATCTGCTGCGGATTCCTAGATCGATCGATAAACAAGCCGTGCGAGAAAGTTTGGAAAGGGTGGAAATGTGGCCAATGGGCGATCGGCAAATCGGAGAGTTATCCGGTGGACAAAAGAAACGCACCTTTTTTGCGCGGGCTTTGGCGCAACAGGGCAAAGTTTTGCTATTGGATGAACCCTTTGCCGGAGTCGATATCAAAACCGAGAAAATGATGATTAACCTGTTAATGGAACTGCGCCAAACAGGACATACAATTCTCGTTTCAACTCACGATTTAGAATCTATTACCACATTCTGCGACCAAGTAGTATTAATTAATCGCAGCATTCTCGCCTATGGTAACACCTCGGAAGTGTTTACAGAGGAAAATATTTCCCGCACCTTTGGCGGTTCTGTGGGTGATTTTTCCTCTGTCAAAAGTCGGTTAATTCAAGTCAATCAGGAGGAAAAATAATGGATTTAATTCAGTGGTTTGTGGCACCTTTGCAGCATGAATTTATGGTGAAGGCGATTTTAGTCAGCGCTTTAGTAGGGCTGGTTTGTTCTGCGCTTTCTTGCTACATGACTTTGAAAGGATGGGCTTTGATGGGCGATGCGGTTTCTCATGCGGTGATGCCGGGGGTTGTGATTGCTTATGTGTTGAATATTCCTTTGGCTGTGGGGGCTTTTGTGTTTGGGGTGGGTTCGGTAATGGCGATCGGCTTTATCAAAGCGAAAACTCGCGTTAAAGAGGATACGGTGATTGGTTTAGTGTTTACGGGATTTTTTGCCTTTGGTTTAGTCTTAATTTCTAAAGTCCGAAGTTCGATAGACTTAACGCATATTTTGTTTGGCAATGTCTTAGGAATTTCGGATTATGATATTTTTCAAACGATAGTCATTAGTGTTGTTACTTTAGTGACTTTGGCCGTTTTACGCAAAGATTTAGTCCTGTTTTGTTTTGATTCGACTCACGCGCGATCGATCGGTTTAAATATCACTTTTCTCTATTACGTGTTGCTGTCTTTGCTATCCCTAACTGCGGTGGCGGGACTTCAGACTGTGGGGATTATTTTGGTGGTGGCAATGTTGGTGACTCCGGGAGCAACGGCGTATTTGTTGAGTGATAATTTTGACCATATGACGCTAATTGCGATCGCCACTGGTGTCTTTTCTAGCGTCATGGGAACTTATATCAGCTACCACATAGATGGTTCCACGGGCGGGTGTATTGTGGTGCTACAAACGCTGTTGTTTGTGTTGGCGATGATTTTTGCCCCAAAACACGGTTTGTTGGTTAGGGCGAGGAATGCAGGGGCGATCGGCGAATAAACAATGTATCTTAAAAGAGGTAGATTGCGATTTGGGTGGGGCAGGTTTATGAGATTGTCTGTTTTTGGCAATTATTGTCGGCGAACCCTTCGACTACGCTCAGGGCATCGCCTGCCCCTACAGGAATTAGGGTAATTCACCGGAGATGATATTATTTATTCACTAAACTCAATATTTTCATACAAATCTGCGATCGCAATTTCCACCTGCACAGACGTTAACATCAGCCGATCGCCAATAACACCATATTCCGAAAAAATCCACTTATTCGCATCAGTCTTAGAGTATTGTTCAACCTGTAGCCGATATTGATCGATTAATAAATACTCCTGAAAACTCGGAATACTCCGATAAGCCGCAAACTTTTCATCTCGATCGTAAGCTTTGGTACCTTTAGATAGCACCTCAGCAATCAGCAGAGGATTGGTAATTGTATCCGTCCGTCCAGATTGCAATTCGATCGGTTTCGCCACCACCATCACATCTGGATAAGTATAATTATTAAGCTGAGGAACCCAAAGCCGCTGATCCGAACTAAAAGTCCGATATGGTTTCCCTTTTAACGCCAGTTTCAGCGCCCCACCTAAATTAAGGGCAATTTCATTGTGATCCGGTGTGCCGCCAGCCATCAGAATAATCTCCCCATTGATAAATTCATGCCGATCCAGAGAATTGACTTCAGCTTCCAGGTATTCCTGGGCCGTGTAGGTTTTGGTTTCAACTTGCGCGATCATACACAACGCTCTCCTTTAATCTACTCATTTCAGTTTATCTTAGAAATCCTTAAGTTGCTATAGTTATTTTACCAGATTCATCGGTAACTATCATCTCTCTAATTTTTAGATTATAAGGACTAAAGTCCTGAATACAAACCCTCATAAATTTAGCGTTGAAATACAAAGCTTAACAGGGTTAAAACTGTGCAACCAAACAGCGCTTCAAATGTATATCTTCGCGAAGGTTTGTAAGGAGAAGAATGCCAAACCCGCAATTCTCCATTAAAGCCGCGCGATGCTAAACTCAAGGAGACTTGACGGTAATTTACCAAAGTTCGCTGAAGCAATTGCCCGATTAAAATGCCCAAACTACGCATTCCCAGTTTCCAAGTGCGATAGCCACAGCGCGAATTTTGGGCTATCCAAAGTTCATCGGCGATCGCCAATAAGCTAAAAATGAAGCGATACATCAACAACAGAAGTTCTGTCAACAACGGCGGAAAGCGTAATTGTCTGAGAATTTGCAAGATTTCTGTAAATGGAATCGTCAACAAAATGAAATACATACAACTTGTCGAAGCCAAGGTGCGCGGGAATAAAAGACTCACTTGGTATAATCCAGTGAGACTCACATACAGATAAAAATTGCCGATGCTAATCCCCCAACCTTGCCAAATATCCGAGTGAATTGCTTGGATTTGATTTAACTCAATTCCACCGATCGCCAAAGCAGGCAAACTTGTCAGCAAAAACATCAACGGGAGTGACAACAACCGCAGATAAAGTTTCCCCGGAATCCCTGCATAGATGACGATCCAGACTGCTAACCAAAGGGCGATCGACAATTGGACGATCGCCCCAGAAAGCAGAGACAGAATCAAAAGGGCGATCGCAAAAGATAATTTATGAGTTGGCGGCAACCCGCGCAAACGATTAGTGTAAGCCAGACTATCAATTTGATGGTTCATTCCGACGGCGATTCATCATCAGATTGCTGAGATTGCGATCGACCTTTATAAAGCCCGATCGCATATCCGATCGCACCAGCCCCCAGCGCCGCTTGAGTCGCAAATAAAAGACTCGCAACTTCTCCACTAGCAGGCTCAAACAAATGATTAAACCAAGGTTTATAATCGGGTTGAATTTCCGTAATTGCCTTCTGTGCTTCCCCATCCGCCCCGCCGTATTCACCCCGGACAAAAACTAGAGGAATAACGGTAAGGGCAATAACTCCAATTACTAACAGCCAATTTTGTTGTGAAGTAGCTTGCCGATTGCTGGTAGGTTTTCGATTCATGGCTTAAGACTCCTGTTTCAATAATTTCAGAATTTCCAACTCTGGTTGCCCGTAAGAATGCAGCCAATTCCACACCAATAAAGTCAGCAATCCCTCACTAATAGCCAGGGGTACTTGAGTAATCGCAAAGATGCCAGCAAACTTAAGAAACGAAGCCAAAAAACCGCCACTCGCAGCCGGAAAAGCTAACGCCAACTGCATCGAAGTCACCACATAAGTCAGCAAATCAGCCAAAGCCGCCGCACAAAAAATTGCCGCTCGCTGTCTACCAGTTCCCATCAGCAATTGATAGATAAAATACGCAGCAAACGGGCCAACAATCGCCATCGAAAACATATTAGCTCCCAGCGTTGTCAGTCCGCCGTGGGCCAACAAAACCGCTTGAAAAAGTAGCACTAAAGCACCAAGTACCGCCATCACCGAAGGGCCAAACAAAATCGCACCCAAACCCGTACCCGTTGGGTGAGAACAACTCCCAGTTACCGAGGGAATTTTCAAAGCAGAAAGCACAAAAGTAAATGCGCCTGCTAAAGCTAATAATAGTTTAAGTTCCGGGTGTTCTTTGGTAATGCGAGTAATCGATCGCAAACCTACCACAAAAAAAGGCAACGCCACAATCCACCAAAAAACAGCCCATTGCACAGGCAAAAAACCTTCAGAAATGTGCATAGCTGCGGCCGGAGTTGCCGAGCCCAAAACAAGATAACAACTCAAGCCAGCCATCAATCCCAGACTGACCAATTTTCGATTTCGAGACTTCAAGCTGTACCTCGCAGACGAGACTATTTAAACCAACACATCGGCGGGCATCCTGACTCAGAAAGCAACAAAACTTTCATTACAGTTGCGGGACAGCGTTGGACTTGCACCAAACTTTCCCCATTTCCTCTAAGGGCTGCTCCCCATTAGAACCGAATTGTTAGATTTAGTATAGTCGATCGCGCAAATCTGGGCCGATATTTTACAAAAATTATTTCAGATGAACCAAGTCAAAATAACCTATCATCTTCTCTTCTCCTTTCTTCCTTCGCGTCCTTCGCGTCTTCGCGGTTCGTTCAATAAATATTATCGCCCAACAAATCAAAGCTATAATCATAGTAAGTTTTGAGGAAAGCCGCAATGTTAAAGTACAACTTGCCGAGGAACTTGCCCTCAGCCGACGAACTACCAGACTCGGACGAAACGCCTGTGGATAACGAACTGCAAGAACTAATACCAGGGTTACTAAAAGCAATCTTGCTGATACTTTGGGCAGAACGGATGGACTGGTTATTTGGCATAGATATGGGTATTTATCATCACCCAGACGAACCAGCCATTGTCCCAGATGCTTTCTTAAGTTTAGGAGTAGAAAGGTTTTACGACGAAGAATTGCGTCCCAGTTACGTGCTGTGGGATGAAAATGTCATGCCACTTTTCGTGCTAGAAGTTGTTTCCCCAACTTATCGCAAGGAATACAGCACAAAATTAGAAACTTATCAAGGTTTAGGCGTACTTTATTACGTCATTTATTCTTCCCGCCGCCGTCGTAAACCTCATTTGGAAGTACACAAGTTAGTCAATGGGAAATACGAGTTACAGTCAGGAAATCCAGTTTGGATGCCAGAAATAGGTTTGGGAATTGGTTGTGAAAGGGGAAACTATTCTGGGGTGACAAGAGAGTGGTTGTATTGGTATGATGCCGATGGCACACGCTATCTAACACCTGAAGAACAGGTGAAACAATCAGCGCAACTTGTCCAACAGGAATCGCAGCGTGCCCAACAGGAATCGCAACGTGCTGAGCAATTAGCTGAACGTGCCGAACAATTGGCGCAACGATTGCGAGAGTTGGGAGTAGATCCTGATAATCTCAATTAATTGCTTTAGTAGTAGGGTGCGTCAGTCGAGTTATTTGTACTCTTATAAATAATCAGAAAACTGACGCACCTTACTTTCAATCAAAAATCAGGAAACTGACGCACCTTACTTTAGTGGTAGGGTGCGTCAGTTAGCGTTATTTGCACTCTCATCGAGAATCTAAAAACTGACGCACCTTACAATTTTCAATGTGCGTAAGTCATATTTATTTCTGCGGGCACTTTGGATGAAAGCCACCCTGCAAACAAATATAAGCAATTTGACTTTTATCTAAATTCTTAGCCTCGGCAAAATTAACTCCTTGCAATCTACCAGACTTAGCACCGGGGGGACTTTGAATAAACTGATCCGAAGTCTCCTTCCCCACAAACACTGCGCCTTTAAAATTTGCCCCGGCTACATTCGCGCCCCTAAAATCAGCCAAACTCACGTCAGCATTCCGCAAGTTAGCATCTTGCAACCTAGCATCTTTTAAATTCGCGTTTGCGAGTTTAGTTGAACTAAAATCAGCTTTTTGCAAGTTCGCGCCGTTCAAATCCGCACCGGATAAATCCGCACCTTGCCATTCCGATTTCTCCAAATTTGTCAAGGGCAATTGAGCGCCTTGAGCCTTGACTTTTCGCAAACGCGCACCTGACAAATTCGCTCCCGAAAAATTGGCACTGCCGATATCTGCACCGGTAAAACTTGCATCTTTTAACATTGCTTGCTGCAAATTTGCCCCAATTAAAATAGCACTGCTAAAATTAGCTGAATTCAAATTGCCGTTAGAAAAATTAGCTTTGTTCAAGACAGCGCGCACAAAAGTAGTGCGATTCATTACAGCACTATTCAAAAATGCTCCTGTCAAATTTGCCCCTTCAAAATTAGCTCCGCTCAAGTCAGAAATCCAATCATCAAATGTACCAGGTCGCCTGTCTTCCCCGGTTCCGTAAAAGCGAGTTCCCGGCAAGTTGGCATTAGTTAAATTGGTGTTTTTTAGCTTAATTCCTGACAAATCAACTTTGTCTAATACTAATGTAAACTGAGCTGGGCCGGAAGCGTTTTGAGCTAAATCCGTGCGACTTAAATCGGCGCCGTTTAATTGGCTGCTATACACTGTGAGAATTTTGCCGATCGCCCTTTGTACTGTTCGCTGGCGCACCGCCGCTAAGTCACGTTCCGGGGCCTTACCCCCGTAGCGCAGGGAATCGAGGTCATTGCGAAGAGCTTGGTTCAACCGCTGCAAATAAGGCAAAGATGAAGGCCCGGTACTGACTAAAGCTTGCTGGATCGCATCGAGCATGGTGCGGCTTTCTTCTTGGGCGAGTAAATCGGCTAGCAGCGGTACGGCGCGGGAGTCTTCCACCGTTCCCAAGGCCAAAATTGCCGATCGCCGCCCCGCTGTCCCGTTAGCTGAATTGGGAGACAATTTGTTGACTAAAGCTAAAAATACTTCGTCGTCGCGCTGGCGAGAATCCCGCAAATTTGCTTGACTTTGAATGTAGATTTGAGTGCCGACAAACAGAGTGAAAATCAATCCCCCACTACCGATTGTCCCGATCACTAAAGTCGCCCCCGGATGTTGGCGCATCCAATTCCACAAACTGTGATTTTCTGTGGTGTGTGTTTCGGTAGTCAAAACCAAAGCAGCAATCTGGGCGTCTTCCTCAGTCCAATCTTGACTCTTCACCGGATTAGTAGATAATTCCTGCGATCGAGCATTGACGACCAAAGTATTCGCGAGGCGATCGTGTCCAGTTTGCCCCTTGTAGCGCAAAGCAAAAGCCCCGTCTGCGAGCATTGCCAAGCCGCTCAACCCCCCTAAAATGATCAAATCAGGAAATGCACCCGATAAGCGCCAAACGCCGTAAGCGAGGCCCAGAGGCACTCCCCAGCGCCCGAAACTTTCCCGAATTAGCACTCGCCCCAAACCCGGAGGAGTACCCGACGCTTTGACAACTTTGATGCCAAACCAGCGTTTAGGCAGAGTTTGACCGGTTCGGGCGAGCAAATATAGTTGCCACGCCGCTAAAACTGCCGGTGCGATTATACCGGCCGACCAGAATAGATTAGTTAGGGGTGCGACTCTGGGGTTGCGATCGCGCACAGGTATGCCTAAAGTACGCGAAACGGTTTCAGATGCTGCTGCTACTGAGGAGTTGAGTGGCACTGTTTGAGCTTCCTTGTTGACCAATGCCCCGATACTAAAGGGAACGAGGGCACTAGCCGCCACTAATGAAATTTCAACTACCCAAGCGCCACACCTGCGAACCAGCAGTGGCATTTGCTTGGATTGTACCAGCCAAGAGGGATCGGGTTGATTGATGCCACCGGGTGCGGTTGGGCTAGTCATATTTAGAATTTCCTATTACTTATCGTTATGATTGGAGGACTGGGGAGAAATTGCCAACTGATACGCTATGTAGATTAGCACTCCGAGAACGGCAAGAGTAATCAGGGCCGAAATTAGCTGTACAACGGTATTGAAGACTGTCAGGACAATTATCGCCCCGATGGCAAAGACTGCAACTTGTCCCGCTTTGGGGAGGCTTTGAAATTTGTTCAGAAATTGATTGTAGAAGGTTTGGACGGCTGGGTAGTTGTCTAAATTCATTTTCATTAGTGGCGATCGCTCTAGTTTAGCTTTTAGTTCTCCGAATGCTTGCTGCCAATTGAAATTATTTTGATAATTCATAAAAAAANNATAACAGTCACATTACCCTGTTCGCAACCGCCGATGATCTTCTACTGTCAAAGAAGTGGAACTTTCCGCCATTGTGTTCGGTTAAATCAGGATAAATATGAAGATACACTATCCGTGCGATCGCGCCAGACCGAGGTTAAGCTCGATCGTAACCTTAGCCTTAGCAATGATTTTAGCTCCTGTGGGCGCTGTTCGGAGCCAACCGCTACAAATTGCTCCGGGATTTCCCGAACCGCTAACTATGTCTGGGGTTTCCGGCGGCCCGAACAATAGCGGCGATTGCGGTTTTGTTTCCCAAGCACCAAACCACGTCATCAATGTTACCCAAGATTTACCTTATTGGCGGATTGCAGTACAAACCGCTGGGGCTCCGAGTTTGATGATTCAAGGGCCGAGGGGGCGTTTCTGCGTGCTACCGGCGAATGCTGCTGCGGGGAATGTCGAATTTTCCGGTTATGGGGATAAGGGAATTTATACTATCTTTGTGGGCGATCGATCTCAAGGCCAACACCCTTATTCTCTCTCTATTTCTCAAAAGCGAAAGTAAAAAGGCAAATGGATTTTAGTTCAAATAGGACTTACGCAAAGCCTATTAGGACTTACGCAAAGCCTAT
>DPLL01000049.1 GCA_003542015.1 Microcoleaceae cyanobacterium UBA9251 | reverse complement strand
GGGGATTTAGGGGGATCGAGACTGGGGTGAAAGCGAGATTTCTCATGGCTTTCAGGCTGGTTGTTGACACTCCTTGGGAAGAGGGAAGTCCCATCGCCTGTGCCAGTTGGAGAATTGGCTAAATTCAGCCCAGGCTGGGATTTGACGCGAAAGCACTCTTAAGTTATACACCATCGGCATTGGAGTGCGATCGGCTGTCACGGTTTCTTGACCGGGGAATGTGGAGGTTGAGATAGTGGCATTTTGCGATCGCCACCAGTCCTAAAAATTTCATAAATTAATAACATAACGTTTAGGAAAGATTTATGAAATCTACTTTTTGCTTCCCCGAAACCTCTATACAGTCTAACACAGTTAATTTCGATCGTAACGCTATTGACTCTTGTATTGCTGCGGCTTGGATCGACTTAGTAGGAGGAGATGTTGATACTTTGGCAGGAGATGATTGGCTTCCTCTGTGCGGCGATATTGATGATGGCGAAATTTACCGAGAATGGTTTTTGTGGCAAGACAGCGAAGTGACTCAAGAATGGGAAGCCTACGATCCAATTACTAATTATCGAGTCCTTGCATTTAGCCGAGAAATGCTGCTTGCTAAAATTGACCAAATCGAAGATGGTAGACAAGTTTAAAATCCAGGGATAATATCAAATTTTGACCGAAAGCAAAAGTAAAATCCGATCGCTGTTAGAACCCTGACTTACCCCAGAAGTCGGGGTTCTTAGTATTCTATTGTTTTAGGGCTTTTTGCTTTTCCCGTTCTAATTTCCGCTGCTTCAAAGCGACAAGGTTTTGTTTGATTAGGTCGATCGCAAATCCATTCCCCTGCTGTTGGTACAACTCGCTCGCACTGATTAAATTTGCCACCGCATCGTCGTCCGATCGCAAATTAGCACAAGCTAAACCGCGATTGTGGTAAGCTTCCGCCCAAGTAGAAACAAGTTGTATGGCACTGCTAAATTTGTCTTTAGCTTTTCGATAATTCCCCGATTGATAAGCCTCAATTCCTGCTTGAAAATAAACCGAGGCTTTGCTACCGGCATCGGTAGCTGGAAATTCTGGCGAACTTAAAATTGGTTCTTTAAACAACACAGAAATGCTGCCCTTGCCGAAGTAAGCCCAAGTCATTGTTCCCAAGCCAATCCCCAACACGGCGGCAACAATGACAGACAGGGCAATAAAATTTGTGATTTCCATAAAAAAATACTTGTTGTNNCCAATAATATGAGTTTCCTGTACAGCGCCGCCCTAGTTACGTTAGCAGACCTTAATAATGAAGTTCTCGTCAAATTTTACACAAAATTTCTTGACCTAGAACCGAATCCTTACATTCCGAATACTTATGCTGAATTTCAACTTCCGGGGTTAAGACTGGGCATATTCAAACCCAAGGATTCCCACAAATCGGAATTTTCAGGTATCGGAAAAAATGGCATGAGTTTGTGTTTGGAAGTCAGCGACATCGAAATTGCGATCGCCCGAATTTGGACTTTAGGGTGTCCGCCACCGGGAGAAATTATTACAGCTTCTCACGGCCGCGAAATTTATGCTTTCGATCCCGCCGGCAACCGCCTAATTTTACATCAATCCACTCTGTAGAACCTAATGCAAACGTACTTACAATACGCGAGGCAAAAAACCCGGTTTCTGCGTCAATACCTCGGTTCGATGCACGACTTTTCGGAGAAACCGGGTTTTTTCCGTCAGCTTTAGTTAAACTAGATTGATGTACCTATCTAATTAGTTCAGCAAAACTATAAAAACTAATAATTAACAACAGCACTGCTGTTAAATGAGTTAGCTGAAATTGAGGCTGCGGGTCGAGATATTCCCGCACCAAAATTGAAAAAGACGAGCCAATTATATAACTCAGAGACAGCACTAAGTATTGCCACTGCGCTGTCACACTCCAGATTCCCAATAACATCATCGCCAAAGTCAACATCACCAACTCAACAAAGCGAGGAGGATTGTGCTGACTAGACAGAATCAAAGTATCCAACCAATATTGCCAATGTCTCATGAGTTAGCGATCGAACTTTTGGATTTAGCCTTCTAGCTTAACTTACGATCGCCACTCACTTTGTTGCCGTAAACACATTAAAACCTCTTCCGTCTCAACCTGCGGAAATTCCCCATAAAAGCGACTGACGCTATAAAAAGGGTCTGGGGTTTCTAGGACGATCGCGCGATCGGACATTTCCTCCAAAAATTCTAGCAAATCCTCCGGTGCAACCGGCACGCAAATCCACAAAGCCGCCGGCTGCTGCGCCCGCAAAGCCTTCGCCGCCACAGCCATCGTCATCCCCGTCGCAATCCCATCATCCACCAAAATCGCCAAAGCCCCCGCAGCGCTGACATTTGGGCATCCCGGATCCAAATCTGCCAGTAGAGATTGGGCTTTATCTTGAGCCTGCTGGAGTCCTAGATTTTGAAAGCGAAAATTGCGCGGCTTTTGCTTTTGCCATATAACGTGCCCATCAGCAGTTACAGCCCCGAGGGCGTATTCTGGATTATCTGGACGAGTAATTTTCTTGGCCACAACCACATCCAAAGGACAACCCAACAAGCGGGCTATGGGCACTGCAATCGGCAAACCCCCCCGTGGTAAAGCATAAACAATCGGTTTAACAGCCTCTGGTGCGGTTAAATTCAATTTTTCGATCTCTGCGAAAACTGCTGCGGCGAGTCTTTCGCCAGCATCGGCGCGATTATCAAACAACGGGTTAGAGAACATATTCCTGCCTGTACGAGCTCTACCAAACAATTGTAGATTTGAGAGTAACAATTTGAGATTTTGCGATCGACTGCATCGCATACAAGCTTTTTGCCAATCTCAAATCACTCAACCCGATATACACTATAAATTATAGCATAAAAAAAATCTCCCCGATCATTAAATATATGTCCAGCGACTTGCAACTCAGCCTGTTTGACAACAGTCAAAATACCTCTTTCGTAACCGACTCAATACCGACAAATGTCAAAATTCCCATTCCTCCCGGCACCTATCAAAATATCCAGCAAATAACCGAACACTGCAACCGCTGTCACCGCTGCGAATTAGGCAACAGTCGCACTCACGCCGTCATCGGGCGCGGGAATCCGCAAGCAAAAATCTTGATTGTCGGAGAAGCGCCGGGACAAAATGAAGATGAAACCGGATTGCCATTCGTTGGGCGATCGGGTCAACTTTTAGATAAGATTTTAGAATCAGTAGGATTGAGTGCAGAAACCGACGTATTCATTGCCAACGTCATCAAATGTCGCCCCCCCAACAATCGCCCTCCGACAGTAAAAGAAATAGAAGCCTGCAAACCATACTTACTCGAACAAATTCGCATATTAGACCCTAAAATTATTTTATTAACCGGTGCAACAGCCCTCAAAGGTTTGCTTAGCGATAAGCGACCAATTAGTAAAATTAGAGGTCAATGGATTGAATGGGAAAATCGCCTATGTATGCCAATCTTCCACCCGTCGTACTTGCTGCGAAATCCCTCCCGCGAACCCGAAACTCCGAAATGGTTTATGTGGCAAGATATGCAAGTAATCAAGGCTAAATTGGATGAATTAAAAGAGCAATTATAATATTTTTGTTCGTTATTTGTAGGGGCGGGTTCACGAAAAATCTCCAATTCCCACCCACAATCTCAAAAACCCGCCCCGGCCTTTCTATCTATTCACAAATTCGCGCCCACTAAAAATCCGAATTATGGTTTTATCTAATATTTTCAGTGAAACTCCTATCAATAGACAAGAAATTCCTCAAGAACTATTAGACATTGAAGATAAACAACGTAGTAATCCACTTCCTTGGAAAGGGCAATTTTCACCCCAGTTTATCGAAATTTTGATTCATAAATATGCCGATAAAAATAGTGTGATTTTCGATCCATTTTTAGGTAGTGGAACAGTTTTATATGAGGCAGGAAGATTCGGACTGGAAGCCTGCGGAACAGAAATCAATCCCGCAGCTTTAATCCTCGCTAACACTTATAAATTTATCCCTATTTCACCAAGACAGCGTGAAAGATGTATCAATTGTTTTCTCGCTCGACTAAAGACTGATATCTGGGAGACAATGCCACTCTTCCAAACAATACAAAAAGAACTTACAGAAAATGATATAATAGATAAAGTCGTATATTTAGCCGTTGATAATGAAGAAAAATTAATTAATATTCTACATCAAGCATTAGTGATATTGCTAGACTTAGAAAATAAAAAAGTTACCTACTCAAGAGTTTTCACCATTGCGAAAAATCTCGCTACTTTTGTGCTTAACCTACCCTATAGCGAAAAGCCGATAAATGCCTACAATGCCGATGCAAGAAACGTTCCATTACCAAATTCCAGCGTCAATCTTGTGATTACATCCCCCCCTTATATCAATGTATTTAACTATCATCAGCAGTATCGCGGTTCTACTGAAGCACTAAACTGGAAAATTTTAGAGGTGGCAAAATCCGAGTTTGGTTCTAATCGCAAGCATAGAAATAATAGATTCCTAACTGTAATTCAATATTGTTTAGACATCGCTTATACTTTGCAAGAATTGTTGCGAATATGCAGCCATGACAGTAGAATAATATTTGTAGTCGGTCGAGAGTCAAATATTAAAGGAACTCCTTTTTTTAACGGGGAGTTAGTTGCAGAAGTCGCTAGTCAAGTATTGGGTCTTAGTTTAGATATCCGTCAAGAAAGAACTTTTGTAAATCGTTATGGAAAAAGTATCAAAGAAGATATACTGCACTTTATAAAAGTAGAAAATTTACAGTATTATTTTACTATACATCAAGCCAGAACTATTGCTGTAGAGGCATTGGAGTCCGCTTATCCCCTAGCGGATGAACAAGTAAAATACGAAATTAAGGATGCTATCGATAAGGCTAAAAAAGTAAAGCCCTCACCTTACTTCGATCTACAGCGTTCACAGAAAATCATTGAAGTAATTAACCAAAAAGAAGAAATTTATGTTTAACTTAGCTCAGCCACATGGGGACAAACTAGCAGCATTGCTTGATAATAATAAACTACCTCCTACAGAAAAACCGCGTGTTAATCAAGCAATCGAACACTATATAAACTGGTTGGAAACCCTTAAAAATATCAGTGGTGATTTGAAAGTGGTTCCAGACATGGTATCCCATCTAACCTCCTATAAGCGATACATTGACGTTGAACTAATCTTTGACAGTGACCATGATTTTTTGTACCGTCAAAAGGGGCAATTAAAACTTGACAACTCAATCATTGAAGAATTTATACCTATCTTAGTTACAACCGTCTTTGCAGATTCATTAAAGGACAAAGAATTATCCTTTGGCCCAACACAGTGTTTTTCATCATTACGATTTGAGTCAAGTTTAAAAGTAAGTCCAAAAGGTGGTGGGATGAGTATTCGAGCCAAGGATCAAGATTTTGCAATTAGTAGAAAAATATTTTTGAAAGCCTCTCACAATCAAGATTTTAAGGAGAGTACCTCCCGCGAGGCAAATATTGCTTATATTGCGGCTGAGTGTAAAACAAATCTTGATAAAACTATGTTTCAAGAGGGCGCAGCAACGGCCCTTGATGTCAAATTGAGTGTACCAGGAGCCAAGTATTTCTTGCTATGTGAATGGCTGGATATGTCGCCGATTAGCTCATCACTCACAGCCATTGATGAGATACTAATTCTGAGAAAAGCAAAGCGGTTATCGTCTAATATGAGAAGTGCTTTTAGCACGGTACAGGGAAGAAAAAACAATCGAGCTTCTTTTGTAAAGCATCTTGATGATAACCCTTTTGCACCGGAAGTTTTTATGAGATTTTTAACTGAAATTGAAGGGATGATTGGCAAAGATGAACTAGACGAAGATGACGTGCTTTCAAGAGGCTATTTTTGAGGGTAAAAAACATTAACAGAACCAGCGAGGCAGGCTTCTGGATATGCGTTACCAGGTGAATTCAAAGAGCAATTATAATATTTTTGTTCGTTATTTGTAGGGGCGGGTTTCACCAACAATCTCCAATTCCCACCCACAATCTCAAAAACCCGCCCCGCCCCAACCCAAAAATTCATCAATCTTGGTTAACCACCGGGGTATAATTCAATTGTCAAAGCAAGGCTCATCTGCTACAATTTCCAGTATCTACACATCCATTGGTGTCAACTTAAGCCTGAAATCCCTGAGAAATCTGGTTTTTACCNNGGGGGGATCTAGATTTAATAGTCAAACAACAGTCTCTGACTGGGTTTGACCTTAAGTTGACACCTATGCTACACACCATAACACAACAATATGCAGCACTGGAAAAAGGGACAACAACTGCACGAAGGCAAATATTTAATCGAAGAAATCCTGGGCGGTGGCGGTTTCGGTGTCACTTACCGCGCTCAAAATCGTAAAGAAGGTAAATTAGTCGCCATTAAAACTCTGAATGCTATCCAACAAGGAAAGGCAGATTTTGCCAAGCGCCAAGAAAAGTTTATGAATGAGGCGCTGTGTTTGGCAAAATGCCATCATCCTCATGTTGTTGAAGTTTATGAGGTGTTTCAGGAGGGTGATTTATGGTGTATGGTGATGGAGTTACTTGACGGCACTAATTTAGCTGAACATCTGGAAGATAACGGCGTTTTGTCGGAAGAGAAAGCTTTGCCCATTATTCAGCAAGTGGGAAATGCTTTGAGTTTTATTCATAAGCAAGGATTTACTCATCAGGATGTTAAACCTCAAAATATCATGCTAAGAACCCCCCCAGCCCCCCTTGCTAAGGGGGGAGTAAGAGTTTCTTCTGTATTTTGGGTTGGGAAGGAAAGGGGAAGATCCCCCCCAGCCCCCCTTCTTAAGGGGGGAGCAAGAGT
>DPLL01000048.1 GCA_003542015.1 Microcoleaceae cyanobacterium UBA9251 | reverse complement strand
GAGCGCAGAGGACACAGAGTCAGAGACGAGAGAGGTGAATAATTTCGATTCCAGCGCATTTGATATAACTAACAAAAAACAACTATGAAAATTAACCCGACTCGAATGCAATCGGTACAGTCGCCAATTATTCCTGTTATTGGTGAATTAATCAGTCAAAATCCGGGAACTATATCATTAGGACAAGGTGTGGTTTCTTACAATCCGCCACCACAATCTTTTGCCAAAATTCCCGAATTTCTCGCAAATCCCGAAAATCACAAATACAAAGCAGTCGAAGGAATTCCGCCTTTACTCGATTTAATTTCAGCCAAACTTAAAGCAGATAACAACATAGAAATTAATGGTAAAAACTCCATTGTTGTTACTGCCGGCAGCAATATGGGTTTTATCAATGCCATTCTTGCTATCACTTCGGCGGGGGATGAAATTATTATTCAATCGCCTTATTACTTCAACCATGAAATGGCGATAATCATGGCAAATTGCCGTCCCGTAATCGTAGAAACTGACGAAAACTATCAACTCAATCCCGATGCAATAAAAAAAGCAATTACCGACAAAACGCGAGGGATTGTCACCATTTCACCCAACAACCCAACTGGCGTAGTTTATACTCCCGAAGCACTCCGGGAAGTGAACGAAATCTGCCGCCAACACAACATCTATCATATCAGCGATGAAGCCTACGAATATTTTACTTATGAGGGCGTTAAACACTGTTCCCCCGCAGCTTTTTCTCATAGCAACGAACACACAATTTCCCTATTTACTCTCTCCAAAGCCTACGGTTTTGCTAGTTGGCGGATCGGGTATATGGTAATACCAGAACATTTGCTGGTTTCAGTGAGGAAAATTCAAGATACAATCCTAATTTGTCCGCCGGTAATTTCGCAATATGCAGCCTTGGGAGCCTTGCAAGTTGGGCGAGAATACTGCGATAATCATGTAAGGGCGATCGCCTCTGTGCGACAACTTGTCTTAAATGAACTAAACACCTTGCAAAACTTGTGTACAATTTCCCCAGCCTGCGGAGCTTTCTACTTTTTCTTGAAAGTTGACACACAACTCGATACAATGGAATTAGTAGAACAATTAATTCGCGCATATCAAGTGGCTGTGCTTCCCGGTACAACTTTCGGCATGGATCGTGGCTGCTATTTGCGAGTCGCCTACGGTGCTCTGGAACAAGAAACTGCCGCCGCAGGAATTAGCAGGTTAGTTAAAGGTTTGAAGACAATTTTAGGAGCTTAAAAAATGGTTGCTGCCAAGTTAAAGACCAATCAAAAAACTCAAGAATTAACTAGCTTAAAGCTGGAAAAATTACGATATTTAATGCTGAATCATGACTTAGATTGCTATTTCGTCCCAGCCGTTGACGAACACTTAAATTTATCAGTCCCAGAAGCTAAGCAGCGGCGAGCTTGGATTAGTGGGTTTACTGGTTCCGCTGGCGATTTCCTGGTTGGCAAAAATTCGGCTTGGTTGTTTGTGGATTCCCGCTACTATGAACAAGCAGAATTGCAAGTCGATTCTGCACTCATCCAAATATCGAAACTGGGTTTAGAAGAAAATCTTGACTTAATTGAAACTTTAGAAAAGCTTGCTGTAGAATCTGCACCAAGTTTAACTAAATTGCGTTTAGGTTTTGATCCATTTACTCTCTCAGTCGAGCAATATCAGAGTTGGGTGAATAAATTTGCGACTGCTGGAATTGAACTCATACCAATATCTGAGAATTTAGCCGACAAAGTTCGTTGGCGAAGCCCTCGCAGAGGATCGCACAATCTAGCAAAAACATCGGAAACCTTAGCTGCGATCGATGAATCTCCCATATTTAGTTTACCTGTATCCCTGACAGGAGAAAGCGCCGCCGAAAAATTAGCCAGAGTCAGGGAAGCGATGCAAAAAGCTAATATAGATGTGCTTCCGATTACCAACCTCAATCAAATAGCATGGTTGTTCAATCTCCGAGGCTCGGATATTCCCAACATTCCGATTTTCATCTCCTATGCAATTGTCACCACAAATGCAGCTTTCTTATTTACAAATCCCGATCGAGTTTCACCAGAAATTCAGCAAGATTTACACAACTGCGCGACTCTGCTTCCCTACGCAAAATATCCCGAAACCTTGCAATATTGCGTATCTCAACCCAAAAACATTCGGGTGCTTTTAGATCCAAAACACACTACAGCAGGCACGCATCAGTTAATAATCGATCGCCAATCTGCAACTGAGAGTAATATTGAAATAGTTTTTGAGACTAATCCCGTCGAAGGGATGAAAGCTCGAAAAAACCCAGTAGAAATCGAGCAGATGAAATCCGCCAACTTCAAAGCAAGTAAAGCCAAAACTTTTACCTTAAAGTGGTTGACAGAACAGTTAGAAAATGGTAATATATTGACAGAGTTTGATGTCAAAGAAACCGTCGAAAGATTTTATCAGCAGGAAACAGACTTTCAGACTTTAAGTTTTAGAACGATCGCCGGTGCGGGCGTAAATAGCTCGATCGTCCATTACGGAACCCCAAGCCCTGAAATCACTTTAAAACCGGGGGAATTCCTGTTACTGGATTCAGGATCGCAATATTTGGGAGGTACAACCGACGACACGAGAACCGTGATTATCGGAGAACCAACAGCGCTACAAATCGAACACTACACGACAGTTTTAATCGCACATATTAGCTGTGCAATGCAGCAATTTCCCAAGGGCACAATGGGAGTGCAATTAGATGCGATCGCCCGTGGTGTATTATGGCAAGAACAGCTAGACTACGGACACGGGACTGGGCACGGAGTCGGGGCATTTTTAGCCGTTCACGAAGGGCCAAATGGCATCAGCAAATCGGTGCAATATGCCCTAGAACCGGGAATGGTAAC
>DPLL01000468.1:21750-42935 GCA_003542015.1 Microcoleaceae cyanobacterium UBA9251 | reverse complement strand
CCAATTCCAGCGCCAATTCCAGCACCAATTCCAGCGCCCGTAACAGTTGTGCCGATCGCCCCGATAATTCCACCTGTAACAGCAGCACCAGTGTCGCCTCCCCCAGTTTCAGTCAATCCCATACCTGTTGCGCCCCCCGTCGCGCCCATTAATCTCGCACCGATACCGACACCGAATCTTGCTCCTGCACTCCCAGTGAGTCCGCTACCGAACACAAATCCTCTATTTTCCCCGAACTCACAACAGCTTCGTGAAATATCTAATTCCTTGCAACAGCGCAATTTACCCTCATTGACCCAGAATATCAACATGAACAATTTGCCCAGCCACTTCGGCTCGGTTGTTTTTCCCGTAGAGGAGAGATTTACTAGGGATTTTGTCGATTATCTGAAGTTGCCATCACCAAATGCGATCGCCACCCTAGCAGATGCCCAAAATACGCTGAGCCGCGTCCAAACAGCCACAGGCATTAAACCAGCTCTGATCTATATCAGCTTTCTACCCAAAGGTTCAACCGTCCCTCGCGACTACACCAGTTCGTCCATCTTGCGCGTGGAACAGCAAATTCAAGCCAGCGAGGAACTCGAACTGATAGTGGTAACAGCTTCAGGCGATCCCGTTCTCGTGCGGGTACCGCAAACCTCCCGCACCGAAGTCATGGCCCTAGTTCAGAGATTTCGCAATGAATTGACTAATCCGATCAAGCGCAATACTACAAGTTATTTGCCTTTTGCTCAGCAGCTTTATCGGATGATCCTAGCGCCGATCGAATCTGAACTCCAAGCGCGAGGCATTAACAACTTATCTTTGATCTCAGATACAGCGCTGCGATCGATACCAATCGCCGCCCTCCACGACGGCAAAGGCTTTCTGATTGAGCGTTACAGTGTCGGCTCCATGCCCAGTCTGACTTTGACCGATACCAGCACCGCCAATTTCAAAAATACCCTACTTCTGGCAATGGGGGCGTCGCAATTTCCAGATATGAGTCCTTTACCTGCGGTGGAACTAGAAGTATCCTCGATCACTCCGCAGCAGTGGCCCGGTAAGTCTTTCTTGAACCAAGCTTTCACTCTGGCAAATTTGCAATCCCAGCGCCAGCAGCAGCCCTTTGGCATAATTCACCTTGCTACCCACGCCGAATTTAGGTCGGGAGACCCCAGCAATTCTTTCATTCAATTGTGGGATAATAAATTACGCTTAGATCAGTTGCGCCAAATGAGATGGCACAGCCCGCAAGTTGAACTTTTGGTTTTGAGTGCTTGCAAGACTGCTGTGGGCGATCGGGATGCAGAGTTGGGCTTTGGCGGTTTGGCCGTGCAAGCAGGTGTTAAATCGGCTCTGGCGACTCTCTGGTATGTTAGCGACGAGGGGAGTTTGGGATTGATGTCGGAGTTTTACGGCCAGTTAAGAAATGCTCCTATTAAGTCAGAAGCCCTGCGGCAAGCGCAATTAGCGATGTTGCGCCAAACCATCCGCATTGAAGGCGGGATGCTGCACTCTTCTTCTGGAAACCTGCCACTGCCGCCGTCCTTGGCCAACACACCCAGTCCGAATTTCTCCCATCCCTATTATTGGGCTGGTTTTAGAATGATTGGCAATCCTTGGTAGTCAAGATTAGTCGATCGCAGGGAACTGGATTTCCGTTCTTCCTTCCTCCTTCCTCCTTCTTCCTTCTGACTGACATCCGTTACATCCGTTACATCCGTTACATCCGTTGCAGAATCCGTTGCCGAACTTCTTCCTTCTTCCTTCGGCTATAATTCAAAACCCAAAACTCCCGAATCCCAGTACGATCGATCTAGCATCAACTAAGTAAAAACTTTACGGGAGGATTTTTTATGGATCTGGTTGTACTCCAGAACTGGCTGGACAATATCTCTTTTGCCATCCTGTTCTCGACAATGCTGATTTACTGGGCTGGTGCAGCTTTTCCCGGCATTCCCTATTTGTCAGCCTTGGGAACCGCAGGAATGGCGATCGCCAATCTGTCGATCGCCGCTTTACTCGGTTCCCGCTGGATCGAAGCCGGCTACTTCCCTCTCAGCAATCTTTACGAATCCCTATTTTTCCTGACTTGGGGAATTACAGCCATCCACCTAGTCGCTGAAAACATGAGCCGATCGCGCTTAGTGGGAGTAGCGACATCGCCCGTAGCAATGGCAATTTCCGCCTTTGCCGCCCTGACACTGCCCGCAACCATGCAGTTATCAGAACCCCTAGTACCCGCCCTCAAGTCCAACTGGCTGATGATGCACGTCAGCGTTATGATGCTCAGTTACGCAACTTTAATGGTAGGAGCATTGCTGGCGATCGCCTTCCTGATCGTTACCCGCGGCCAAAACATCGAACTCACCGGCAGTTCCTTCGGTACCAGCAGCACCCGCAACGGCAACTACCGCCTCCAACGCCCTCAAAACCCCCCACCTCAAAGCTTAGAAACCGTCGCCGACAGCGGATTAGCTTTTATTGAACCATCTTTCAACTCCAGCAATAACGGTAACGGCAATACCGCAGTGCTCGAATTGCCAACAGCTCAAACCTCCTCAACCGCCCAATCTCAAACCGCAGAAATTCTCTCGCCCCAGCGCTTGAATCTAGCATCCACTCTTGATAACATTAGCTATCGGATCATCGGTTTAGGATTCCCTTTACTGACGATCGGCATTATTGCCGGCGGCGTTTGGGCTAACGAAGCTTGGGGCTCTTACTGGAGTTGGGACCCGAAAGAAACTTGGGCATTGATTACTTGGTTGATTTTTGCTGCTTACCTCCACGCCCGCATTACTCGCGGCTGGCAGGGAAGACGCCCAGCAATTTTAGCCGCCACAGGTTTTTTGGTAGTTTGGATTTGCTATCTAGGAGTTAATCTATTAGGCAAGGGTTTACATTCCTACGGCTGGTTTTTCTAATAAAAAAAGTTCACAGTTATTGGTTATTAGTTATTGGTTATTAGTTATTAGTTATTAGTTATTAGTTATTGGTAACTGCTAATACATAACCAATAACAACAGCCAACTGTCAACTGTCAACTGTCAACTTCCTGAAAGGACAATTGAGATGGACGATTCGCAAAATTTTCTCAAAGAAGACGATGTTTTGTCTACTCCTGCCAGCGCTTTAATGTATCAATGCACCTTTAAAGTCAGCGAATATTTGACGATCATGAAGTCAAAATTGCCAGAAGAAAAGTTGTTTACAGACGGTATGGATTGCGAAGTTTTAAGTGCAGGACAAGCTTGGAGAAAAGGAAAAATTAGGCTGCGTTTGGAGTTCTGCCAGAACGAGCCTGATGTGCCGGAACAACAAGCCCTGATGGTTCGACTTCGCTCACCAACCACCGCAGCCTCCGACGCACAAGATATCGCGCCAAACTATCCAGCAGATAGCTCAGACGAAACTGATACAGATGACGAATTAAATATCAGCGACTCAACAGCAATCAGTAATGATTTTCCTAGTTCTAGGTATCCAGATCATCACCCTCACAGTGTAGGAATGTGGAGTTAAAAGTCATTAGTCATTAGTCATTAGTCATTAGTCATTAGTCATTAGTCATTAGTCATTAGTCATTAGTCATTAGTCATTAGTTGGTTGTTATTTATTGGTTAGTTGTTGATTGTTAGTTTTTTCCTGATAATAATCAATAACTCATAACCCAAAAACAACCAATAACTAATAACGAATAACCCATGCCCATTGCCCAATTCCCAATGCCCTATGCCCTATCTGCCCAATGGACAATGGACAAACCTCCACGATCAACTACATCGGACACTTCTACAACGAAAAATATTGCCGCCAAATCAGCGATTTCTAGTAGCTGTATCCGGCGGACAAGATTCTCTGTGCTTAATCCAATTACTGCTAGATTTGCAGCCAAAATGGGGCTGGCATCTCGCAATTGCCCACTGCGATCACCGCTGGCGTTCCGATTCAGAAGCTTCGGCAAATCATGTCGCACAATTAGCTAAAAATTGGGGAATATCCTATTATTTGGAAACCGCCGATCGCGTCGCTACAACAGAAGCCGCCGCCAGACAGTGGCGATATCACAGTTTAACCAAAATTGCGATCGCCCACAACTATCCCTACATTGTTACAGGCCACACAAAGAGCGATCGCGCCGAAACTCTACTCTACAACCTGATTCGCGGCAGCGGTGCAGACGGACTTTCAGCCCTCACATGGGTTCGCCCCCTTGCCGATTTTCAATTGGAAAATTTCGATGACAATCCCCAATCCAAAATCCAAAATCCAAAATCCAAAATTTATTTAGTTCGTCCCCTACTCGAAATAACTCGATCGCAAACAGGTCAATTTTGTCAAGAGCAAAAACTACCAATTTGGGAAGATTCCACAAATCAAGATTTACAATATGCCCGCAACCGCATTCGAGGTGAATTATTACCTTATTTAGAAACTCATTTTAACCCAAAAGTCCAACAAGCACTAGCTCAAACAGCCGAAATCCTCCGCGCCGACGTCGAATATCTAGAACTTGCAGCTAGCGAGTTGCTACAGCGCGCAATTTTGGCAATTAACGAACCAGAACAGGTAAATTGTCAACTGCCAGTTAAATTAAACCGCCTGATTTTGCGCGAAGCACCCCAAGCCTTACAGCGACGGGCAATGCGACAACTATTACAACAAATATTACCCACCGCACCCAGCTTTGAAAGCGTAGAAAAACTGACAGGCTTAATCCTAGCCCCCAATCGATCGCAAACCGATCCCTTTCCCGGAGGAGCGATCGCTCGAGTCGAACACCCTACGATCATTTTGGATCTGAAAAGTTAACTTCCAACTCACAACTAAGGCAGATCGATCAAACCCGAAAGAACTTCCCGCAACTGAGCAACTACCTGAGCTTGCTGCTCACTACTTTGCACAGATCGATCGAGTGTCCCCGCCATCCCTTCCAGCTTTTCGCGCAGCCCCCTCAAATTATCCTGCATCGGCTGCAACATTTCTTGATAAACCTTCACCCGGCCCCAGAGTTCCGCCACAGCACCTTTCTGGTTGAACACATTCTGCTCTAACTGTTTAATTTCATAGCGCTTCGCCTCAAGTTCCCCATTTTGGCGGTTGACATTACCATCAATTTGAGCTATGACATCTCGCAACTGCTGAATTTCCTTCTCCAGCCTTTGCAAATCATTCCCCTGTTGTTGTCGCTGAGTATCGAGCTGTGCAATTATCGGCCCCAAATCCATGTCTCTATCTTGTTTTTGAGGATTCGCAGTACCCAGCCTGCGCCACAGTAACGTCTGATGCTGGCTCAAAACATCTTCCCGTTCCCGCAACCTCAGCCGCTGTCCCACCAGAGTTTCATTCAACATCTGATAACTTTCCAGCTCATCTGCCATTTCATTTTCCAAAGCCATGCGATCGTACTCGCTAGCGGCTTGAATCTTCTCTTGCAGCTCCTCAATTGTCTCCTGCTGAAGCGTCAACTCCTCCTCTTGGTCATTCACAAACCGAAACACCTTTTCTAAATCCTGTTGCAGATTTTTGACTAGCCTCTGCAACTCGTCAACTGGCATCTTCTCCAGAGCTTGCACATCTACTACTTGTTGCACCGTACCAGCAGGACCCCGATCGGATGCCAGCCTCGAAAGTTGCTCTCTCAGCTTCTCCACTGCGCGCACCTGCTCCTCCATCGACCCAAGCTGCTCCTCCTTAGCGCTGAGGGTACTTTGCTGCCTGGCTCGATCTGCCCGGGCCATACTCAAAGCATCAGCCGCTTGATACCACTCCAGCCAGCGGTTCTGGATATTTTGATGTTGTCGATCAACCTCTTCTTGCTGCTGCTGAGCATTGGCCCGTTTTTGCTCCAACTGCTGCCAGTGTAAATCCAGAATTGCCTGCTGAGCCCCCACAACACCAAAAGACTGATTCAGTTGTTCTCGAACCCCTTGTGCCGAAGCAACCGCCTCACCCAGCCTGTTCATCAGCTCCTGAATCCTTTGGGCCTGCTGTGCATCGACAACCGCCCCTTGCTGCACCTGAGACTGCTGAATCGCCACCTGCTGCTGCTCGCCCCGCAACTGTTCCCAAGCCCTCTCAATTTCCTGACGGCTGCTTGCGACCTCATCCCGCAATCGGTTAGCTTCATCTCGAGTATTTTCGATTTCCGAGCGCTGCGCCTCCAGCCGCTCCAACTCATCCTCCATTTGAGCCAACTGCTCTTCCCGGGCTTGCATTTCCATTTCCCGGCGATTGAGTTCCTGAGAAGAAAACGTCAGAGAAGCCTTCCACTGTTCAATTTCTTCTTCCTTATCCTTAAACTTGTCCTGTAACCGCGAGAAATTTTGCAGAATGCTCACCAACTGGCGGGCCGCCTCCTGAATCCGCTGGACTTGCTTGCTAGCGCTCAACTCCACCAGCACCAAGGTGCCGTCGTTAAACTTATTAGCTTCCTCCACTGGAATCACATCATCGACCGGGACAGCGCTCCAATTGTGTTCACCCCGCTGACAAGCTAGCAGTTTCAGTTCAGCCTTACCGCCACCGAGGCCAAAGCCACTTCTCTGTTTTTGCACTTCTGCTAGATACAGCACACTGATCGTCCTCTCGCTTGATGTTGTTTTACCAATCCCTGGATAGTACCCCTTCCTAACTTTAGCAGCAAGCGATCGCACTACCTGACTCAGGAGCGTCCAGAAAGCACTGCCGGAGATCGATCGCCTCAACTTCAGGTTTACAGTATCAATGCCACTTGATCAAGAATAGCAAAACTGGGGGGACTGCTACAATTCACAAAAAACCGGGCAATGCTTGACATTACCGGACTTTTTCTGGCTTTTTTCCTACAGGATTGACCCGTACAGGTGAAACTGCAAACACCTCTCAACGGTTGCTGCACCCCTCAAAGGGTGAGTTTCCGCTTACTTTTCTAATTATATTTAATGCTGCATTCACACTACTCATTAATCAGCGTTCCACGCACTGACCGAAACAACCCGCGAAAAACTCTCTTACCCTGGTAAGACTCTTGCTTACCGACAGGCTCTAAATCTCAAAAACTGCACTTACTTGTATAAGACTCTTCTGTAAGTGTTACCTTGATACCCACTAACTCAGCTTTGTAGGTCATCATTTCTATAACCTTCGCGTGAGGCATTGCTACAAAGGTCTGATTCGTTTTTGTTCCTAACTCTAAATTTTGTTTCCACCCCACATTTTTGCCAATTACTAACTGCCCTATTTCCTCGTCCACCAAGCGCTTTACAATCCAACTTCTGGTTGGATGAAGGTAGTTTTCTACTCGCTTGTTTCCCTTCCATGTGATTTTCTGAATTGCGTGGTAGATTTACCTCTTTCAAGTTGCAACTGTAAAAATGCGCGGCGCTTATCGAAACCTTGATTGATAGATTTAAGATGTTTTCCATCCTAGAGATTTGGAGTAAATATTGGCTTGTTCGATGCCAAAGCCACGATGCTATTGATCCATAAATCTATATCTGCTATGAGTTTGGGGTTTTAATTCACAATGAAAACAGGCTTTTTGTCAACCACCTCAATCATGTAAATTTAGGTTTTTGTAACTCTCCTTACCTCTCTGAAATAAGAGTGCTTTTGTCGCAATTATTATGTCAGCTTTAGATCGATTAAGTCGCCCGTTATTTTTATATTTCCCCCTTTTTCCTATCGATTGGTGAGCATAAATTAACCAGTTACCTCCGCAGGATTTATGTTTGTATTTGGGGATGTAGGGGCTGGCTGAAAATAGATGGCTCTCCCGGTAATAAGCCCCCCTCGCCTTTTGCCAAGCTGACCAATCCTGAATAACTTGTTTGAGAACTTGATTGCTAACTTTTGCTGGTAAGGATTTATAGTCCTCTGTGGGTTTGACGATCGCATATAACAGTTTTAGACTTAAAGCAAATCCCACCCTCGACCCAAGCAAAAAAAAATACACCAAAAAAGTGTTGCCTCACCCAATATTTACCATGCTTCTAGAGATTTTTTTACAGGAATGATCATTCATCGAACCGTTGAAAAAACTGATGCTTTCTGTCTATGTAATCTCTTTCAACAACCATCATATTTTATGGATGTAAAAAAGTTTCTGGGATTGTGTCCGGTAATGTGCGGTAAAATCCAGGGATTATCTGATCTAGTTTAGCACCCCAAAGCCGAAACAAGTCAACCGCAGGTAGAAGGCTGGCTTTCGGCTAGAGGTGCTGCTCACCCAAGGGCGATCGCTCCTTGCACTTCTGCAGGCGCTCCTCCATGCCTTTAGTTGCAGGTCGTCTGGTCTCCGTCAATTCAACCCAAGCTCTGCTGGTCACAGGTAAAGTAGGGATTTAAACCGCGCTACCTTAGAATGGGAGAATGCCAAGCGCCTGCGCGTGAGTAGCGGGCGAGCAAACAAGTATTCACGCACCAAAACCGGACGGCTAATCAATGCTGATGCGAATGGTTGTTTGAATATTGGTCACAAGTTAACGACACTGCGGTGGGCGGTTTTGTAGTTAACGAGCCTACAGGTAACAGCGTACAAACATTAAATTTAGGCGAGTTCGATATTTGTCTAGGTTTTTTGGAACTATGCCAACAATCAGGCAGATCGGCGACAATTATTACAGTACAAAGCCTTGATTGTCGGTTGACTCGCACCTAGTCTTTTTCAACTCAGACACGGTTTTAAGGAGAACACTTTAGCTGCATGCAGGGAAATTTGAGTGAAATTGACATCCGCAGCATCCTGCAACTGATTGAGTTAGGTCAGCGAACAGGAGAACTATTCGTAGAGGCCTACAGCTCTATCGTCAGCAGCACTGGTACTCAACCTACCCAGCGCTCCCTTGCAGGACAATCCTGGTTTGTCTTCTGCTTCAATGGTCAGATTATTTACGCTACCCAGAGTGCGGGCAGTTTGTTTCGCTTGCGCGACTACCTGCGCCGCTACAAAGCAGAAACCGCCCTCGACCAAATCCAAGTTCCCTACATGGCTTCTACCAATGCCCAAGAATACGGCTACCTGTGGGCGCTGCTAGAAAACCACATCCTCACCCCAGCTCAAGGGCGCAACATCATCCACAGCATGATCCACGAAACCCTCTTTGACTTGCTCAGTCTCCACCAGGGTTCCTTCACCTTTGAAATGGGGTCTGCCTTAGCTCCTCAATTAACCAGCTTAGAAATTAGCTCCCTGCTGGCGAAGATTGTCAAACAGGTACAGCAGTGGAAGCAGTTTCACCCTCACATTCAGTCGCCCAACCAATGCCCGGTGATTTCAGACCCCGCCGAGTTGCAAGTCGCATTGCCTGTCAATACTTTTAATACTCTCAGACGCTGGGCTGACGGCCACACTTCTATCCGTCAAATGGCCCGCTACCTCAACCGAGATGTGCTGAGTGTCGCTAAGGCGATATACCCCTTCGTGCAGCAGGGATTGGTGCAACTATTTTACGAGTCTTCTGTTGCCCCAGCTAATAACAAAAAAGAATGGTCGTCCCCAGAAACCAAAGCTCCCAAAGTTGTCTGTATTGACGACGACAATGTGATTCGCAAAACTGTAGAGTCAATTTTAAACGAACACGGTTACGAAGCTACTGCCATCAGCAGTCCCCTCAAAGCCCTGAGTTTAGTTTTTCAAATCAAACCGGATTTAATTCTGTGCGATATCGCCATGCCCGAACTCGACGGCTACGAAATTTGCGCTATGCTGCGGAATTCTAGCGCTTTCCGGCAGACGCCGATCGTCATGCTGACTGGTATCGACGGATTTATCGATCGCGTTCAGGCCCGGATGGCGGGAGCCACTGACTACTTTACCAAACCGTTTGGCGAAAGCGAGTTATTAATGCTGGTAGAAAAATATGTCGGCCCTGGTTGCCCGGAACTCCATCCATCGTCCAAATTATTAGCCCAGGAACTCGATCGCGACTTAGAAGAGAATTGACTTTACTCAGCATAAGGGTTCAAAGTGCAAATATAATATATTTGTTCTCCAGTGACTCGTTTAACCTAAATGAGCATAAATACTTAGATGCGGTGAGCTTGGTTCAATTCACTAATCTTGACAACAGACTTTCATAGGAGGGTGCAAGTCCCGAATTGCAAGTGCAGCCGTGAAAGCATAACCTCTAGTTGTATAGAAGGTTGAATTAATATTTAGTCGAAACGATGTTACCTTCATATATTTCCGGTAAAGGTCGATGCCCAGTAGGTAGCAATACCCCGATCGAGTCTAATTACTAAAATCCCATAAATCTTCTCTCTTATGACAGATTGAGCTGTTTTTATTCTGCACAGTCCGTTAAAGGGTTCTCGCCTGCTTGATGGCCAGAGGGTGGCACTAAGTGGAAGCTTCGTACTCGATCATCTCTGCCTATCCAACCCATTTGAAACAAGGAATCCCAGAAATTAGTGAATTCCTGAAAGGGCTGGCCTGAAAAGTTGAAAAAAGTGACGACACCAGCCCAACTTCCTGTGAAAGATGCTGCTGTAAATTCAACTCCAGGTCAGCTTGTTGAAACGTTGAAAACTAGGGGTTTGCCAGTGCGGAGCGGAATGGGTGGTGACAGAAATTTCAACAGAGTTCAGCTTGATTGGCCTCAACCTCCGCCAGCGAGATGCAGCCCAATGCTGGAGGGTAAAAACTCTCAAAGTGGCGGTGATCGCCATTGCAGGCTAAATCTACTGGTCAAGGAGGGTAGATTGTGCAGGTCGGAGCAACTGGGATTTCCTGGTTCGAGTCCCAGAAAAATTGGATGAGATTGACTGAAAAACCGGAGACTTAGCTACTATTGAAGTCAGCACAGTTCGAAGTCGTAATCCTGTCTGCTCAACGATTATAGATCGTCTGCGGCCAACTCTGAATAGGTAGAACACTTGACAAATTCAAAAAGTTGGAGCGAAAAAATGGAGAGCAATATGCGTAAAAACACTCGATTTTGCCCAGCCCAAGGCGTTTCTAACGATCGAGCTGGATGAGTAGAAAAAGTTGGTAGCAAAGTAGGTGTCAAAATTATGACTATAGGCAGCCCAGATTTTATATTACCAGGGCTAGGTGTAGATCAAGCTCCGGAATTCCAACAACTAGAAACTCCCGAAGGTGAGCTGCACCTGCGGTTCTATGTTCCTTCGGGGAATGAGTTCGCATTGCCAGCCACAGGAATTAGAGAGGTACTTTCGCCGTCCCCAGACCGGATGACACCCATACCCAACGTTTCTTCCTTGCTGTTAGGTACGCTCAACATGAGAGGACGAGTGATCTGGGTGGCAGATCTCGGTCAATTTCTGGGAGACCAAACACCTCTGAATACAGATCGACCGGAAATCCCGATTATTGCCGTTGAAGACCAAGATACGATTTTGGGGCTAGCAGTCGATCGAATTGTGGGGATGCAGTGGCTCGACGTAGAGCAACTGCACTCGCAGAATAATGCACCAGACGGCATGATGCCTTTTCTGAAGGGAGAATGGATGTTAGGCGAACAAGCAAATCAAGTGCTCCGACTGCTAGATCAAGTGAAAATTCTGCGATCGGCGCGGTGGGCAGCGTGAAATCGATTTTAGATTGGCGATTTTGGATTGGGGTCTAATCACAAAAAGTCACGCGGGCGCGCATCTAACAGTCAAGATAAAAATCACAAATCAAAAATCTCAAATCTAAAATCAAAAGAGGGCGGCAAATGACAACAAGTACGAATTTTCAGCAGGACTACCAACGGGCAGAAGCGGCATACATGGAGGGGAACTACCAAGAAGCCGCAAACCTAGTGTATCAATTAGTAGAAGATTTTCCCGAAGACCCCAGCGCCCGCCTGTTGTGCGGACACATCTACTGCTATGGACTGCAACAGTACGAGGTGGCGCGGGAACAATACACGGTGGTACTCGGCTTGAGTGACGACCCGAGCTTGATCGAACACGCTCACAGTGGCATTAGCTACACAGACCAATTTACATCGGGAGAATTCGCAGAGGAAAATTTAGAGGCTTTGTCTGCTGAAACTGAATTGGAATTCTACCCAGAGATATCTCTTGAGTCCGGGTTAGAAGACCTGGATCTGGGACTTTTTCAAGGGGATTCTCCATCCATGTCTTTTCCAAGTGAATCGCCTCTTGAACTGGAAAATGGGGATTTAGCAGACCTGGGCATGAGCGGCTTGGGCTGGGAACCAGAAGACGACAATCAAGGGGTCGCGTCCGATTTAACAGGGCACTCAAACCCCTTTACAGGGGATAGTGGCGGGATGGCAGCTTATGCTGAGGAGTCGTCGGCCCTAGACGAGGAGCTGGGGTCTGGCTTTGAAGATCCTTTTGGTTTCGACGAGGCCGGGTTCGATGCTGGTGTTCTTCAAGACAACTTTCAAGACAGCAAGGTATTTGGTCATCCAGAACTGGACCCCGGAGATTTGTTTTCAGAAGCTCCGACTCAGATTCTCAACGGTCGGAGTTTTCCCGTCGCAGAAATCGGCAACTCGATCGACTTGGGCAAACTCGACTTGGACAATGGGCTAAGTGACAATTTTGACGAAGCTTTTGCGCCGCGGTCGTTTCCAGATGAACTCGATCTGCCGGAGGACCAAGATGATATACTCTGCGCGCCCCAGAGCGGTCAGAATTACAGCCAGAAAGCACCATCTGCCGAAGATGCAGACCCCTTCGCCTCGTCGATGTTGGAAGATTTTGGTCAGCCACCTCAAAACAGGCATCCCGAAATCGAATCGGAGTATGGGTCGAACTATGCGCTGGCTGAAGACGAAACGCTGTTGATGGGAGGTGCTGTCCCCAATTCTCACTCGTCAAGGTCGAGCCGGGGACAATTTAATTCGGCCGATCGATCTTCGAGCAATGGTTACGGCAACTCCCAGCCCAAGGCGTTGGACCTACCAGACAGTTTCGACTTAGACGCTTTTGAAGAAGACGCTTTCAGCGATGCTTTCTCTATAGACGAAGATGAGCAAGCGACATCTTTCGGATCAGGGGAAAAGCAAATCAGCGACTGGTCGTCACCAATGGGAAAATCTCCAGAACAACACAGTGGCTTCTTGGACGAATTTGATGACTTTGACGATTTGGGAAATTTGCCGGATTTTGATATCTCAGAAGACGTCAATGGTTCGATCCTAACTAGAAGTAACAACAATTTCGGTAACTCCACCATCGGCCTGATCGGAGCGACTGGCAGCAACCTGGACTTTGACAACAGTGACGGCTCGGCAATTCGGGACGACGAGATCTTTAGTATTTCTGGCCCCGCTGACTCCTCAGTGTCAACTTTTACTTCGAATGACGTAGAACAGATCGACACTTCAGTGAATGTAGAGCAGGGGGGACTGGCTTTCTTGGAAAATGCCCCTTTGTTTACCAAACAGTTGTACACGGCGATCGGGGCCGGACTGGTTTCTCTGGTAGCTGTGGCTTTCGTAACCAACATCGCCTCTTATCAGGCGCAGCGACAAGACAAACCGGAGGCGATCGTCTACCTGCGCCAAACTGGCTGGGTAATGACAGCAGCCGCAGGCTTTACGAGCTTTATCACTTCTTGGGGCATCGGCCAGTTGATCGCGGATCAGGTACGCAGATCCTCGGACAATTTGCAAGCTCAGTTTGATGCGGTAGCTCAAGGAAATTTGGACGCTCGTTCTACAATTTACTCCGAGGATGAATTTGGCAAAATGGCTGCTAAATTCAACCACATGGTGAAAGTAATGCAGGCGACGATTAGCGAGGCGAGGCACAAATCCGACGAGCAGGAACAAGCAAAAGAAGACTTGCAGCGCCAAGTGATTCGCTTGCTAGACGATGTGGAATGTGTAGCCCGTGGTGACTTGACTGTGGTAATTCCCGTGACGGCGGACGTGTTGGGTGCTCTTGCTGACTCGTTTAACTTAACGATTCAAAACCTGCGAGAAATCGTTCACCAGGTGAAGCAGGCGGCGAGGGAAGTCAGCAAAGGCGCTACGGATAGTGCCAAGTTTGCGGGGGATTTGTCTTCTGACGCGCTGCGACAAGCTGAGGAACTGGCGGCGACGCTCAATTCGGTGCAGGTGCTGACAGACGCGATTCAGCGGGTCGCAGAGAGTGCTAGAGAGGCTGAAGAAGTGGCCCGGGGCGCGGCGGCCACCGCTCTCAAAGGTGGTGAGGCTGTGGAGCGGACGGTGGCTGGGATTTTGGAAATTCGAGAAACAGTAGCAGAAACTACGCGAAAAGTCAAGAGGTTGGCGGAAGCTTCTCAAGAAATTTCTAAGATTGTCGCCTTAATTGCGACGATCGCCTCGCGGACGAATTTGTTGGCCCTCAACGCCAGTATCGAGGCGGCGAGAGCTGGGGAAGCGGGCCGGGGATTTGCGATCGTGGCAGATGAGGTGCGACAATTGGCAGATAGATCGGCTAAGTCTTTGAAAGAAATCGAACAGATAGTGATGCAAATTCAAAGTGAAACCGGCTCAGTAATGACGGCGATGGAAGAAGGTACGCAGCAGGTAATTGAGGGGACAAGATTGGCAGAACAAGCGAAGCGATCCCTCGAAGATATTATCCAAGTAACTAATCGAATTGACGTGTTGGTCCGATCGATTACTGCGGACACTGTAGAACAGAATGAAACAGCTCGTTCGGTAGCCGCGGTGATGCAGGCCGTGGAATTAACTGCTCAGGAAACGTCCCAAGAAGCGCAACGAGTTTCTGGTGCTTTGCAAAATTTGGTAGGCGTTGCGCGCGACCTTTTGACATCAGTAGAAAGGTTCCGAGTAGAAACAGCAGAAAGACAATAATTGATTGTTTAATGTTTTTTTTACTTACTGATTTACAATCACATTGACGTTGTAATAATGACAATCAAAAAGCAACCTCGCAGTCTTGAATTCACTGCGGGGAGGCTAATCCAGCACCTAAACAAACTAGGAGTTGCACAGATGGAAGATAACATAGTAGAGGTGATTCCTGGCATATTTGGAGAAATTCAGCCGACGGGCTGTATTATCTCTACTCTCTCAAAAAATAGCAGGGGCTATGCCAACAAAAGACTTAAGATTGACGGTGAATGGAAAACGTTTACAGTGCACCGTTTAGTATTAGAAAATAGCTTAGGTCGTCCGATTAGACCAGAATACTTTTGTTGCCATAGTTGCGATGTTCGCAACTGCATTAATCCTAATCATTTATGGGAAGGTTCTAGACTGGAAAATTCTCAAGATAGGTTTAGAAAAGGACGAATTAAAGATGTAGGAAGCACATCTGCACCTCAACCTCAAAAAGAACTGCGAGGCGTAGAAATAATTCCTGGAATTCGGGCTGAAATACAGCCCAATGGCTGCATGATTTGTATCTTGGCTAAAAGAAGCGATGGTTACTCCGTTAAAACCATCAAAATTAATGGAAAAAATCAAAGCTTCTATCCCCACAGACTGGTATTGGAAAACAAACTGGGACGACCTGTAAAACCGGGTTATTTTGCTTGTCACAGTTGCGACGATCGCGGTTGTGTCAATCCCGACCATTTGTGGGAAGGAACTCCCGCCGATAACTCTCATGATGCTATAGAAAAAAACCGCTTTCCTTTCGTTCCGGGCAATATATGTCCTAACCGCAAACTAAAACCCGAACAGGTGCAGCAGATTCGCTATCTTTTAAGTAAGGGGATATCGAAGGCAGAAATAGCTAGGACATTTGCAATATCTCGCAGTCAGATTATTCTTTTGGGAAGGGGAGAGATTTACAAGGATATTCTCTAAGACTACTAAAATAGACAAAATACAATAACGATTAAAATAAGGAATAAAACTATGCAGCCGGAGCAACAACAGAGGATCATGGGCTACTTTATTGAGGAGGCAAAAGACCACCTCAATACGATCGAACAAGGCTTGCTGAACCTCCAAGCGACGATTGAAGACCCAGAACTGGTGAACGAAGTATTTAGGGCTGCTCACTCAGTGAAAGGAGGAGCAGCGATGCTGGGGCTGACAAGTATTCAACAGACAGCTCACAGACTAGAAGATAGTTTTAAAGTCCTAAAAGAATGCAGCGTTAAAGTAGACCAACAGCTAGAGTCCCTGTTCCTGCGAATTTTTGATACCCTGCAAGGGCTGTTAGAGCAACTGTCCGGCCCTTTTGGGCTGACAGAGGAATTGGGAGAACAGATGGTTCGAGAATTAGAACCAGTATTTGAAGAACTCAACGGTCACTTGGGAGGACTCACAGGAATCAGTGGACGGGACCTAGAGGAGGGCAACTATCGGCCGATACCTCAACAAGATTTTCGACAAGATATGGCAGGGATGGGGGCCGGGCCAAGAACTTCATCTAACAGTTTTGTTGATGCCTCTGCGGGATACACTTCGAGATACACAGATTCAATAGAAGAAGATAGCCCACTTCACCTAGTCTTTGACTCAGACGTGCCGGCGAGGATGCGGGCAATGCTGCAAGCATTTAAACAGCCCGAGGGAGTTCAAAGCCGACGGCTGCTAAAGAGCATTTGTCGGAACTTGAAAATAGCAGGCGAGGAATTTGAACTGCCACATTGGACAGTATTGATCGAAGCAGTAGAACAAGCGATCGCCAACCCAGAAAATACCTACCGTACCTTAGCCCCAACAATCATCAGAGACATCAAACAAGCCCAAGAACTGGTACTCTCCGGTCAAGAAGTGAAAATCGCAGTAGGGGCAAAACTGCGATCGCTACTACCAGTAGAACAAGAACCAGAAACCGACTTTGAAGACCTACTAGCCTTCGCTCAGCCTGAGACAAGAGAAGCAAACCAGGGCGCGACAGAAGATGTAGACCTTTATTTCAGAAACATCACCAGCCCCCGTGCCGGCGAACAAATGATGTCAACTATTTCTGGACTCAGTATAGACGAACTATTCGACAAACTAGACAGTGGCGACGGGAACGACTACAACAGCAGCAAATCAACCCAATTTGACAACTCCCCAGGCTTTGGAGAATCAGAAATCGAGACAGGTTCCTTCAGAGGCTCAACACGCATAGGCCCGGAAGTCGGCGCAGCAGAACTCCACACCTTAGCAGACCTGTTCGAGGGCGACAGCCCTGATCTCGACCACGCCTGGGAAGAAGCAGAAGACCTCGACTATGGAGCATCTTCTAGGATGGCCACGGAGGGAATGCTGTTGTCAGACGACGACGATAGCTCCGGCGATTTCACCGATTTGCTGTTTGACGAATACAGTACAAAAAACTCAGAAGCCAAGGTTCAGCCTCCGATAGACGACCTCACCAGTTTATTTGGCGAAGAATTTCTACTCTTAGAAATTGGTAATTCTGCAGCAACTACCAGTAGAGAAGAATTAGATTTCAGAGAGCCTATAGCTGGAAAACAGCCCGCAAAAAATAATCAGCCTAGGGAATTCGATCGCCAAAGTAGAAACTCCCACTCCTTCAACGACCAGCCAGAAGAAGACTCCCTCGGCACACTGCTAGACGAAGTAGCAGCCCAAAGCTCAACCACAACCCAGAACAACAGGGATTTAGACCAATTCTTAGGCGACCTAGGTTCTTCAGAGTTTGCAGAAGAAGAGTTAACAGACACATCGGAGTATTTACCGGATTTAGAATTAGACACCTTCGATAGGGAATCCAATGAACCTTTCGAGCAGAACGGCGACAGCCAAAATTATGGATGGGATGCAGAAGCAGCACTCAATCTACTAGAAATAGAAGATTCCTCGTCCCTCTCCACCTCCGGGGACGACTCAGACTTCAGCGATTTATTAGGGATCAGCTCCGGTTTCCTCACAGCAGAGAACCAACCCCAGGAACTGCGAAACGATCGAGACCCAACAGCTCGCCACCCAGAAAACCTAGCAATTGACAACTCACTGAAGATAAAATTAGACCCGGAATTAGAGGCATCCTTAGATCCAAACTGGCTGGAAAGTGCTTTTGGTCTAGAAGATGAGTCAAACTTCCAAACCAACCTAGACCTAGATCATACAGACCTAGACGCACTGTTTGGAAGCATCACCTCTGACCCGATTTCCAGCGACAAAGACGGTAAGCCCGATCTCAAGCTCCCACTGACTGGCCCCACATCCCAAGAAGCGGCAGATTTAGCAGAACTATTCGACTCCATACCTACGGGTATAGAAGGTTATGAGAGCGAGGAGGAATCAGAAAGATCAGAAGAATTAGGCAAGGACTGGCTGAATTTTGAAAGCGATGCCGAATCGCCAAACGTAGAATTAACACTACAAGATGACGACTTGGAGAGCCTATTCTCCGGCCCTGAAGTCGAGAACTCAGATGAACAGCTAGAAAACTTAGAAATAGTTGAACTTGAGTCCTTGTCCTCTAGTAGAGGCCCTGAAACCTCAACAGCGGCTGCCGATGAGAGCAGCGCCTTCGATTTTTTCGAAGAAATGTTTAGCGAAATACCCCCGTTAGCGACAGATAACGAAAGAACAGACACCGAGGACAGAACCTCTCCCACCGAACAATTCTCAACAGAACATCCCGCCAGCTTAATCGCTCAGAGCAGCGGGGACTTGACAGATAGAATTCAAACAGACACCATGAACCTCGACGAGGGCGACGACGATTTGTTTGATGCGCTAGAAACAGAGGATGCAGGAGGCGAATTAGAAAACTTATTAACAGAACTACCGGATGAGCAATTCGAGAGTGACCTTAACCTATGGTCAGGACTAGAAACAGGAGCAACATTCAACAGCCAAGAACTAGAAAGCTTCGATGAATTATTAGATTCCGCAGATGCACAAGCCCTAGTGACATCAGAACTAAGCACAGGCTTTTGGGAAACAGACGACCAGCCAGAAGAATCAGACTCAGCACAACTAGAAGGTATGGATCTTTCCGACTTGTTTGATGCCTCAGAAGCGAGTTCAGAGAAAGACGAAGGGAATTTTGACGAATTAGAAGCGCTGTTGATAGCAGATGGGTCTGGGGCTGCAATAGACCGCTCTGAGGAAGCAAAAACGATTCCTGTCAGTAGCCAAATCTTCTCAGATCTCGAAGAATTGTTGAGCGAGAGGGAAACAATGCCCGAAATCCATGAGCAAGCACCGAAAACTCCCAGCAGAACTGAGGCTGCTGCGGAAAATCAGAATGACGACAACTTCGACGACCTAGAAAAACTACTAGAAGACACGTCAGATGACCGCAGTCGCCAAGGCGAAAGTAACATCGTGCAGTCTGGTGTCAAGAGGCGCAGTCCCCGTGCTGGCGGCTTCGGCGACCAGACGATGCGGGTGCCGGTCAAGCAGCTAGACAACCTCAGTAACTTGATGGGGGAACTGGTGGTGAACCGCAACAGCTTGGAACAAGACCAAGAACGGATGCGGCAATTCTTGGACAACTTATTACACCAAGTGACTCTATTGAGCGATGTCAGCCAACGGACTCAGGATTTCTACGAGCGGAGTCTTTTAGAAATTGCTTTGCTCGCCAACCGCCAGGGACATCGATCGCCCTGGCGCTCGGAAGAATCATCGCACCACCGGGAAAGTGCCTGGAGACCAGAAGAAATGGACAGATTTACCCCCTTCCACAGTCTGGCTCAAGAGATTATTGAGTTGATTGTCCGAGTGCGGGAGTCAGCGGCAGATATCGAGTTTTTGGTAGATGAGGCGGATCAGGTGACTCGTCAATTGCGGCAAGTCACAACTCAACTGCAAGAAGGTTTGACTAAAGCTCGGATGAAACCCTTCGCAGAAACTACAGACAGGCTGTTCCGGGCGGTGCGGGAAATTGGGATTAAGTGCGGGAAGCAGGCTCAGTTGCAGGTTGAGGGTAAAGAAATATTGATCGACAAAATGATTGTGGATCAACTTTATGACCCGATGACTCACTTGGTGAATAATGCGATTACTCACGGGATTGAACCGCCAGAAGTGCGTCTGGCTGCTGGTAAGCCAGCGATGGGTAGAATTACGATTCGGGCTTTCCACCAAGGTAATCAGACGGTGATTTCGGTGTCTGATGATGGGGCGGGAATTGATCCACAAAAAGTGAAGGCGAAGGCGATTAAGCAGGGTTTGTTGACAGCGGCTCAGGCTCAGCGGATGTCTCGCTCGGAAGTATACGATTTACTGTTCAAACCCGGTTTCAGCACCCAAGAACAAGCTACAGAATTTTCGGGGCGGGGAGTTGGTATGGATGTCGTACTGACTTCTTTGCAGGAGATTCGGGGCACTGTGGGGACTGATTCTACTATCGGTAAGGGGACTGTGTTTACGATTCGCTTACCTCTGGTATTGAGCATTTCTAAGGCTCTCTGCTGTATTAGCGATCGAGCACGCATTGCTTTCCCGATGGACGGCGTGGAGGACATGATTGATGTGCCACGGGATCAAGTGACTACAGGTGCTGATGGCCAGCCTTGTATTGAGTGGCGAGGCTCGATTCTGCCTTTCCGGCCACTGCGCGAATTGCTGGCTTACCACCGCCATCTGGGCCGGGGCAGTGTTTATGGGTTTAATACTGACGATGATATGATTTCGGTGATTGTGTTGCGATCGGCTGGTAATTTCTTGGCTGTGCAAGTCGATCAGGTTTCCACAGAACAGGAAATCGTGATTAAGCAGTTGGAAGGGCCCGTTCCTAAGCCGCTGGGAATTGCTGGGGCTACGGTGCTTGGGGATGGCCGGATTGTGGCGATCGCAGATGTTCTGGAACTGATTGATTTGGCTACAGGGAAGTTGCGGAAGGATACACCGGGTACTCTTTGGGATGAGGGCGAGCGGGCCCCTGTGGAGCTGATCGAGGATAAGACTGAGCCGACTGTGCTGATTGTGGATGATTCAATTACGGTGCGATCGCTGCTTTCAATTACCTTTGAAAAAGCGGGCTACCGAGTTGAAGAGGCTCGCGACGGTAAAGAAGCATGGGAAAAAATGAAATCTGGTTTACCATGCGATATCGTGTTCTGCGATATTGAGATGCCGAGAATGGATGGTTTAGAGTTGCTTTCACGGATGCAGAAAGATCCGGTTTTGTGTGAATTGCCGATCGCGATGCTAACCAGTCGCGGTGCGGACAGACACCGCCAAATGGCTTACGGTTTGGGCGCGAAAGGCTATTTCACTAAGCCTTATTTGGAGGAGCAGTTGATGGATGCTGCTTCTCGGATGCTCAAAGGTGAAGTTGTCGGGGCTCCGGTTGTTGTTTAATACAGCGTATTCCAGGTTTATGAAGTGTAGTAGGGACTCGGCTATGCCCTTCTTAGTGTCAACTTA